>DAOUUU010000010.1 GCA_030667985.1 Candidatus Krumholzibacteriota bacterium
CGGTCAGGGGGGTTCTTCCGATCTCGTGCTACGCGCGTGCGAGCGGCTCGAGGGCTATTATCGTGCCTGAAGTGAACGCTCCGGAAGCCGCCGTGATGACGGGGCTCGAGGTGATACCGTGCCGGGATCTCGATGAAGCGACAGAGATCGTGCGCGGAGGCGAGCCGCGGCCAGTCTCTTCTCCCGAAAGGCTGGCTCGGCGGGCGACCGGTCATCTAGATTTCTCGCATGTCGTTGGACAGGAGACGGCGAAACGTGTCCTGGAGATAGCGGCGGCCGGCGGCCATCACGTCCTGATGGTAGGTCCGCCCGGTTCCGGCAAGACAATGCTTGCGCGGCGCATCGTATCGATCCTGCCGCCGCTCGATGAGGATGAGGCGGTCGAGAACGCCAAGATAGCCAGTGTCGTAAGAGGGACGGGAGGACTTAGCTATGACCGGCCATTCAGGGCTCCGCATCATTCAGCGAGTGATGCCGGGCTCGTGGGCGGAGGAAGAAACGCTTCGCCGGGAGAGATCACCCTCGCCAACAACGGAGTGCTCTTTCTCGATGAGCTCACCGAATTCCGGCGGAATGTTCTGGAGACGCTCAGGCAACCTATCGAAGAGGGAACGATCGTCATCTCGAGGGCAAGCACAACTTGCGTTTACCCGGCGAGATTTCAGCTTATTGCGGCGATGAACCCTTGTCCCTGCGGATTCTTTCAGAGCGATTCGGGCAGATGCAGATGTTCGCCCCTTCAGATAAAGCGTTATCTCTCGAAGATCTCGGGTCCTCTGCTCGACAGGATCTCGATGCAGATAGCGGTCAGGGCCGTAGATCCGGCCGAATGGTCGATCTCTTCCGCTGCCGCAACGTTAGGTTCGGAGGAGATGAGGCGCCGAGTTAGCCGCGCGGTCTCCATCCAGGGCAAGCGTTATAAAGAAGCGGTGAATTTAAGGAGAAACGCCGATCTCGGGACGCAACACATCAAAACCTTCTGCATGCTGGCCGATCCGGCCGCCGAGCTTCTCGACGCGGCGCAGCGAAAGCTGCTCTTCAGCGCGAGGAGCAGGAGAAACATCCTGCGCGTATCAAGGACGATCGCCGATCTGGAGGGTTCAAGGGAGGTCATGGCCCCTCACGTGGCGGAAGCTGTGCAGTACAGAGTCGCGAAGATGTTCGAATATCCGGCTTGAGCGGCCCGCCGCTCGGAGATCACAGATTCCGGGAGTGAAGAATGTCGCGGGCTATGATCATTCGCTGGATCTCGCTCGTCCCCTCGAAGATCCTGTTGATCCTCGAATCCCGGTACATCCGTTCTATCGGGAACTCCTTTATATATCCGTAGCCGCCGTAAATCTGCATCGCCTGGTCGACTATACGGTCGAGCGCTTCCGAGCAGTAGAGCTTCACAATGGATGCTTCACGGGTCACGTTCTTGCCCTCTTCGTACATCCAGGCGGTACGGTAGAGGATCGACTCCATGTTGTAGACCTCCATCGCCATATCGGCGAGCATCCACTGGATCCCCTGGAACTGCGAGATCTTCTTTCCGAACTGAACGCGGTCCTTCGAATAGGCGGCGCTTAGTTTCAGGGCTTCTTTCGCCGCGCCGAGGGCGGCCGCGCCGAGACCGAGCCGGCCCGTATTGAGCACCTTCATGCCGACGATCACACCACGGCCCTTCCGTCCGAGAAGGTTCTCCTTCGGCACCTTAACATCCTCGAAGATGAGTTCAGCGGTCTCGGATCCTCTGATTCCCATCTTTTTCTCGATCTTGCCGACGCTGAATCCGGGAAATTCCTTCTCGACTATGAAAGTCGAGAGCTTTCCGTCGTTGCCCTCGCCCGTTGTCTTGGCGAATACAGTGAAGTAATCGGCGAAGCTCCCATTGGTGATGAATATCTTTTGGCCGTTGAGCAGGAAATGATCGTCCTTCTCCTCGGCGACCGTCTCGCTCGTGTAGGCGTCGGAGCCTGCGTTTGGCTCGGTCAGCGCGTAGGCTCCGATCTTCTTTCCCTCAGCAAGCGGCACGAGGTATTTCTTCTTCTGCTCCTCGGTGCCGAACATATTAATGCCCGATGCCCCTATACTCTGGTGCGCGCCGATGAATGTGGCCGTCGAGGCGCATCCCCGTCCGATCTCCTCCTGCATGATGCAGTAACCCATCTCTCCCATCCCCGCGCCTCCGTACTCGACGGGAAACGAGATGCCGAGAAATCCCAACTCCGCCAGCTTGTCGATCAAATCGCGTGGGATCTTCTCCTCCTCGTCGATCTTTTCAGCTATCGGTTTGAGCTCGTTATCGACGAACTTCCGGACCATCTCTCTCAGCATATTCTGTTCATCTGTAAAAGTGAAATCCATGCGTCACATCCCCCTTCGAGAAAATGATATCCAATCGAAAAATTTCATCGCAGTGTGCGTAAGACATTGGTATTTATAGACAAGAAACGACCAACGGGCATGCGTAACCGGACAGTGCCCGATCGCCGGATGTGGTAGGATATGAACCGCCGGAGCCCGATGTCAAGTGAAATGAATTGTCCGCCCCAACGTTGCTGTGGTAGTTTGATTTTCCACGATAGGAAGTGGTGCAGGATATATGGCGAAACGAAAAGAAAAACATTCATATACGAGGCCCGAGTGGTTTCCGGGCGGCGAGAAGGCGTCTACAAAACTGCTCGAGAGAGCGGTCCCCAGGATCAGGGAAGCAATCAGAGGCGTGGCAGATCCGTCTGTGACAGCCATCGCCAAGAAGACCAGATCCCCCTACCGTGTCCTTGTCTCTACCGTTATAAGTGCAAGGACGAAGGACGAGGTGACCGCCGCGGCAAGCAAACGGCTCTTCTCGAGGGCGGATAATCCCGGTGATATGGCGAAACTGCCCGAGAGCGAGATTGCGAAGCTCATCTATCCCGCCGGCTTTTACAAGACAAAGGCGAGGGCGATACGCGCGCTTTCGAGGCAACTCCTGGAGGATTTTGCTGGAGAGGTGCCGGAAACGATCGAGGAACTCCTGCAGTTCCCCGGAGTGGGGCGGAAGACGGCAAACCTCGTAGTTACGCTCGCCTTCGGGAATCCGGGGATCTGCGTCGATACGCACGTGCACAGGATCGTGAATCGTACCGGCGCGGTCCGGACAAAAACCCCGAAAGAGACAGAATTCGCACTGAGGAAAGTCTTGCCGGAAAGGCACTGGATAGAGATTAACGATCTGCTGGTGATGTACGGGAAAGAGGTCTGCACTCCTGTCTCGCCTAGATGCTCGATATGCGCGCTGACCGCGCTCTGCGGAAGGGTGGGAGTCGCAAGATCACGGTGACCGCTACTTTAAGCGG
Source organism: Candidatus Krumholzibacteriota bacterium (assembly GCA_030667985.1). Classification (GTDB taxonomy): domain Bacteria; phylum Krumholzibacteriota; class Krumholzibacteriia; order Krumholzibacteriales; family Krumholzibacteriaceae; genus DAOUUU01. The sequence goes on from DAOUUU010000010.1 coordinate 3,324, forward strand.
GAACCGCGCAGCCCATATATGATACAATTGTACAGGTATATGTTGGGATTTGGGATTCTGCGCTAGGAGGAACGAATGCGGCATCTGCTAGGTTTTGTCTGTTGTCTGGTGATCTTTGGGGCCGTCGCCAATGCCGGCGGGACGGAGTATGAAGAGTATTTCGCCGACAAGGGACTGAGGATAGATCTATTTCACACAGGAACCGCCACGACAGAGATCTTCAGTCTCGACGATTTGATCGAGCAGCCCTACTGGGGAGGAAATCCGAGGTCACTGATCGACACGCTCAATCTGGGCGGGTATCTGGTGAGGGTTTTCGATCTGCAGACCAACAAACAGATCTTTTCGAGGGGATACTGCACTCTCTTCGGGGAGTGGGTGACTACAGACGAGGCGATAGCCGAGTTTTCCCGTACCTTTCACGAGTCGGTCATCATTCCCTACCCGCTTCGACCGGTGCAGGTGAGGATAGACCGGAGGGACCGGAATAACATATTCCGAAACGTGTTCGATATGCTGATCGATCCCGCTGACTATCATATCCGTAAGGAAAAACGGTGCTCTCATTTCAAGGTGAGAAAGCTGGTGGAGAACGGCCCCGCAGACAGGAAGGTCGATCTCGTGATCCTCGGGGACGGGTACCGTAAGGACGAGATGCACAAACTTCGCGAGGACTCGGACCGATTCATCGCGGCTATGTTCACAACCGAACCTTTCAAAAGCAGAAAGCGCGATTTCAATGTGAGACTCGTCGAGACGCTCTCGCTCGATTCGAGCGTGGACGAACCGCGCAAAGGTATCTATAAGAACAATTTTCTGGGGCTCTCGTTCAACACATTCGACCTGGAGCGGTACATGCTCTCGATTCAGAACAAACCGATCCGGGATGCCGCCTCGAGAGCTCCATACGACCTTGTCGTTATCATCGCGAACACGGATCGCTACGGGGGAGGAGGGATCTTCAATCTCTACTCGATATCCTGTTCCGACAACGAGTATGACGAGTATGTATTCGTTCACGAGCTGGGGCATGCGTTGGCTGGACTGGCCGACGAGTACTATTCCTCCGATGTCGCGTATAATGATATGTATCCGCGCGGCATCGAGCCGTGGGAGAAGAATATTACGGCACTGCTAGATGCGAAGAACATCAAGTGGGGGGATATGATCGAGGGGGATACGCCCATTCCAACGCCGCCCGATTCGATCTATGCCGATGTTGTGGGGTGCTTCGAGGGCGCCGGCTATTCAGCAGAGGGACTCTACCGTTCCAGCCTCGATTGCAGGATGTTCTCGAAGAGTCTCATCGATTTCTGCCCCGTTTGCCGGCGCGCAATCGAAGAGGTTATAGATTTCCACACCCGCTGAGCTCAGGGACCGAGGTTCATGAGCCGCTCGCCCCGGAGATAATCGTCCGAGTTGTATTCCGAGCTGAACTCGAGCTGCTTGTATTCCGCCACGAGTATAGAGAAGTGGCTGTGCTCCATGCTGGCGAGGTGCTGCAGGATCGATTTGCTGTTGGAATCCCGGGTCTTCTCGGCTAGCTCCGTGTAGAATTTTTCCGCTTTATCCTCCGCCTCCATAGCCGCCTCGAATAGCTCCTTGAGCCCGGCGCCCTTCTCGATGGCCTCGGCGATGGTCGGAATGAGCGATTTCTTCGGAATGCTCAGCTCCACCTCGGGAAACTTCTTGTTGTACGCCTCGGTGAGGATCTCCTTGTGTTTGAGCTCCTGGGCTATAAGGAAATCGAGTTTGAGAGAGAGGTCGTCGCTTTTCGTTATCTCCTTCATGCGGGTATAGAGTTTGACCGCTTCTATCTCGGACTTAATTGCGATGCTGAGGACTTCGAGTGTGGTGAAATCTGGTTTCTGGCTCATTATCTCTATCCTTTCTAAAAGCTTGAACGATTATAGTGTCAGGCCTCCGTCTGCCACAATGGTCCTTCCCTGAATCCAGGAGGCGTCGTCGGAGAGGAGAAAGGCCGCGACAGACGCGATATCCTCGGGACGGGCTATGCGGTGCGCCGGCGTCCGGTCGGTCCATTCTTCCAGCAGTTTCTCTTTGTCGGGAAAGAAGTCAAGTGCAGACGTTTCTACTGGGCCGCCCGATACCGCGTTGACGTTGATGCCCCTGGGCGCCAGCTCGCGCGCGAAGTACCTTACGAGCGATTCCAGGGCCGACTTGCTCGCGCCGACCGCCGCGTAGCCGGGAAGGCATGTAACGCTGCCGATCGAGGAGACGGCGATGATCTTGCCTCCCTGGTCCCCGAACAGTTTGACCGACTGCTGCACGCCGAGGAGAAATGATCTCGCGTTCGTGTTCATGGCGCGGTCCCAGCCGAAACGTCCGATCCGCTCGGCCGGTCCGACCACTCCCGAAACGGCGTTCGAGACAAACAGGTCGAGTCCGCCGAATGTCTCTTTGACGTCGGCGAAGAGCTTCTTGACCTCTTTCGGCTCCGAGATGTCTGCTTGGAGGGCGATTGCTTTTCGTCCGAGCGATTCGAGCTCCTTGACAGTTTCGGCGGCGGATTGCTCGTCTTTGACGAAATTGACCGCGACATCGGCTCCTTCGGAGGCGAGGCGCATTGCTATCGCGCGCCCGATGCCTCTCGAGCCGCCCGTTACGAGAGCTCTCTTTCCCTTGAAACGTTCCATGGTGTCCTTCCGTCTGCCGCGCGGAGTATTTCCCGGTGTCCTATTTACGGACGTCCGTCATCAGCCCGGTGAGACATCTTCGCCCTGGAGAAATTTAAGGGCGTCGATAGCGGCCATGCAGCCGCTGCCCGCGGCCGATATCGCCTGCCGGTATCTCGGGTCCTTTACGTCGCCGGCGGCGAACACGCCCGGTACGCTGGTTTTCGTATTCTCTTTCGTTACGATATATCCGTGCTCGTCGAGGTCGATCTTTCCATCGAAGATCTTGGTCGCGGGATCGTGACCGATCGCGATGAACACGCCCTCGACGGTCAGATCGCTCGTCTCGCCGGTTTTAACGTTCTTGAGCCGGATTCCCGTCACCTTGTTTTCATCCGCGCCGAGTATATCCTCGACGACCGAATCCCAGGCAAATGATATCTTCTCGTTATCAAAGACCATTTTCTGCATCGCCTTGCTCGCCCTGAGCTCGTCTCTTCTGTGTATCACAGTCACTTTCTTGGCGAACCTGGTCAGGAAGGTGGCCTCCTCGATAGCGGCGTCGCCTCCCCCCACGACGGCGATCTCCTTGTCGGTAAAGAAGAATCCGTCACATGTCGCGCAGGCGCTCACGCCCTTGCCCCTGAGTGCGGTCTCCGATTCGAGCCCCAGCCAGCGCGAAGAGGATCCTGTGGCGATAATGATCGAGCGTGCCTCTATTGTATTGGAACCTATGGTGATCACGAATGGCTTTGAATCCAGATCGGTCATTTTGACGTCGCCGGAGATGATCTCGGCGCCGAACTTGACGGCCTGCTTCTTGATCCTGCCCATCAGCTCCGGTCCCTGGATGCCGTCGGGGAACGCGGGGAAGTTATCGACAGTCGATGTGATCATGAGCTGACCGCCGGCCGACATTCCCTCGATGACCGCCGTCTTCAATTCGGCGCGGCAGGAGTAGATAGCCGCGGTGAGACCCGCAGGTCCTGAGCCTATGATAGCCACATCGTACATGCTGTCCTCCCGTGATTTGATGTGTGATCTTCCCGCATCGGGATGGGTATTCGCGCTTCAAGTAAAGCTCGGCATGCCGGCTTTTATCCGGAAATCGAAGTATAGTGAGAGCCGCCGTATCGAACAAGATAAAATTGCGGGAAGAGCAGGCGTGTTGAACACTCAGTGGGATTTTGGTAAAGTGTGACTGGTGTATCGCCCCGCATTCAGCGACAGTGCCTAGCAGACGCGTAAATGTATGGTGGAGGTCAACGATGCCTGCGAATCTTCCTCCCGCCTATTTTGCCGCGGAGAAGGAATACAAAAACTCCAGGACGACTCCCGAGAAGATAGCCGCTCTCGAGGAGATGCTCGCCGCTATGCCCCATCACAAGGGGACCGATAAGCTGCGCGCCGGACTCACTCGTAAGATCGCCCAGTTCAAGGAGCAGGAGGAGCGGCAGGCCAAGTCGAAGCGGGGCTCGGTATTCAGTATAGACAAGCAGGGCGCAGCTCAGGTGATCCTGCTGGGGCTTCCAAACGTGGGCAAATCGACCATTCTCACAGGTTTAACCCACGCGCACTCGGAAATCGCGGATTACCCTTACACAACCGTCATTCCTGTCATCGGAATGATGGAGTACGAGGATATTCAGATCCAGATGGTCGATCTTCCACCACTGGGCGACGATATCAGGAAGCTGCCCTACTACAACGTCATTCGTAACGCGGATCTGCTGCTTCTTGTCATAGACGGTTCTGGCGATCCGGAGGTGGATCTCGGTCTTCTGCTAGATGAGCTGGAGGATGGGAAGGTCTTCTCGATGCAAAAGAGCAACGAGGAACTGCCCGTCGGTGGAGTCGTAAAGAAGATGTTTGTCATCCTGAACAAGTGCGATGGGGGTGGGGAAGATATGCCGGTGGGACTCGATAGCTTTGCGGGCGGAGAAATTCGCTGCGTGGCGGTATCGGCGAAGGAAGACAAGGGTATCGAGAGGATCAGGCTGGCCGTATACGAAGCGGTCGAGATCATCAGGGTCTACACCAAGATTCCTCATCAAAAGCCTGATATGAAAGATCCCTACGTTCTGCCCATCGGGAGCACCGTCATGGATCTCGCCCGGGAGATACATCACGATTTCTCGGACAGCCTGCAGTTCACCCGTGTCTGGGGTTCCTCGCGCTTCGAGGGCCAGTCGGTTCAGCGTGATTTCGTGCTCCAGGACGGGGATGTCGTGGAGATCCACATTTAAATTTTTCTTGTGGATCTTTTCTTGCGCAGGCCGCGCAGGAGTTCGAGGTTTCTTATATCTTCCTCCATATCGGGACCCTTTGGAGTCTCGAGGATCATCGGCCGGTCAAAGAACCTCTCGTCGTTCACCAGATGGCGGAATGCTTCAATTCCGAGGTGGCCCTCGCCAATATGCGTGTGACGGTCGACCCTGCTCCCAAGTTCCTTGAGAGAATCGTTCAGATGAAACGCCCGGAGCCGGTCCAGGCCGATCGTACCGTCGAAATGTCTGAAGGCCGCGTTGTACGCGCGCTTGGATCGCAGATCGTACCCGGCGGCGAAGGCGTGGCATGTATCGAAACAGACGCCGATGCGGTTTTTATGCTCGATCCCTTCTATGATTCCGGCAAGCTGCTCGAATGTGTGCCCGATCGAGTTTCCCTGGCCCGCTGTCGTCTCGAGCAGCACCTGGAGGTCATCGCCCGCAGTCTCGTCGAGTACATAATTCAGGCTTTCTGCGATTGTCTCGATGCCCTGCCGCTCGCCCGCGCCCCTGTGACTGCCGGGGTGGAGTACGATATGGGATATTCCGAGCCTCTCCGCCCGGCGCATCTCGACGAGAAATCCCCTTTTCGATTTTCCAAGGATCCCCGGTTCGGGGGATGCGAGATTGATCAGGTATATAGAATGAGCGATGACGAACCCGGGTTCGAAATCGCGCATGCCGGCCCTGAATGCGGTCATTTCTTCACGGCGAAAAGCCCTCGCCTTCCACTGGTTGCGGTTCTGGACGAATAGCTGGACGGCGTTGCAACCTATGCCTTTGCCGCGTTCGAGAGCGAGGTTGACGCCGCCCGATATCGACATGTGAGCTCCGAAATTCACGCTTCTCCTTTCCAGTCCGGCCTAGCTTGTAGTATTATCAGACCAGACATGTGAAAGCGAGGTCAAAATGGACGAGAACAACAAAGAGGAACTGGTGATGCTCGCCTCCTTCCAGGGGGAATACGAGGCGAAGATCGTGCAGGGCATACTCGAATCGGGCGGGATCCTGACAGTGATCAAGGGCGCCCTCGTTCAGGGAGTCCATCCGATAACGGTGGATGGATTGGGGCTGATGACGGTTTACGTCCGCAGAAAGGACCTCGAAGAGGCGCAGAAGGTACTGAAGCAGGCGCCAGAGCTGGACGAGAGCGGAGTCGAATGGAGCGATAACGGCCCGGAGGGTGACGATACGGGCGCACCCCGCTGAATTGCTTGAAAATTCCCTTGAGAATCATTATAGTGAATCCTCTCGGAGAGTGGGAGCTTAACTCAGTGGTTAGAGTGCTACCTTCACACGGTAGAAGTCACAGGTTCAAATCCTGTAGCTCCCACCATCTTTATATTTTTTATCCCCCTTCTTTTGAATCACTTGGCAACACTCCCTCGCTATCTTTATACACTTTTTAGTCATTCCGAGTAATTCTCCAAGGCTTCTATGGCGGCTCTTTTCCGCTCCCTGCTCGTATGCAGATACCGCGTTACCATCTCTAGCTTGCTCCAACCGCCTAGTTCCATGAGCGTGTAAGGATCGACTCCGCACTCTACTAGGCGTGTTGCCCAGGCGTGTCTGATATCGTGGAACCGCCAGGGTTCTACTTTGGCGTAGGCCTTCTTCCATCTGTAAAATGATGATCTGGGCACATTAAAATCACGGCAAGCTTCTTTGACGTTCCCGATGCCTTGAGCGTACTGCAGAATCGCTGCTTTTCGGCGAACAGCTGAGGCGTCACGTACTTCACTATTCATAATCCAGACCTCCTCCAGGTTGCCATTAATTTAGCATCTGAAGTGTCCCAGGAGGTCTGGTATTCCTACAAGACCAGGTCGCCCCTGACGTAATCGATAGTCCCCCAGGAGCCGCTTGACTCGGAGAAGGAACCGGCACCGTCATTGATGAAATCCTGGACGAGGAACCCCCGTTGGCAGAGACGACATCCATATATCCGTCTCCGCCTCGGGCAATTAAAATTAACTATGCGCTTAGTTTTAAGCGATTAATTATGTAACCTGGTGGATAGATCATCCCGACACGCATTTTTATTTCTAATAATCATTTGCGAATATTCCCGCTGCGGCTACATTATACACAGGATGAAAACCTACCTGGATTGCATACCATGCTTCTTCAAGCAGGCCCTCGAGGCATCACGGATCGCTGGCGCTGACGAGAACATTCAGCGGCGGATCCTCGACGCCGTCGCCGAAGCCCTCCATGAGTTCCCGCTGGAAGCGTCTCCACCTGAAATGGGGCGCGTTATTCACCGCCTTGTGCAGAAATACACGGGGTCGGTCGACCCTTACCTGCGAATCAAGGAGCGAAGTAACAGACTCGCCATGAGTATTCTTGGAAAAGCCATGGATATCCTTGACCACGGCAACGATAGATTGCGGATCGCAGTCGAGCTGTCTATAGCTGGAAATATCATAGATTTCGGCGTGAACAACAGTCTGGACATCGAAGCGGAACTGGAGAAGATCTTATCGACCGAGCGGAATACGACAGGCGATGAGGATAGAGTATTTTTTCATATCGATTCATTCAGGGAATCATTGATCGATGCGAGCTCTATACTCTATCTGGGTGATAACGCGGGTGAAACCGTCTTCGACCGGATCCTGATTGAAGAAATCAGGAAGATGGACGGAACAAAGAAGATCACATACGTAGTGAAGGAAAAACCGATCATAAACGATGCCCTCGAGAAGGATGCAATCGATTGTGGCATCGATAACGTTGCCGAAATAGTATCGTCGGGTTCTGATGCACCCGGCACAATCCCGGCCCTGTGTTCCGATGAGTTCATGGAAAGGTTCCGTGCGGCAGATATGGTCATCAGCAAAGGACAGGGAAACTTCGAAGGTTTGTCTGACACGAAGAGAACGGTGTTTTTCCTCCTGATGGCCAAATGTCCGATAATCGCCGCGGATATCGGATGCCGGGTGATGGATATTGTATTGCTTCATCATATGCCCGGGTGACCTGTAATGAACGGATAATTCCAGATATGGATATCGAGATCTTCGGCACGGAATCTCTGGGAGTCCGGGGACTCTCCTGCAGAATTGAATCGGGAAACCGAACGATATTGATCGATCCAGGGATCGCTCTTGGATATCAACGATACGGACTGCTTCCCCATCCTTTTCAGGTAGCGGTAGGAATTAAGATCCGCGAACGGATCACGGCTGCATTGACCGAAGCGACCGACGTCGTGATCAGTCACTATCATGGCGACCACATTCCCCTATTCGACGCAAATCCGTACCAGCTAAGTATCGAGCAAGTAAACGGCTTGCAGCATAACGCCCGCTTCTGGTCCAATGATATCTCCGCCCTAACTCCCAGAATGAAGGAAAGGGCCACAGCCCTCCGCGCCGCTTTGAACCGGGATCTGCACAACGCAGAAGGAACATGCGATGGGAATATGTGCTTTTCGATACCCGTTCCTCATGGTGAAGCAGACAGCACTCACGGGGAAGTGATGATGACGCGGATCGAGGATGAGGAACAGGTATTCGTGCACGCGTCCGATATCCAGCTTCTCAACCGTGAATCGATCAACCAGATACTGCAATGGCGTCCCGATATTGTGCTGGCCTCCGGCCCTCCACTCTACCTCAAACGACTTTCGGCCGATCAACAGGAATACGCGTGGGAAAACGCGTTGAGGCTGTCACGTGAAATAGATACGGTTATTCTCGATCACCACCTGATGAGGTGTAAAGAGGGCATCGCCTGGTTGAAAAGCGTTTCCCGCGAAACGGGGAACAGTGTCGTCTGCGCGGCCGATTTTCTCCACAGACCACGATTATTGCTGGAGGCGCAACGAAGACGGCTCTACAGCGAAATGCCCGTTCCAGAAGGCTGGCATCTCGATTACGCGCGCGGAAAGGTTACTGTGGAAGGCTATCGCGTGTGGCGTGGATGCGAGGCATAAAGCAGAATTTATATTGGAGCAATTGCCTCTAATCCGGTGTAGGAATACCGTTGCCGGTTTGCACAAACCCGATGGCAAGTAATCGTCCCCTCCATTTTCTATAGCCCACATTGCTTCTATGTCGAAGCTGGACCCGTTACATTTCGCATATCTTACACATCCCGTACAATAACGAGTGTCACGCAGCCCGACCTCATAGAGTCGCTGGTTGCAAAGTTGATTATCGGAGACACAAGCTTTACGATGGACACACGTTTCATAGGGGCAACCGAACACTTTAAGTTGATAGCTAGTCCGTGTTGTGTGGAGTGCCCAGGCCCAACGGAGCAGATAGACGGCTCCAATAAGTTGCGACTCGTTCTTTAGTCGTTTTTTTAGTCGGTCCTTATGTGCGTCATGTCCACTATGTCCGCTATGTTCGGTGAGATAACTGTTGATTTTTTGAGGGGTTGCTTGTAAGTTGCTGTTGTTGCTAAGTGTATGCAAATGATGGGATTCCCTGTAGCTTCCACCATTATTCTATCCTGCAAGTTAGCTGGCAGCCTGCCTAGGGAGGGTAATATCAATGAAGCACTTCATGCAGTTCGTGATAACCACCTTTTACATCTTATTTGTTCTCTCGTTGCTTTTGTTGTCTTTTGGTTGTGCTGAAGAATCAAGTCGTCATGAACCTCTAGTATATCTGAACCACGTATATGTGTACGTTGATAGTACTACTTATTCTTCTATTCGTGATTCTGATTATTTAAAGGAACAATTCGCCTATGTCGAGACAAGAACAACGTATGCAGATAGTAATTCATCATGGACAGGAACCTATATCTGGGGCGAAAACACATATATCGAATTCTTTGATATAGGAAATATCGAGAATAAAGGATGGTCCGGGATAGGATATGGTGTTGAAATCGAAAATGGAATCGATTCTCTTTATAAACGTTTTACTGATCTAGGAATAAATAATGTAGTAAAAGGTATGAGGTCTCGTCAGACGGAAGACGGTGAAATACCTTGGTTTTATTGGTTTGGTTTTTCTAATGAGGATTCGACTGCATCGTTTATATTGAACACATGGTTAATGGAATACCACCCTGATTATATGAAGCATAGATATCCAGATATCGATCCGGAATCAATAAATATTACAAGAAAGCTATATACTAAAAAATATTACCAAGAAGACTTATTGCTAAAGAACATTATTGAGATCGAATTTGCTCTAGACGAACTCGATCATAATAAATTTGTTGAAGAATTAAAGAATTATGGATATCGGATGGAACAGAAAGGGGAATTGACGGTTGCACGAGGGCCGGATATCAAAATGATCCTTCGGGCCAAACATGAAGACAAATCAGGAATTTGTAGAATCAAGTTTTCTTTAACGGGCAAACAATACGATCCACAAACAGTCCTATTTGGTGATAAGTCAAAATTGATATTAAACAAAGATAGAACAGCGGAATGGCATTTTAGCATTTAGCGGCACATGACAGGGCGATCAACCCAATAACCCCTTGGGAGCAATAAGAGCTGTGTATGAAGTGTTACACCGAACAATTAGGAGAAGATGGCATGGAGGAAAAAACGAAGATCGGAATAATCATCTGTGACCGCTATCGTAGGTGCGCGGGTGGGAAGTGTTTTAGGTCAGTGCGCAATAGAGAAGGCGCGTTTAGCAGGTACAAGAATAAGGAAGTCGAAGTTGTCGGGTATACCAGCTGTGATGGGTGTCCTGGCGGCAATGTTGAATATGCCGTGGAAGAAATGAAGAAAAACGGCGCAGAGGCGATACATCTTGCCACCGGGCTGGTTGTGGGGTATCCCCCATGTCCTCATATTACATATTTTTGTGATTTTATCAAAACAAGATATGGTCTTGAAGTCGTTTATGGTACTCATCCTATACCTCAAAAGTACCTCAATATGCACGATCAATTGGGGACATGGGATGATCCCGAATGGAAAAAGATCATTGAACCAACAATGGCGGATGAGAAAACTCGTTTATCCTATGATTAGCAATCAAGTGGACAAGTCGAGCGGCCAGAATCATGAAGGAAGTCATATTGCTGATGCCTCTATATCCTATCATCATATCTCTTTGTTTGTTTTAGCTAAGATATCGATTCGAAGAATGGACCTGACGATTCAGTCTGAAACTTTCCAATGTTGCGCTCGTAATTGCATTTAGCACCGGTGCACATCAACTCTCAACCAAGGAGAGGTATTATGCTTCCAAGTCTTCGCGTTAGAACGGTTTTCGGGCCTTCAGCGATGGTTGTCCTTCTGACGGCGACGCTCGTTACGAGTCTTATTGCTCTGCCGGCCGCGGCAGCCGAGCAGAGGCCGCTGATGCGGTTTCCCGATATTCACGGCTCGACGGTCGTTTTCAGTTTCGGCGAGGACATATGGTCCGCGCCAGTCGAGGGCGGGGTCGCGACGAGGCTCACGATCCACGACGGCGAGGAAAGTTTTCCCAAGTTCTCCCCGGACGGATCGCTGATCGCCTTCACCGGAGAGTATGACGGCAACGCAGATGTCTACGTGATGAACCTCTACGGGGGAGAGATAACCCGCGTTACATACCATCCAATGACTGATCAGGTCGTCGGTTGGCACCCGACCAAGAACAAGATCATCTTCAGCTCCTATAGGAACAGCCATAACTATTTCTCGCATCTCTTTCTCATATCGCCTGACGGCACGGGCCTCGAGGAACTGATCATGCACGAGGCGGCGCAGGGGAGCTTCTCGCCCGACGGCACCAAGATCGCCTACAACCGTCTCGCGCGCGAGCACAGGACCTGGAAGCGCTACAAGGGCGGGACCGCCCAGAACATCTATCTATTCGATTTCGACAAGAACGAGGACCGGCTGCTCACGACATTCGAGGGAACCGACCGGATTCCGATGTGGATAGGGGACAAGATATACTTCAGCAGCGACCGCGATCGGACGCTTAACATCTATTCGCTCGATCCCGAGACAGGCGATGTAGAGCAGCTGACGAACCACACCGAATACGACGTGCGCCGTCCCAGCAAGGGCGATGGAAGGATCGTCTACGAGCTTGGAGGCACACTCTGGGTGCTCGATGTCGAAACCAAGGAGACAAAGCAGATAGAGGTCGCCATAAAGACTGACGCGCCCGAGATGAGGCCGTTCGTGGAGAACGTGAAGGACCGGATCACGCACTTCGATTGTTCGCCAGGCGGCGAAAGGGCGCTCGTAACGGCCAGGGGAGAGGTCTTCACGGTCCCGAAGGAACACGGGCCGACGAGAAACCTGACCAGGGACTGCGGCTCGAGAGACAAGGACGCGACCTGGTCGCCCGACGGCAAGTGGATCGCCTACATCTCGGACAAGCGGGGCGAGTACGAGATCTACATAGCAGATCCCAAGGGAACAGATGAGCCGATCAGGCTCTCCGGCCACAGGGACGGCTACAGGCACACGCTTCGCTGGTCCCCCGACAGTAAGAAGCTTGCCTTCGCCGATCAGACTCTCCGCTGTTTCTACATAGACATCGACACGAAAGAGATCACAGAGGTCGACAGGGCCGAGTACGAGAACATCGATGTATCGCTCGATCTCAAACCGATACACGATTTCGCCTGGTCCCCCGACAGCAGGTACATCGCCTACTCGAAGATGGGCTCGGACCTGGTCTACAACGTCTATATCTACTCACTCGATGACGGAAAGAGCCGTAACGTGAGCATGGGGATCTTCAACGATTTCGGCCCCGTCTTCAGCGCGGACGGCGAGCACCTCTTCTTCATCTCGAACAGGCGTTTCAACGCGACACTCTGCGACTTCGAATGGGAACTGGTCTACAAGAAGGTCGCCGGTATCTATGCCCTGACGCTTCGCAAGGGTGGCGAGCCGTTCCTGCCATTCCGCAGCGACGAGGTCGAGATCTCGAGCGACGAAGATGGGAACGACAAGAAGGAGAAAAAGGACAAAGAGAAGGATAAAGCGGTGACGATCGATTTCTCCGGGCTGGCTCATAGGATCCAGCATCTTCCCCTTCCACGGGGCAACTACCGCAGCCTCTCCGCGAATGAGAAGGGCCTTTTCTATCTCAACAAGGACGAGGGCGATTTCAACCGGTTCGAGTTCAGGAGTATCGGGCAGATGGATCTGTACAGGTTCTCGATCAAGGACCGGGAAGAGAAGACCGTCATCAAGGGGATCAATGGATACAAGCTCTCGGCCGACGGGTCGAAGATCGTCTACAGGAAAAGCAACGCCATCGGTATCATCGACGCCTCGGCGACCGATTCGAAGGGTGAGGCGCTCGACCTCGCCGACCTCGAGATGAGGATCGCGCCGATAAAGGAGTGGACGCAGATCTTTAACGAGGCGTGGCGGATGGAGAGGGATTTCTACTATGATCCGGATATGCAAGGGCTCGATTGGGACGCGATGAGGGTGAAGTACGGAAGTCTTCTCCAGTTTGTCTCCTGCCGGCAGGATATCCGCTATATCATCGGAGAGCTTATAGGAGAGCTCAGCACGTCCCACACATACGTATTCGGCGGTGACAGCCGCCGTGACGCAGACCGTGTCAATGTCGGCCTTCTCGGCGTAGATTGGGAGATCGACGAAAAGGCAAGCCGCTATAAATTCGGCAAGATATACAGTGTGTCCGACTGGAGCCGGGAGATCATACCTCCGCTGACTCTCCCAGGTGTCAATATCGAGGAGGGTGATTATCTGCTCGCGGTGAACGGGGAAGAGGTAACATCCAAGCGTAATATCTACAGCTATTTCCAGGGTCTTGCGGGGGAGCAGATCAAGCTCCTCGTAGGGTCCAAGCCCTCTGTGAAGGAAGCCCGCGAGGTCACTGTAGCCCCGATCCGCAGCGAGTATCGACTCAAATATCAGGATTGGGTCGAGCACAACCGGAAGGTGGCCGACGAGAAATCGAACGGCACGATCGGCTACGTACATCTACCCGATACATACCTCGGCTCGGCAACCGAGTTTCCCAAGTATTTCTACTCGCAGCTGAGAAAGAAGGGGATCATCGTGGACGGCCGGTTCAACGGCGGCGGCCTCGATCCCGATATCTTTCTCCGGAGGCTGGACAAGGAGGTACTCGCTTACTGGACGCGCCGTTACTCGCACGACCAGACGAATCCGGGCATGGCGACGCGCGCCTACATGGTCTGCATCACCAACCGCCAGGCCGGCTCGGGAGGCGATATGCTGCCGATGGAGTTCCAGATGAAGAAGATGGGGCCCGTTATCGGCACGCGCACCTGGGGCGGACTCGTCGGCGTCTCGATGTGGCTCGGACTGATCGACGGCGGCGGTCTATCGGCGCCCGATTACCGTATATACGATCCCGAAGGAAATTGGATCGTCGAGAACGAGGGCGTTCAGCCCGATATCGTCGTTGATCTCGACCCGGTCGAGGTCTCGCGCGGCCACGACGCACAGCTCATGAAGGCGATCGAGCTGCTGATGGAAAAGATAGAGAAGGATCCGCTCTCCTGGCCCGAGCACGAGTCCTTCAAGATCGATAGGTGACCGAATCGGGTCAATAGCGTTTTACACTGTAAACAAAGGGTTTCCCTGTCGGCCGTATAATCGGAATTAAACATAAAAATACCAATAATACGATCTCCTGGCGGCGCAAGCCGTTCGGGAACCGGTTTTCTGTCAAATCTTACAGTCCCGTCGGGATATCGATGAATCTCGAAGCGAGTCCGAACTCTCTCTCGAGGAGCGTGCCAAGCGATTTCACGCCTAGTGTTTCTGTGGCGTAATGTCCGGCGCATACGAGGTTGATCTTCGCCTCGCGCGCGGTGTGGTAGACGGAATGTGCCGGTTCCCCCGTCAGAAGTGTGTCACAGCCCGTCTCTTTCGCCTGCTGAACAAGCATCGAGCCGCCACCGGAGACGATGCCCAGTCTTTTCGTTTCAGAAGGACCGAATGGGAATATCTTCGATGAACCACCGAGCTTCTTCGTAAGGCGGGCGGATAGGGCCCGCAGGGTCAACCGCTTCGGCAGCGTACCATTGAGCCCGATCTTTATGCCGCGGTAGATGCCAAATGGCTCGGGGTTCTCGAGTTCGAGGAGGCGGGCGAGCCCGATGTTGTTACCGATCTCTTCGTGACAGTCGAGAGGGAGGTGCGCCGCGTATAGAGAGACACACTTCGAGAACAGGAGCCCGATACGTTTTCCCATCACTCCGGCCAGGGGAACAGGTTCTCCCCAGAATAGTCCGTGATGAACGATCAGGAGCTCCGCGCCGCAGGAGGAGGCCCTTGTGACGGATTCTCTGCAGGCGTCGACGGCTGTAGAGACTTTCGTTATGTTTTTCGAACATTCCACCTGTAGGCCGTTCATAGCCGAATCCGAAGCGAAATCATCCGTACGCAGCGTCGTATCGAGGTATTGAACGATCCGGTCGAGTCTCATGATAAACACTCTCTCTTCTGGTTTGGGCGTCGAGGGACGAGAGCTCCCGTCCGCTGCCGGCCTCTAGTGTTTCTCCTTGACAGGCTTGGCCCTTGATGTTGATTTGTATTCCTGTTCTATTCTTTTGAATTCAGGATGATCGGTCAACTCGAGGAGCTCGGAGCCCCTGTCGACAGCCGTCATTTCCCATTGGCCGTCGATTCGATCCACAAGGATCTCCGTAAAAGATGTCTTTGTTTCGCCCGGTCCGACGAGCAATGTGCTGCCGTGCATTTCTGAGTGGGTTTTGGCGTTGATCCTGTGGCTCGATATGACAAGGTCGATACCGGGCACTTTCCCGGCGAGCTGCAAGCTCCGGTCCCACAACTGATGACTCAGAGCGATCACTATATCGCACCCCTTCTCCCTGAGCTCGGAGGCCGCGCGAAGCGCCGCCATCTGCGGGTTCTCTATCTCGTAATAGTCCCTTGTGAGCCGGTCCGCCGAATAGACCAGGGTAGGTTGAACGACGCTGAAGATACCGACCTTCAATGCGCCGATGCGTGTGAAGAGCAGGTTGGTGCCCCCGATCTCTTTTATCACATAGGGCGTTGTGAGAGGCTCCTGTGATCTCTTTTCGACGATGTTCGCCGCTACCAGCTCGAGGCGGCTGTGTCTCGCCGTTTCGAGCAGGCGTTTCTTCCCGAAGAGGATCTCGTTTTCCCCAACCGCCAGGGCGTCGTAACGAAGCAGCTTCATCGCCTCGAAGAAGAAGCGGTCCTGGACATCCTGGTTTTTCACGCGCCTACTGGCGCAGAAATTACCCGTGTCGACGAGCACGACCGGCCGTTCGTCACGTCTCTGTTCGATCAGGGTAGCCCACCTGGCCATCCCGGACTGCGTTTCGCTATTTCACCCGCACGGCTCTCTGTATCCGCTCAGCTCATTTGTCAGGAAGATACTGAGTGATACAGGATCCTTCCGGCCGCTCTCCGGGTTATCCGACCGGGCGATGTAGATCTTGAGAGGGATGTAGACGGCAAGGAGCACTACAAAAAGGATAAAGGCCCACCGGATGAAGGGATAGGTCTTTCTACTTGTTGTTTTTCTCATTATACATTCTCAGCCATTTGTAGACTGTAGGTTTCGAGACTTGGAGGATCCTGGCCGTTTCCTGCGCGCTTTCAGTCCGTTCGTGCACCTGATGGGCTATCTCGTACTGGAGCAGCTGCATGCTCGGTTCCATGTTGGTGGACTTGATCGTGTCGAGCAGGTTTTCTACGGCGTCCTCCAGGGTCGGGCTCAGCGGCGGCGTCTCGGCCAGTGGGCGGCTCAGGATGTTATCGGGCAGATCCTCCACGAGGATCGTATCTCTCTTCGACGTGATGACGAGCCGCGTTATGATATTCTCCAGCTCCCTGACGTTGCCCGGCCAATCGTATTCGAAGAAATAGGCGAGTGCCGCCTGCGCGATCGTCTTGAGGGGAATATTGTAGATGTTGCAGTAGGTCGCAAGGAAATGGTTGCAGAGCGGCTCGATGTCATCTTTGCGGTCCCTGAGTGTAGGAATCCTTATGGGAAATATGTTCAAGCGGTGGTAGAGGTCTATGCGGAACTGTTTCTTCTTGATGAGTTCGAGGAGGTCGACGTTGGTCGCGGCTATTATCCTGGCGTTGGTGGTGATCTCCTTTCGGCCGCCGACCCGGTAGAATTTCTGTTCTTCGAGGACCCGGAGAAGTGTCGGCTGCAAACTGATTGGAAGATCGCGGATCTCGTTCAGGAAGATCGTGCCGTCGCGCGCCGACTCGAAATGGCCGATTCGCTGACGATGCGCCCCCGTGAACGAGCCCTTCTCGTGACCGAACAATTCGCTCTCGATGAGTTCGCGCGGGATGGTCGCGCAGTTCAAAGAGACGAAGGGCTTGTCCCGCCTGTGGCTGTTGTAGTGTATCGCCTTGGCGAACAGATCCTTGCCGGTACCATTTTCCCCGATCAACAGGACGGACATGTCCATGTCCTTGATGTCGTTTATCAGCTTGAAGATGTGCTTGATTGCGGGTGAGGACCCCACGATTTCCTTGAAGGTGTTTCGTCCCTTTGTTTTTACGCCGGAGGGCCTTATCGGCTTGGTCCTCTCGATGCTCTTGATCTTTCGAGACAGGAGGATATTTTCGAGTCCCAGGGCGACCTGTTGGCTGAAGGCGATGAGGAAGCTGTGGTTCTCCTCGTTCGTGCCAGCGTTTTTCCTGGTGGAGTCGAGGTATAGGAATCCGGTCACCTCGTCCTCTATCCAGAGCGGGATACAGATTATGCTCGGATGCTCCTTTAAAAATGCTTCGCTCACCTTGTCGCAAGGGAGGGAGACGCTGGAGGCGTCGAGAGGATATCCGAGCTGTTTTGCGATGTCGAGCAGGGCCGAAACATTCTTGTCCGGCAATATTTGCTGTTTCGATGAAACGCCGCTTGCCGCCAGGATCCTGTAGGATTCAGCCTCCTCTCCCTGCAGGATCAGCGCGGCGCGTTTCATGCCGGTGATCTTCATGACGGTCTCGGCTATCAGGCTGTAGAGTTTTTCAGGATCGTGGATTGTTCTGATGATCGATGTCAGCCTGCAGAGCACCTGGAACCTGTCGGAATCCGACTTGATCTGTTCTAGAGATTTCGCCGATTCGGTGTCGAGTGCGTCGATAAGGGTCTGCACGTTACGTGGAATGTTTTCTGAATCTCCGAGAAGCGATATGGCTCTTAGCAGGTATTCCCTCGCGAGCGGTTCATTCCCTTCCTCGAGGTAGAGGCGTCCGATCTCCGCAGCGGTTAATACGGCGGTGGTCTTTCTGCCGAGAAGCGAGAGCTCGAGGTTCACTCCTTCGAGCAGCCTCTTGCCCTGCTCTCTCTTGCCTTCGGCGAGCAGCAACCTCGCTTCGAGGATATTGATCAGGCACGCTTCGAGGCGCGAACCGATGATCTTGTTGAGAGAGTTCGCCTGTTCGAGCAGTTTGCGTGACTCCTCGTGATTTCCTTCCTTCAGGGCAAGCTCGCATAGCCTGCGGAAAACGACCGCTTTCTCCCTCTGGGATTTTGTCTTTTGACAGATGTGTAGATCCTTGTAGAAGTAATCGCGCGCGGAGTTTAACCTTCCTTTTAAAAAATTGATATCCCCCAGAGTGCCGTATGCCTCGGCAAGCAGCTGCTGATTGCCTATATCCTCGGCGAGCCTGGTGGCAGTAAGACAGGATTTCTCCGCCTCGTCAAGTTGCTCGAGGTCGAGGTAGACGAGGGCTATGTTGAGATGCGCCGCCGCGAGGCCGGGAAGGTTGCTGTGGCGCTTCTTGATCTCCATGCTCTTCTTGAAGCATCCGAGGGCGTCGTTCAACTTGCCCATCGAGAGATATACGAGCCCGAGGTTGTTATGGCTGGTCGAGATCCCGATTTCCTCGTTGCAGCGTTCTCGGAGCGTGAGACATTTCCGGTGGCAGGTGACGGCGTCTTCGTACTGGCTCCTGTTCCAGTTGATCGTTCCCATCAGGTTGTATGTCTGGGCGATCTCGAGCGGGTATTTTTTCTCGTCGAGGAGTTTGTGTACAAGCAGGCAGTTTTCGTGAGACTTGTCGAATAGGCCGAGCCGGTAATGGACCCAGGAGAGATCGTTATACAATTTCGCCCGCTGATTCGAAAGAAGATGCTCCCCATGTGTGTCGAGGGTTCTCTCGAGAAGCCTCTCCGCCTTCATGAATTCCCCGCGCTTCTCAAGGATCTCGCATTCCTTCCGCACCGCTTCGACGGCGAGGCTCCGAAATTCAGCCGCCATCTTTTTCGAGGAGATGTCCTCACGGCACCTTCGATAGAATTGCTCGGCCCGCGCAATATTGCCGATCAGCGAGAAGTAGTTGCCGAGTTCGAGCAGCAGATTGAAGCGGGTTTCGGCCGGTAGGTGACGGTCGAGTTTTTCATGCAGGTAGCTTTCGTTGAAACAGTTGATCGCACTCAGGTTTTCCCGCTCCAGCATGGATTTGAAGAGTTGATAACCCTTGACGGCGGCCAGTTCCTTTTCACCTGCCTGTGCGAGATGATGGAAGATATAGAGTGTCGGGGCGTTCTCGATCTCATCGAGGATGAGCGTGATGTTTCTGTGGATCTGTTCCCTGCGCTTCTTGGGAATCTTCTTGAGGACATGTTCGGCCAGGGTCCTGCCGCTGAGTTTGTACAGCAGGCAGACTTCACCGTCAGAGAGAATGGAATCCTCCGACCTTGCCTCGACAAGCCCCTGCGCTCGCAACCTCATGATCGATTCGTACATGCCGTTTCCTGAAGTGGGAAAGACGTTCTGCAGGATCTTCAGGGGCATTTCGAACTTGAAGACCGCCATGAAGTTGAGTATAGAACGGTCCTCGTCCGTGAGGGAAGAGAGTGGTCCGGAGAATCGCTTTCCCAGGTTCTCTGCGGCCTTTCCCTTTTCCTGGCGGCTGAGCGGCGCCAGCGGGATGTGAGTGATCGGGACGCTTTTTCTGCTGCATTCATCCGTCAAGGAGGAGACATAGTAGTCGGGAGATTTGTTGTTTACGACAATGACGCTTAACGGGCAGCTCGTCAGGCTTCGGCAGAGTCTATCGATGATGTGGCAGCTGACAAGCGGCTCCTGGGAGTGATCGTCGATGACGACGAATCCATGGCCGTCGTCGAACGAGTCAGGTCCCATATCCTGAAAGAGGTTCTGATCGCTAAGGATCGCCCCATGCTCGAAACCCCAATCCTCTGTGAGGCGTTCCGCAGCTTCCCGGACGAACCGGCTCTTTCCCTCTCCGCAGTCCCCCTTGAGTATCACGAGTTGATTTTTGCCGCCTGCCGCCTTTTCGGCCGCCTTCTTCATCAGTCCCATGGCCGTCTTGGGCATTATAAATGGAGGGATCATGCCGGGTGGAACGAACGGCTCCTGATGTTCGAGGCCGGCAAAGGTGAGGAGGTCATCAAACAGGTCTGAACAGCTCTTCCTGGTCATGTCACAGGAGAAGGAGTGGAGTCGTTTGGAGAGCGAGCGCCCTTGTTTCGCGGCTTTATCGGGCATATAGAGCACGAATGTATCGAGCAGGCGCCCGATACTCTCGAGATCCCGGCACAAAGCCGCATCGAGACCGCCGAAAGATATCGGTTCCCCTTTCAGGTGAGCAAGGATTTCGAAAGGCAGCAGGTATGCGGTGGGGAGCACCTTGAGGTCCTTGCCGGCGAGAACGATCGCTTCGGGGGCGAGGTTGCCGAAATAATATCCCTTCTCGAGGAGGGGGAGAATCGCCGCGAACAGTTCGGCCATTGTTTCTCTGACCTTCGCCGTTTCAATCGAAGGGAGCGCCTTTGTCAACGGCACGAAGTTTGTATAGGGAAGCAGAAATGATACGCTGTTGTTTGTCTTCTGGAGCGAGAGGGTGGACGGGAATATTTCGCCTGAAAAGAGCGCCTTCCTCATCTCGAGATCGGCGAGGGAGAGCGATATCCTTTCCTCGGAATTAAGAGAGAACCGGAAAAAGCTCTTTTCGCTGAGAGAGTCAGTGACGCCATGCCCCCGCCAGGGAGGATAGTTGCCGAGGACCTTCTTGGTGATGTACCGGGAGGCAATACCCTTATCATAATTTTCACGGTTCATCTGCATCAACGATCGTTAAATATTTTAACGGATTAAAATACTTTACAGCAAAAAACCGAATTTTTCAAGAAGTTTATCTAAAATGTTATTTGACTGTGCATTAAATCAGAACTCAGCTCATGAGATCTGGAAGGGCGTGTTGGTTTGGGTCAAAAAGCGGGTTTCTATCAGGGTATATATAGTAATCTTCCGCAATTCTCACAGGTCTGAAGAAGGTCCCTGTTGATCGAGGAGAAAAAGGAGGTGGGCAGCTTGACGAAGCAACCGAGGCAGAGGTCCCCGGTGACGGGAAGAATAGCCATCGTGTAGCGCCCCGTCAGCTTTTTATAGCGCTGAAGAACGGTGGGGGAGATCTTCTTGGCGAGTTTGGAGCGCGCATCCTGGAGCTCCTCGAGGCCCGTCAGTTTGAATCCGAGGCTCTCGAGTTCCTTGGAGGTGGATTTGTCCTTCGCCTCCTTGATCATGATATCGAGGTCCTGAAGGGCGATTAGAAGCCTATGTGCTTCTTTTAGCGGCATCTATCCTCCCAAAAGCTCGATCAGTGATTTGTAGTCGGTCACTTCAGTGAGTTTTTTCAGTTCGGCCGGTTTCTGGACAAGGCCGATGAGCTGACTGAGCAATGCGAGATAGACTTCTGCACCCTTATCGCTCGGCGCCAGGATGAGAAAAAAGATTTTCGTCGGTTTTCCGTCGAGAGAATCGAAATCGATTCCGCCGGCCGATCTCGCGAACAGGACAATCAATTTCTTGATTGCGAGGGATCTACCGTGGGGAAAGGCTACGCCGTTGCCCAGCCCGGTGCTGCCGAGGCTTTCGCGGTTTTTCAGCATCTCCATGATGAAATGCCCGTCGGAGATGAGTTTCTGCTCCGCGAGATGGCGCACCATCTCCTGCAGCACTGACATCTTCTTACGGGACCGAAGATGAAATAAACAGAGCTTTTCCTGGAAGAAAGGGACGAGTTTGGATGTTTCCATTCTTGATTTGTCTTTCGTTTTCAACTCCTTATTGTGTATAGCAGTTTACTATTTAATTGACAATATGTTTTTGTTATCCTGTGATGGGTTTTATTACGGGTTACTCAAGGTGTGGAGAATAGGCCATGTCAGAAGTATTGTTGTCGCGAGGTGTCGTAACCAGGATCCGCGGCTCCATCTATGTCGTATCGAGTGGCGGCGTCAATGTAAAGTGTTCGCTCAGGGGGCGTTTCCGGCTAAGGGACAGGCCGGATGAGCTTCTTCCCGTTGTCGGTGACAATGTGGATTTCAGGCCTGGAAGCAGTCCCGATGACCGAGGGGCCACGGGTATGATAATGTCGGTGCATCCTCGCAGCAGTGTCTTTGCCAGGAGCGGCTTATCGGGCAAGATGGATCACAAGGTCATCGGGGCGAATCTCGACCAGGTGATCATCGTCGTCAGCACGAAGAAACCGACACTCAAACTAAGGCTTATCGACAGGATGATCGTCGCCGCCGAGGCGGGAGGTATGGAACCGGTGGTCTGCGTGAACAAGATGGACCTGATAGGGGACGTGGACTGTTTGCGGAGACAGTTGGCCCCGTATGAGAAGATGCAGTACAAGGTTATATTTTGCAGTGCGTTGCGAGGCACCGGCCTGGACGTCATCCGCGAGCTGATGAGATTCAAGAGTTCTATAATGGTAGGGTCGTCAGGTACGGGAAAAACCTCGCTCGTGGCGGCGCTCCAGCCTGATCTGAAGCTCGTTACCGGGGCGGTGAGCGATAAGACGGGCAAGGGCCGTCATACGACGACCCACTTCGAGCTGCACGAGCTCGATTTCGGCGGTTACATCGGTGATACGCCGGGGATAAGGGAATTCGGCGTCTCTGATGTGAGCAAAAGGGAGCTCGCGACCCATTTCAGGGATTTCAGGCCCTATCTCGGCACCTGCCGTTTTTCGACCTGCACACACAGCCACGAGCCTGATTGTTCCGTCAAGGAAGCCGTGGAGGAGGGAACACTCTCACGCGACCGGTATGAGAGCTATATCAGGATTCTGGATTCTATAGGCGATCAGCAAAAGAACCGGTAGTAAGGCCGGCAGATCCCTTTAATATGAAAAAGGCGGCCCGGAAAGGCCGCCTATGGTAAGGAGGGATTGAAGACGGTGGGAAAATCCGCTCTCATTCCTTCATACGTAATGGAGGGTGAAAGGTTCCAATATTATTCAGGCAAGAAAGATCGTGATGAAAAAGATCGAAAGACAGGGAAAGATCGCTCTCGCGCGTTTTGCCGCTCTCTTTCTCGGGGCAAGAGGAGAGGTCGGCAATGAGGTGCTGCGCCTGGAGCCGGAAAAGGTCCTTGTTATACGCCAGCATAATCAGATGGGTGATATGCTGCTCGCGGTGCCCGCGTTCAGGGCTCTGAAGAAACGGTTTCCCCGCGCCCGCATATCCCTTGTCGCCGCATCGATAAACGGTATCGTGATGGAGAACAGCCCCTTCGTAGACGAGGTCCTGGTCTACGCGAAGGAACGCAACAGAAAGAATCCATTCAGGCTCGTCAGGTTCCTGATGGAATTACGCCGCCGGCGGTTCGATCTTGTCATCGTGCTCAATACCGTATCGTTTTCAATAACAAGCATGCTGCTGGCGGCCCTTAGCGGGGCCCGGTTCCGTATCGGCTCGAGCAGCTCGGGATTCGGGCACGATCTGTCCGGCAGGTATTACCATATCGAGATGCCCCTGCCGAGCGCCGAAGAGCTCGAACGGATGCATGAGAGCGAACACAATCTCTATCCTCTGTCGATGATCGGGGTGGTCGAGGAGGATCTGAAGTCGCAGCTCATACCGACCGATGATGAGGAGGCGGATGCGTCGCGGTTCATAGAGGCTTCCTGGGGGGGCGCCGATCCGTTCATCGTCATCCACCCTGGAGCTGGAAAGAAGCAGAATATCTGGCCTCCCGGCAATTTCGCCGAAACTGTGATACGGCTGAAGAAGATTCGGCCCCTCGGCGTAATGGCCGTTCGGGGTCCGGTGGACAGGGAGATTTTCGATCGATTCATCTCCGCATGTCCACATGTGGACGCCGAGCTCTCGATGCCGAGTATCGGATTTCTCGGCGCGCTCATGAAGAGGGCCGCCGTTACGCTCTGCAATGATACAGGGATCATGCATCTAGCTGGCGCGGTCGGGGCGAACTGCTGCGCCGTCTTTGGGCCTACGAATCCGGATCGATGGAAGCCGGTAAACGACAATGTCGTGGCGATACGCGGCGCTGACGAGAGAGTCGAATCGGTTACTGTGGATGAAATGGTCAGGCGGGCCGCCCAATTTGTCGAGAGGCCTACTGAGGGCTCAGTTTGATATCGAGCCAGATCGTCTCGTCGGGGGGAATGTAGACGTCGTTAGACCAGGTCTTGTAACCAGCTTTTTTGAGCTCGATCCGGAAATTGCCCGTTGGTAGCATGATAGGCCTGCCCGTCGGAGTGAGGCCCTTGTAGGCGCCATTGATGTATATCATAGCGCCCGGTGTCGTATTGAAGAAGACACCCCCCTGTACTCTCTGGAGTATGATCCTTCTCTTCGACATCTCTCCCTTCGTGATCGTTATCGACTCGCTATATTCCCGATAACCCTGTTTCTCGCACAGGATACTATGGATTCCGGCTTCGAGTTCGAGGGCGCCGGTGTGCGTCCCGTCCGTTTTCTTCTCGCCGTCGATGTAGACCTCAGCGCTCGGCTCGACGGTTATGTCGAGGTAGCCGACAGCAGGCTGCGGCGGTGGGGGGGGAGGTTCGGGTTCCTGCTCGGTCGTGTTTGTTTCGACCCCGGCCGTAACCGTGGCGGCTGGTTTCCTAGCGGCAACCGCCGTGTCCCCTGGAATTTCCAATGCCGAGGCGGTGGAATCGGCGAAAACCGGCTCATGGACGGGATCGATTGGCATCGTCGAGAACATATCCGAGCTTCCCAGCATATGAGCTTCGATCGGGGCGGGCGAGGGGTCGGGTGCGCGCATTGCACTGAACTTGATTCTCAGCACATCGAGTGTTCCAGGATCGAGGATATATACAGCGGTGGAGATCGCTATAGCGGCCGCTGCGAGCAATGCAGGTATCAAGCGCCGGGAGCGCCGCGGCCGATAGCTGGATGCCGCGTTACCGGCAATTTTCGGGTCTCCTTTTCCCTGGACGAGATGTTTCAGCCTTCTCTTTACCGAGAGGATCGTCTCCTGGCCGATGATCATCTCTATCGCTCTCGCCATCTCAAGAGCGGTCCTGTATCGTTTGCCCGATTCGCGGCGCAGAGCCTTCATGATCGTCGATTCGATCTCGGAGCTGATGTTCTTGCGGAGCTTCGAGGGTTGAGGGATGCTTCCGTTCAGGATATTCTGGATCACCACTGCGTAGTTGTCGCCGAGAAAGGGCTGTGTTCCCGTAGTCATTTCATAGCACATAGTGCCGAGACTGAAGAGGTCACTTCTTCCGTCGACCGTGTCGCCGATCGCCTGTTCCGGCGACATGTAGAGCGGAGTGCCGAGGAGTGTGTTCGCCACTGTCTGGTGAGTCTGGGCCTGGTGCAGCTTGGCGAGCCCGAAATCTGTGATCTTGACCTGTCCGTCGGCAGTGATCATTATATTGGCCGGTTTGATGTCGCGGTGAACGATTCCGTGCTGGTGAGCGTGGTCGAGGCCGAGGCAGATCTCTCTGGCGATCAGCAGGGCGAGCTCCGGATCGAGTGCACCGTGCTTGTCGAGGAGCTCCTTCAGGCTCAGCCCATCGATATACTCCATGACTATGTAGTAGTTGTCGTGCGACGATCCAAAATCGATTATACGGACTATGTTCTCATGGTCCAGGCTGGCGGCTGCTTTTGCCTCGATCTCGAATCGTTTCGTGAAATTAGGATCGGAGATCAGATGTGAGTGAAGACGTTTTACCACGACATGGCGGTCGAGCGACGTCTGAATCGCCTTGTACAGGACCGCCGTTCCGCCGGTTGCGAGCGTGTTCAGGATCTGGTAATTGCGCTCGTCATGTTCGGTCATGTTGCTGTCACCAGCCTCGAAGCTAACGATTCGGGCAGTCCGGCCGATCGGATCTTCTCCTGAGCCAACTCGATGTCATACGGTATCCGCCTGATCGAGATGGTTCCCTTCTTCGTGTCGAGCAGGGCGTAGCTCGCCGCCGCGACCCCGTCCCTGGGCTGTCCGATGCTTCCAACGTTGAATAGATAGCGGGCCCCGGGCTCCAGCTGTACGATCGAATTCTCGAGGGCTTTGCAGCCTTTCGTTCTATGCCACTCTATGCAGGATGGTATGTGAGTGTGTCCCACGAATATGAATCTCTCGCCCCTCGCTTCGAAGAGGCGGCGCGCCTGTTTCATCGTGTGTATGTATTCGAAATCCAGAGGATCTACGGGAGACGCGTGTGCGAATACACAATTCTCGTGTCGCCTTGTTGCATCGTACCGGCTCAAACGCTCGATATGGCGGGTGTGCAGGGTCTTCGCTGTCCAATGGATGGCTCTCTTCGCTGTCCTGTTGAAGTTCTCGTATCCCAGGATGCCGGCGACTGCGAGATCGTGGTTTCCGCCGATGCGGATCTGTGCTCGCTCGTGGACCATCTCCACGCACTCGTTAGGATTGGCTCCATAACCGACTACGTCGCCCAGTGAGACGATGATGTCGGGCTTGTGCATCGCCGCATCCTCCAATACTTGTTCGAGTGCCTCGATGTTAGCGTGCACATCTGAGAAAACTAGATATCGCATCCTGTTTCACCTCTGGAAGACGAACTCTTCCGATCCGATCTCGATCAGATCGTTCTCTTCCAGTAACTTCTCGTCCACCTTCTCGCCGTTTATCCGGATCTTGCCTGTTTTTCCAACCCGCTGGATCACACATTCGGTGCCGTCACGCTTGATCTCGGCGATACGCTTTGGAGAGAACAATCCTCCGACACGGACGTCGCAGGAGTCCTCCTTGCCGATGATCAGACAGTCGTCCTCGATCGGGTAGACTTCATCCGTTTCTTTACGCAGCAGCTTTGGGCTGGATTCGTTCGTCACGGGATAATCTATATGGAATTTCTCTTTTTTCTCTTTCTTCGTTTTGGCGTGAAAGTTCGGGATGATGACTGTTTGATCGAGATCGTCGATGGTAAAGCTCTCGCCCTGGGCTATTTCGAATACGATGATGTATTTGCCGAGGAGGATGTTGTCCCCGCTGTTCAATTTTGCCTCTTTGACCGTCTGGCCGTTGACAAGTGTTCCGTTCTTGCTGCCCAGGTCGTTGATGAAGAAACCCTCTTTCGACGATCGTATGACGGCGTGTTGACGTGAGACGCTCAAGTTGTCGATTACGATGTCGTTCTGCGAGTTTCTCCCGATCGTCATCTGTTTCCCGTTGAACGGATATGTTTTCAGCGGCCTGTTCTTCAGTTTGACGACGAGAGTGGGGGGCTGACTGAGGTAGAAGGAGGATATGGTTCCTTCATGGTCCTCCGGGATGGGGCGAGCGTCCTCAGCCTGCGATATGACGAGATCCGTGAAGACCATCAGATCGAAATGACAGTGTGTCGACAGAGTGTAGACCTTGACGAGAAAGAGCTCTCGAACGTCCGTTTTCGGTTTGAGCTTCTCCGCCTGTCCATGATGGCAGGCCACCGGCCTGCCCTCGTGGTACCTGATCAGTATCAGGTTGTCGGGCTGGCGCGCGGCGACGAGAGCGCTCTTTTTGGAGTTTTCGATCTCGTCTAAGAGGTCATCGAGGTCGACCACCTTCGAGTCCGCTTTCATGGCGGCTTTCTTCTGGAGATATACAAGCAGCGAATGGTACAACACGAGATCGGTGTAGTAGACGACGAGTCGCGGGAACTGCAGGGTCCTTAACTCGGTGAAGAATCGCCTCATCGGTATGTTTTGGAATCCATCGCCCCGGTCGACTGTGATCCAGTAGATCGAGCCTTCCCTGATGAACAGCAGGTACTGAGCCTGGGCGTTGAATATTTCAACGATCACAGGATACTTGCAGCTTGCCTTCAGGAAGTGCTTCAGTACGGTGTCGAACTCGTCGAAATCGAGCTCGCTCGGGTGCAGAAGTACTTTATGATAAGGGACTTGCAGTCTTAACATAGTTTGATAGCTCCGGGAAAAAGACTCTTCTGATGGGGAATCGCAAAATCGATGCCAAACCGTTTATTTACAATAGAAAAGCAACTACTCGAGAAATCTTCTTGTTCTCGGAATTTAAAATTATTACATTCTGCCTATATGTATCGGTGGTAATACCTCCACCGGTTATGTTTGGCAGCTGGTGGGTTTTGATTCAGAGGCCCGCCGATGTGGCGTTAAGGGGGTATTTGTAAATGGTAGCAGGTAAGGTAAAATGGTTCAACGAGAGTAAGGGATACGGCTTTATCCAGCAGGATGAAAACGAGAGGGATATTTTTGTTCATTACTCAGACATCGAGGGTGAAGGTTTCCGCACATTGAACGAGGGCGACGCGGTCGAGTTCGATGCTGTAGAAGGGCCGAAGGGGCTCCAGGCGAAGAACGTGCGGAAAGTTCAATAGACTAAATACTATCAGATTATGTCTATTTCGAGAGGGAGGCGCTCAAACGCCTCCCTTTTTTTCTTGGGCTTTGCGGCTCAGGGCGATCAGGCTTCGATGGTGGTTTCTGCATGAAAGCGCTTCAGGTTCCTGCGGGCCTTCTCGTTTCCCGGGTCGATCTCGACCGCGCGTTTCCAGGCTTCGATAGCCTCCTCGATCCGATCGAGCTTGTAGTACGCGTTGCCAAGATTGGTATGGGCGGAGCTGTTATCCTTGCTGCGGCCTATCGCCTCCTTGTACATCTCGACAGCTTCATCGAGCGAGCCGAGCCTGTAGAAGACGTAGCCGAGATTGTTGTAGGTGACGGCGAGATCTGGATTCAACTCGATTGCCTTCTTGAAGGCCTCTGTCGCCTTGTTCTCTTCGTCGAGCTCCGTGTAGGCGAGGCCGAGATTGTTGTAACCCTCTGTGAAATCAGGCGCTAACTCTACGCATTTTTCGAAGAGTTCGAGGGCTTTCTCGTAATGCCCGTTGTGGTAGGCGACAACACCAGCGTTGTTGATACGTTTTGCTTCGGCGAGCTGGCGTTTGCCTTCCTCATCCTCGAGGTTCTGCTTCTGCGCCTCGATGAGTTTGATGATCTCCGAATGGTTTTCGCTCAGTTCGTTTATGATCTCTTTGTTCGATTCGAGTTCGGAGTCAACCCCTTCGAGGTTCTTGCCCAGGATCTCGCGCCAGTCGGTGACCTCTTTCCTGAAGTTCTCGATCCGATCCTCGCTTGACGAGATCTTTGTGTCGATCTCTTCCTTGATTTCATCGAGTACTTCGCCGACGTCGCCGCTGCCCTTCGCGACGGCCGTTGTGATATCTTTCTCGATCTTTTTCCATTTGTCGTCGAAGGCCTTCTTGAATCCCTTGAGTAGCTTGTCGTTTTTCTTTTCCAGTTCCTTGAACAGGCCGAGGATCTCGCTCGTGCTCTTCTGCTGGAACTCCCAGATCTTTTCTATATCGTTGACGACGGATTTCAGGTCGTCGCTTCCCTCGGGCCCGTTGCTCTGTCCCCCCTCGAGGGAGGCTTCGAGCCGGCATTCACCGGTGTCATCGTCGTGGAAACGGCAGAGGCGCCCGAGGCATGTAACCTCTCCCCTGTATGACTTCGCGGTAAACCGAACACCGCGGTCGCCATCGCTCGGCGGGTCGACGTTTTTATCCGGCGAATCGTCGTCATCATCCGACACCTCGTCATTTTTCTCTTTCGTCTCGCCGTAACCGAGCTTGATAACGCCTGAGGCCTCTTTCGATTCGGTATCCTCGGCCTCTCGATTCTCCATTTCCCCTTTTTCTTCGAGGTCGGTGCTGTCCGCTTCACGGAACAGCAGATCCTTATCGTCGATAACGAACGCCTGCGTTATCAGTGGACAGATCTTCATTACTCATCCTCTCCTTCTTTAAAGCCGTTCGAGGCTTCCAATTGCTTCCAGAGTCAAGGCCTTCTCATCCAGAGAAGATTCGATCATTCTCGTGTAGTTCAGCACGGCCCGTTCTCTTACGTCTCGATAGTTGGAACCGGTCTCGAGTATCTTGAAGAACGAGTTGAATGCTCGGGTGAAGTTGCCGAGCTGCTCGTTCGCTAACCCTTCCGTGTATAATGTTCGGATCTCCGTTTCCGTCAGGGCGGAGGCGGAGTGAGTTGTGGATCCGGCGATCGCCATCGCGGATACAGGCCTATCCATAGCCAGATATGTCTCGGCGAGCAGCAGGATGCGCATGCCGGAACCGAGGTTTCCCTGCTCGATCAGCTCCAGAGCCGTTTCGTGCCTGCCGCAGTCGAGGCACATGCGTATGATTCGCTCGGTTTCATCCTCCGGAGGAGACTCCGTCTCGACACGCTTGACGTAGCTCGATATCTCTCGTTCGATCTGTTTTTCGAAGGATTCTTCGAGTGTCCTGTATATGGTTGTACTGTCCTTGCCGGTGGAGATGAGTTCGTCGAGCAGGTGTGCCGCTCTCTCGTGATTTCCGGAATCCTGCAGGATCTCCACCAGTTCGATGCGGAGATCGGTGCTCTCCTCGGCATCGAGTAGTTCTGTTCCCAGCTCGAGAAGGTCTTCTGCCTCCACCAGTTTACTTGATTCTATGAGCAGGTGTGCTCCGAGCAGGAAGTGTTCTTTCTTTGGCTTAGCATCGATGAGCGTCTGAATGCGTTTGACCAGTTCGTCGGTCTGTTCTCCGGCACTCACGCCACGATCCTTGACCAGGTCGAAAGCCTCATCGTATAGGCCGCCGGATGTCAGGCAGTCGATCTCGAGGAGTGCCACTTCTCCGAGCAGCTCTTCCGGCCAGGAACGGTTATCCAGGCTATCGTGCACCTGATTCCAGTTGGAGGCATCGATCTCGAACGCTTTCCGGTAGGTCGACAGGGATTCGGCACACTCCGATTTCCGGGCCTTGAGTGCGGCATAGGGGATCAGGAATCGGCTGTTTTTCTCGTGGATAGGTACGTAGCCCGATACGATCTCGTCGAGTTTCCCCGGGTCGATCTCCTCGTGAGAGAGCATCTTGATGATCGGATCGAGTGATCGGTCGATCTGTCCGCCTCTGCTCGTAAGATCGGCTAGCAGCTTGTTTGCGCCGAAGTGATCGGGCTCGGAGCCCAGCAGCTCTAACAGGATCTCCATGACACGCTTCCCTGAACCCTCGTCGGTTGAGAGGAGATCCGATAGAAGCGCTGAGCTCTTGTCATATTTGCCCTGGAGGGAGAGGTTTCGGGCGAAGATGAGTGCCAGCTCGGTATCCTTCGGAGACTGCTCGTATAACTTCATGAGTGTAGATTCGAGTTCGGCGAGTGATTCATCAGGCCCCTTCTGCGCGGTCGCAAAGAGGCGGTAGGTCTCCTGATGTAGATCCTGCGCCCAGGCGATCTCGCCCAGAACGGTAGAAAGCGCCCAGGGTTTGACGCTTGCCGGCA
>DAOUUU010000061.1 GCA_030667985.1 Candidatus Krumholzibacteriota bacterium
GGAGATACCGACTCTCGAGAACGGCGGGATATCTTCCGACCATCTTACCTACACCTATCACTTGAGACGCGACGCGCGCTGGCACGACGGAAGGTCTGTTACGAGCGCCGATGTCGAATTCAGCTACCGGGTCATGATGCACCCCGACATAAACGTCGAGACGAGACAGGGGTGGGATGTGATAAGCAGAGTGGAAACTCCCGATTCGTTCACGGTCCTCTTTCATCTGAGAGAGATCTACGTGAATTTCGTCGGGGACTGTTTCTACGACGAATCGGTCCTTCCCGCACACATGCTTGGGGGACATCTCGGACCCGGGTTCCAGCGCGCTCCATTTCACCGCATGCCGGTCGGATCGGGGCCCTTTATCGTCGATGAATGGTCCAGCGGATCCCATATCAGGTTCGTAAAGAACAGTGATTACTACGGGCCGGGGCCCTATCTGGACGAGATCGTCATCAAGTTCGTACCCGAGGGTAATGCTCTCGTGCTGCAGCTAGAGACCGATGAGATCATGGGGATAGACAACGCGCCGAACACCCTCCTAGCTCTGCTCGACCGTGTGCCGGATGTCACGATCCACAGGAATCCCGCGCTCTTCAACGAGCACCTCGACCTCAACTGTGATAACGGGATACTCTCTGACAGGCGCGTCCGCAGGGCGCTTGCGGTCGCCGTGGACCGGGAAGAACTGAGCGGGAAGATTTACGAGGGAGTCTGGCTTCCCGCCTACTGCGACGAGCATCCCAACTCTCCCTACTACTCCGACTACGGGCGCGGGGTAAACGCGTTCGATCCGGAGCGCGCCGAGAAACTCCTTAAAGAGGCGGGATGGATCGACCGGGACGGCGACGGGATAAGGGAGCAGGGGGACCGGAGTCTCGAGCTCTCGATAACCACGACGACGGGCAACCTGAACAGGGAGAGGACAGAAGTCCTGCTGCAGGAGCAGTACAGGCGGATCGGTGTAGATCTAAAGATACGAAACTTCCACCCGACTGTCATGTTCGCCAGCCTCGACGAGGGGGGGATCCTCAAGAACGGGCGTTTCGATATAGCTCTCTACGCCTTCCTAACGCCCCCCGATCCATCGACCAAGGAGGGGAGCTACTCGGCGAGATTCCTTCCACCGACCGGGCAGAATTACTCCAGGATCCGCCATGAACGGCTGACCGACCTTCTCCGCGAGGGTAGCGGGACGGTCGGATTCGAACCGAGAAAGGCGATCTATGATGAGGTCATGAAGCTCGTTGGCGACGAGGCTCCAATCGTTCCTCTGCTCTGGGTGACACAGCTCGACGCAATGCCGGACGGCCTGCGTAACTACAGGCCGAATCCGACGCAATCGGGCGATACGTGGAATGCTTCCGAGTGGTGGCTGGAGGAGGATTGATGCTGCCCCGCCCCGGCAAGTTCACCGTTCTGCTGTTTTCGGCGCTCGTTCTCTATATTCTGTCTCGCCTGTTTGCCCAGGAGGATGGAGAGGCCCCGGCGCTCCACTTTATCGGAGGCGCGGAACAGGTAGGAGGATCCTGTCTTCTTGTAGAGAGTGGTGAGGAGAGGTTCATAGTTGACTGCGGATCGGGATTCGGGAGAGGAGATCCGAATCCGCCGGGAGATTGCTCCTTTGCTATCATCACACATGCCCATCTCGATCACTGCGGCATGATCCCATCGCTCTTCGAGGCCGGCTTCGAGGGCAGGATCTACTGCACGCCGCCCACCGCCGACATCATACCGATCATGCTCAAGATGGCCAGGGGATTCGAGCGCAAGAAGACCTCCGATGAGGCCTTCAACGCGGCGCTCGCCGCCTTGACTCCGGTGCCGTTCGACAGTCTCGTCCAGGATGGATCGGTCCATTTCAGATTCCGCAGGGCCGGGCATCTGCTGGGCGCGGCGTTCATCGAGATCGATATAGGTGCTGGTTCCAAACGGACCAGGCTCGTCGTCTCGGGCGATCTCGGCGCGGGCAATTCCCTGCTCCTCGAGCACCTGGTCTCTTGCGAACGGGCCGATTTCGTGGTGATGGAATCGACCTACGGCGGAGTAGTGCGCGAAGGGAATGATCTGCCCCTCGTGAGGCGGCATGAACGTTTCGCCGAGTGTGTCGGGGGGGCTCTTGAGCGGGGAGGGGATGTTCTCATACCCGCCTTCACGCTGGGAAGGACGCAGGAGGTGATGGCCGCGATAGAGCTCTCGAGGGGCAGGGGATTCATACCGGACCGGACACTCGTCTATGTTGACAGCCCGACGGCCCACAAGATAACGAATGTCTACCGTGTGCACTCGAGCGAGCTCTCCTCGATGGCCCGGTCGATCTTTGATGGCAATATCCTTCAATATTCGGCCCTTCGCGAGGTCAGAAGCAAGACTTCGATGAAGGCCCACGACAGGAAACACGACCCGGCTATCTTTATATCTTCAAGCGGCAACATCGATTAC
Source organism: Candidatus Krumholzibacteriota bacterium (assembly GCA_030667985.1). GTDB lineage: Bacteria > Krumholzibacteriota > Krumholzibacteriia > Krumholzibacteriales > Krumholzibacteriaceae > DAOUUU01. Next base: position 2,446 of record DAOUUU010000061.1, read on the forward strand.
GCCAACTCACCTCGTCACCTTATACGGATGTACGCCGACAGGCTCAATCTTTGCTGTATTGTCGGCTATCAGGCCCGCGGCTCGACGGGAAGCCGCCTGTTGGCGGGCGATGACCCTATCCTCGTGCGGTTCAGGGAAGGCGGGAAGCTGAGGGAGGAATGGATATCGCCCAGCCTCGGGGTCGAGCGGATCGATTCCTTTTCGGGTCATGGCGACCAGAGCGATCTGATCGAGTGGCTCGGGGGGATATCGGGGGTCAAGAGAGTGTTCCTCGTCCATGGCGAGCGGAAACGGTGCAGGGCTCTAGCGGAAGCTATCGAGAATCAGCTGGATCTACGCGCCGTGGTGCCCGCAAATGGAGAGGTGCACCATCTCGAGTTCCGTTAGAGGGTGAACAGTCGTGTTTAAAATCTATCTTCTAAAGAGGCTCGCCAGAGTCGTGCCGGTACTTCTGATCGTCTCTATGGCGACCTTTGCTCTTCTTCACCTTGCGCCGGGTGGACCTGCGAGTGTGATGACGAGCAATCCCAAGGTGACCGGCGCTGATCTCGAGAGGATCAGGGAGAGCTATGGTCTCGACCGGCCGCTCCCGGTCCGGTACCTCATCTGGTTCAGGCAGGTCTTTCTGCGTCTCGATCTCGGCACTAGTTACGTCACGGGAGAACCGGTATCGAGCATGATACTGGACCGGCTTCCCGCCACACTCGAGCTCATGTCGATCAGTTTTATACTGGCCCTCGCTCTCAGCCTGCTGGCCGGAGTGCTGTCCGCGCTCAAGAAGGGGAAGATAGCAGATGATCTAGTATCCGTCATATCCACCGCCGGTATATCCGCGCCGGTCTTCTGGGTCGGACTCATGGCGATAGCTCTTTTCTCGGCGCGGCTCGGGCTGTTGCCGAGCGGCGGGCGGGAGGCGATCACAGAGAACGGATCCCTGGCCGACAGGCTTCGCCACCTCGTGCTTCCCGTATCGGTGCTCTCGCTGGCCTACTTTGCCTCATGGACGAGATACGTGAGGTCGAGTGTACTGGAAGCGATCAGGGGGAATTTCGTCAGGACCGCCCGGGCCAAGGGTTTGAACGAGCGAGTGGTGATCCTCAAGCATGTGTTGCGCAACGCGGTCCTGCCCGTAGTCACAATAATCTTCATGCAGATCCCGACGCTCTTTACCGGGGCGGTGATAACAGAGACCGTTTTCTCGTGGCCGGGGATGGGCAGGCTTTTCTATGAGGGCCTGGCGCGGCATGACTACAGCAGGGTAATGGGAATAGTCATTATCGTTACTATCATCATCATATTCTTCAATCTGGCGGGCGATCTGGTATGCATGGCGATCGATCCGAGATATACCCCCTTCGGAGGAGAAGGAAGGCTCGACCGGCGGTACAATCTCGGCGGTACAGTTTGATTAAAGGGTGAAAGGTTTCTCGAGATGCCGACGATACTGAAAGAAATACCCCCGAGGAGGTCACCGGCGCCTCCCGTCCTGGAGCGCAGGGACACCGGTAGAGTCAAGGCGCCTCCGCGGCATCGAGAGACAGAGGAGCGCCTCCCAGGGACCAGGCGCCTCGGATATCTCAGCCGTGTTTTCGCCTACAGGCCCGCCTTCTACGGAGTTCTTCTTGTCGCCGTCATTACGCTAATGACAATTTTCGCGCCTCTCTTTGCGCCATACGGAAGGGATGCGATCGATCTGGACGCGATACTCTCGCCGCCCAGCGCACTTCATGTTCTCGGTACCGACGAGCTGGGGAGGGATCTCTTCACGAGGATCATGTATGGGGGACGGTTCAGCCTTCTGGTCGCCTTCACATCGATCGCGTTGGCGACCGGGATCGGATTGCTCTTAGGAGCTCTTGCCGGATACTTCGGCGGTCTCTGGGAGAATCTGGTCACCGGTGCGGTAGATATCTTCATGAGCGTGCCGGTCTTTCTCGTTCTGCTTGTCACCGCCGCTCTCGGTGGAGGGCGGATGTGGCTCATACCGCTCGTGATCGGATCGACCATGTGGATGGAGGCGGCAAGGATCGTACGGGCCCGTTTCCTCCAGCTCAAACGTGAAGAGTATGTCGAGGCGGCCAGATCGCTCGGGTCGAGCGACCTTGTGCTCGTCTTCAGGCATATGCTGCCGCAGGCGCTGCCCCCGGTCATAGTGACCGCTACGATCGGTTTCGCCCACGCGATGCTCATCGAGTCCGCACTGAGCTTTCTCGGCTTTGGGATCCAGCCGCCCGTTCCCACCTGGGGCAACATGCTCCAGAACGCGCAGGTTTTCTTGAGGACCTCCCCGCTGGTCGCAGCGGCCCCCGGGCTGATGATCTTCGCGACCTGCCTCTGCTTTAATTTCATCGGCGACGGGCTTCGAAGGGCGCTTGCGGACCGCTAGCCTACCTGCTAGGTTATACACCGGACATCCAGGAGAATGAAAGCGAGTGGAGCTCTATGGAGAAACGGCTCAAGGCTATAGGATTGGTTTCGGGCGGCCTGGACAGCGCCCTCGCCGTGGCGGTCGTCAAGCGGCTGGGGATCGAGGTCCTCGGCCTCAACTATTTCAACGGTTTCTCGGCCGGAGCCATACGGATCGAGATGCTCGGCAAGGAGGATATGGGGGCCTTCCTCGATCAGCGGACGCTCGATCTTTCCCGGTCCCTCGGTGTTCCAGTCGAGATCGTCGATATCAGTGAGGAGTACATCGGCCTGCTCCTGGAGCCGAAACACGGTTACGGGGCCAACGTGAACCCATGCATCGACTGCCGTATCTATATGCTCAAGAAGGCGAGGGAGCGCATGGAAGCCGAGGGAGCGAGCTTTGTATTCACCGGTGAGGTCCTTGGCCAGAGGCCTATGTCCCAGCATAGGGGAGCGATGAATACGGTGATAAGAGAGAGCGGGCTCGACGGGTATCTCCTCCGCCCCCTCAGCGCGAAGCTTTTGCCTAAAACGGTTCCGGAAGAGGAAGGCCTCGTCGACAGGGAAAAGCTCCTCGATATACAGGGCCGCTCGAGGAGACGGCAGATGGCTTTGGCTGAAGAGCTGGGATTGACCGGATATTCGCAGCCGGCCGGGGGATGCATACTCACCGACGAGAATTATGCCCGCAAGTTCAAGGACGTTCTGGATCACGAGGGCGCTCGTGTGATATCTAGACGGCTGGCTGTTCTACTCTCCGCCGGACGTCACTTCCGCCTGCCCGGCGCCGTCAAGATCATCGTGGGACGCCACCAGATGGAGAACCATTATATCGAGAGAGATTGGGCTGGTGAATGGCTTGCCGATCCTATCGACAGCCCGGGCCCGACGACTCTGATCCTGGGCGATCCAACCGATGACGATCTTCTGACTGCGGCGGCGATAACGGCCAGGTTCAGCGACGCGAAGCGGGAGAGTAGTGTTCGTATTAGTCTGAAGAGGGCGGGGGAGGAAAGGATCGTGGATGTGGCGCCGGTCCCCGACGACGAGCTAGACCGTTACCGGGTCTGAGAATCACCGATCATCACCGAAGAAGATCTCTACTATACGCCTGTGACTCTCGAAGGCGAGCGGGGGAAGCTTCTCGAGATCGAAGAAGCGCACCTCCGACGCGTCATCCCCCGGTTCGATCTTTCCCTGAAACCTTTCGAAATGGTAGCCGATGATCAGGAGCGATGTCCGGTAGAACTCGCTGTTCTGATGGATGATATCTATGAGTACGGGGCCTTCGGCGCGCAACCCCGTTTCCTCCTCGAGCTCGCGGGCCGCGGCATCCGCCGGGCTCTCGCCCGTTTCGACGAATCCACCGGGCAGTGCCCACTCCCCGAGTCCCGGTTTTATGTTCCGTTTTACGAGGAGTAACCGACCCTTCCCGTCGACGACGACACTCGTGGCGGCCGGTATGGGGTTCTCGTAGATGAAGCGGCCCTCCGGTTCGCAGTAGTGACGCATCCGTCCCTCGCACTCTACGATGCCGAGGGGGGTTCCGCAGTAGGGGCAGTATGACTTCTCCGGATTCACCATTCGTTTCTCCTGTCAGTTCCCTGGCAAGATAACGGACGCCTCTTCCATACCGCAAGTCCCGAGTTTCGGCGATCGGGCCGCACAGTCGATGGGTTTTCACGTTGCCGCCGTAAGTCTCTTGATGTACTCTTCGGCTTTGTATCGGATCGAACAGGGGGAGATGCGGCGATGAATGCGTTCGTTGTTTCCGTAATCACGCTTATCGTCTATATATTGGCCTACCGTTTCTACGCCAGGTTCATCGCGGAGAAGGTGCTCTCGCTCGATCCGGTCCGTCCGACGCCAGCGAGAGAGTACGAGGACGGCGTAGATTTCGTGCCGACGAAGCGTTTTATCCTCTTCGGACATCACTTCGCTTCGATTGCCGGGCTCGGCCCGATCCTCGGGCCCGCGATCGCCGTTATATGGGGCTGGCTGCCGGCGGTTCTATGGATACTATTCGGATCCATCCTGCTCGGGAGTGTTCACGATATGACTACGCTCTTCGTCTCGCTGCGGAACAGGGGAAGATCGATCGGCGATGTGACAGAGAGGCTGGTCGGGCCGAGGGCGCGGATCCTCTTTCTGCTCCTGATCTTCTTTACACTCTCACTCGCTATGGGAACCTTCGTAAGGATCATAGCGACGCTGTTCAGTGACAGTTATCATCCCGAGTCGGTGCTTCCGGTCATCTCTCTTATCGCTCTTGCCCTGCTCGTCGGGTTTCTCGTCTACAGGCGCGGGGCGGGAATTGCTCCGGCCACTGTCGCTGCGCTGGTCATCATGTTTTTTACGATATGGTTCGGCATTCGCAATCCGATAACCGGTGTGGGGCAGTTCTGGTGGGTGTTTCTGCTCATCGCTTATGCGTACGTGGCATCCGTTCTGCCTGTGTGGCTGCTCCTGCAGCCGCGCGATTACCTCAACGCCTATCAGCTCGTGATCGGAATGGTGCTCATGTATGCCGGACTCTTCGTCATGCGGCCGCAGATCGCGGCTCCGGCGATCAACCATGCTCCCACGGGCGCTCCCCCGATCTTCCCTTTCCTGTTCATAACGATCGCGTGCGGAGCAATCTCGGGTTTCCACAATCTGGTCTCGACCGGCACGACATCGAAGCAGCTCTCCACCGAATCGGACGTGAAATCGATCGGGTACGGGGGAATGCTAGCCGAGGGCCTGCTCGCCATGGTCGTCGTTCTCGCATGTACTCCAGGTGTAAGCCGCGCCGAATGGTCCGATCACTACTCCTCCTGGAAGGCCGCTTCCGGACTCGCGCCCAAGATGGAGGCATTCGTCGTCGGAGCGGGCAATTTTATATCGCAGGTGGGTATCCCGGTTGAATTCGCCCGGAGTCTCATCGTCGTGATGGCGGTCGGCTTTGCAATGACGACGCTCGATTCTGGAACGCGGCTGCTCCGGTACAATCTCGAAGAGCTCGGGGAGAGCGTCAAAGTAAAACCGCTGAAGAACAGATACGTCGCGGCGTTCGCGGCGGTTCTCGGCATCGCCTATTTCAGTCTCATGACGGTCAATGGAAAGCCTGTGGGGCTGACGCTCTGGGAGCTCTTCGGCACGACGAATCAGGTCCTGGCCGCGCTGGGGCTTCTGGCGGTCTCCCTGTTTTTATACCGAAGGGGAAAACCGATTCTTTATACGATGATCCCGATGATCGCGATGATGATCATGACGGTCACCGCGATGATATTGAAGCTCAAAGCGAATTTCGGGGCCCGCAACTGGCCGCTGCTCGCCGTCGGGGGGGGGTCATTCTCGTGCTCGTGGTATGGTTGGTCATCGAGTCCGTACTCGCCTTCAGGCGCCATCTGCCGGGAACGGACGGAGAGTAGGATCATGGCGGGGAAATTGGATGTTGTCGGTGTAGGGTACACGGCCCTCGATTATCTCGGCATCGTTCCGCACCTTCCAGAAGAAGATCATAAGCTCGAGATGTCCGGTTTCGCCGTTCAGGGCGGCGGTCCAACGGCGACCGCGGTTGTAACGGCGCGCAGGCTGGGTCTCGATAGTGCTTTCATAGGCAAAGTCGGCGACGATGATTTCGGCATGAAGATGATCGAGGAGCTCCGGCGCGAGGGGATCGACCTCTCCGGTGTAGTCGTCGAAAAGGGAGGCGGATCGCAGTTCGCCTTCATCCTGGTCAATGAGCGTACCGCCACCAGGACGATTCTCTGGACGAGAGGGAGCCTCTCTACTTTCGAGGCCGAGGAGGTGGATACGGGAATCGTCGAGCGCGCCAGGGGACTTGTCATCGACAGTCTCGAGCCGAGGGCGGCCCTGGCGGCTGCCCGTGCTGCAAGGGCCGCATCGATACCGGTTGTCATAGATGCAGGAACACTGCGCGATGGAGTCGCCGAACTCCTGCCCCTCTGCGATTACATAGTCGCCAGTGAGACCTTCTCAAAGCAGATCTCCGAGCGCGGGCACTTCGAGGCGCTGGGCCGGCTCCTATCTTACGGCGCCGAGGCGGCGATCGTCACGCTCGGAGAATCGGGCTGCCTGGCGCGGACGGGGGAAGGGTTCATAGAATCGCCTGGATTCAAAGTAGCTGCGATCGATACGACCGGGGCGGGCGACGTATTTCACGGCGCGTTCATCTTCGGTGTATTGCAGGGATGGGAGATCGAAAAGATCTGCGTTTTCTCGAATGCGGTGGCCGCTCTCAAGTGCAGGCGGCTTGGAGGAAGGGAGGGCATACCCGACCTCGGCGAGGCTCTCTCGTTTCTCGCCAGGAGGGCTCCTCACATCGATTTTTCCTGATTCTTCTTATCCAGCGAATGGTGTGTCTCTTCACCCGTCTCGAGATCGAAGACGATCCAGCCCGGTTCTTCCCTTAGGCCCATAAGCTCTCCCGGATTGACGAGATGCGTATTTCCGATCCTTTCGTTTGCGTGAATATGGGTGTGTCCGTAGAAGACGGCGATATATGATCCTGTGCTGGCGAGGCCGCGCGCGAACTCGGGTCTGTGCGTGAAGGCTACCTTTCCGTCGGGCGTATCGAGGAATCCAATCTCTCCATGGATCTTGATATTATCGAATTCCTCGCTAATTATCTCGATCGTATACTTGTCCCCTTCGTTGTTTCCGAAGACGATGTGTACCGGGCCCTCGAATATGGCGAGTCTCTCGATGACGAATGGAGAGCAGAGGTCCCCGCAATGCAGGAGCGCATCGACCCGCGCCGCTTTTATATCCCCCATCGCATTCTCGAGATTGCCCAGGTGATCGTGCGTGTCGCTTATGACGGCGATCCTCATTGCTGTCACTCCTTTGAATCTGTTTAAAGACAACGTGCCCGGTCAAGCGATGATATCAGCAGATATCTGCTGTGCACAAACGATAATGTGCATTCAAACCCCCATGGCATAACTCTTGAAGTGACTCGAGAATATGAAATCCGCTGGAGTTTCGATCTACCCAAGCCAGAAAGTGCGTATGCCTCGAGATCCCAAGGAAAAAGTTATTGATTTAGCTGAAGTTACCAGACAAAGGCGCAACACGATCAGCTGCTGTATAATCGCCCGGGACGAGGAAGAGACGATCCGTGATGCGATTCGAAGTGTCAAGGATCTGGCCGAAGAGGTGATCGTTGTCGATACAGGATCGGCCGATCGCACGATACTCTTGGCGAAGCAGGATGGGGCACGGGTTCACCATGCCGGATGGAACAGCGATTTCAGCGAGGCGAGGAATCTCGCCCTGTCCAAAGCGACCGGATCCTGGATACTCGTGCTCGATGCGGATGAGACCCTCGATGCCGAATCCGTAGAACGGATACGGGAGTCGATCTCCACGGGGCCCGGCTGCGCGTTCCTGTTCGAACAGAGGACCTATACGAACAAGCGAGGGCAGACGCGTAAACGGCACTTCGGCCACAGCTGCCCCGACGATCCTCCGGCCCGGTTCGTCAGCAAGCAGGTGCGTCTTTTCCCGAACCTCGGCGGCGTGCGGTACAACGGGCGCGTACACGAGAGGGTGGAGGGGTCGCTGCTGAAGAAGGGTATAAAGATCATCGATTCGGATATGATCATTCACCACCATGGGCGCCAAAAAGGATCGCAGCGCGTTTACCGGAATGTACAAGCATATCTCGCAGCCGGAACAGATGAGATCTCAGTCGGGGCGGGCGATGAGAGATATGTATATGAGTTGGCCGCTCTGCTCTTCGAGGGCAAGAGATTCGAGGAGGCCGCGGCTCATGCGGAGAGGGGACTGGCTCTCGAACCGGACAATTGGGAATTCATGAACATACTGGGTCTATCGAACCTTCTTATGCAGAGACTGGGCGAAGCCGATGACTGGTTCAGGAAAGCGATCGATAGGGCGGGATTCGAATCGGATCTCCATAACAACCTGGGTGTGACTTTAATGGAGCAGGGACGGCCGCGCGAGGCGGTCGGGCGTTTCGAGATAGGGATAGAGCTGTGTGGAGACAATGCTGATATGACCAGGAACTTAGCTTCTGCCTGCCTCTCGCTCGGCCTGCTGGACCGGGCTCTCGTCAATATCCTGAACTCGGTGGACCTCGATCCCTTTATTGCCATGAGCCATGTGATCCACTCCGAGATCCTTTTCGGCCTGGGTGATGGGGCGGGCGCCTCGATGGCCCTCGACCGGATACGGTTTCTCACAGGCACATCCCTCAAGGTCTTTCTCCGGGCGATCCATCTATATACGAGGATGGGCATGGTCGATGAGGCTGAAAGCGTATTCTTGCTCGCCCGGGATGCATACCCCGATTATGACGGATTGATCTATCTCGCCGGAAAGATCTCGGAGATGAGGGGTGACGACGAGAGGGCTCTTTCCCTCTATCAAAAACTCCTCGCGTCGAGATCGGACGATGCCGATCTACATAATTCGATCGGCTGCGTCTATGAGAGGATGGGGCGGCTGCAGAAGGCGCTGCTTTCGTTCGGTGAGGCGAAGCGGCTCGATCCGGATGACATTCAGATCGAAGTAAACCTCGGTATATTGAAGGGCAGGCTGGGCATGGCGAACGAAGCCGAGGTTCACCTGAGAAGGGCCGTGGGCGCGGATAATGGCTCCAGCGCGGCATTCAACGCTCTGGGGTGCCATCTCGCCAATCAGAGTATGTTTGAAGAGGCGGTCGAGTACTTCGGTCTCGCGGCCGGGGTGGAACCGGATAACGCCTTGTATCAGTTGAATCTGGGAATGGCTTGCGAGCGGGCCGATATGATCGAGAGAGCCCTGGAGGCTTATCAGAGAGTCGCGGCGCTCGATCCGGGGAAGATCTCGGCCGACCGTATTCGAAAGCTGCGCGAGCCGGCCATCGAGCGTTCTTGAGTCATACCGAAACGAATCCACACACGACAAGAAGATAATCGGTCCCCGAGCACTTGTCACCGTGAGTTCATTGTGGCACTATAGCGGGGAGTGTCTGTGTCTCATTTGCCCTACTCTAAGGAGTTGACACGTGGCCCGTATTCCGATCGGATTGGCGCTCAGCGGCGGGACCGCAAAGAGCGTAGCGCACATCGGTGTCCTCAAAGCTCTCGAGGAGAATGGGATCAATATCGATTATCTGAGCGGTACGAGTGGAGGGTCGATAGTCGCCGCTCTCTTTGCGGGCGGCAAGAGCATTGCCGAACTGGAGCGGATCGCTGGTACGATGCAGTGGTGGAAGCTGGCCGGGCTCACCCTCTCCAGACTCGGCTTTCTTTCGGGCGACAAGATAGCCGAGCTCATCGTCAGGGAGATAGGCGATATCGATTTCAGCGATCTCGAGATCCCGACGGCCGTTGTCGCGGCGGATCTGACCGGAGGCGGCAAGAAGGTTTTCAAGAATGGAAGGGTGGCCTCCGCGTGTCAGGCGAGCAGCAGCATTCCGCAGATATTTCATCCCGTCGAGATCAAGGGGCATAGCCTGGTCGACGGCGCTCTTATCGAGTTTCTTCCCGTCGAGACGCTCGCTTCGTTCGGAAAGATGTTCAAGATCGGAGTCGATCTCGGAAAGACGAGTGCGGAATCCCGGCATAAACCTAAACATATCCTCGAGGTCATCAATCAGGTCACCTCTTTTGTCTCACAGTATAATTCCCGAACTTCCCAGAAGATGGCCGATTTTCTCATCTGTCCCGATCTTGGAGCCTATAATCCATTCGCACTTCATGAGGCGAGGGAGATGATGGAGATAGGTTACCGTGAGACGGTGAAATCGATGGATGATCTGAAGAGGGCGCTCCGCCAGCACGGTTCCTTCAGGGGCAGGCTGAGCAGACGGTTCGGAGGCTGAGCGGCCCTTTCTCCCTCTTGGTGGATCCCCCAGTAACAGGTCAGAATCACTTTGACAGAATACTCCCCGCTCCGGTAGGTTTGAAACCGGCAAAACAGAACCCTCCGAACGGATCGAGTAATGGCCGTACGCGTCGTAATACTGGGGACGGGCACCATAATTCCGTCCGCGAGCAGAAAAGCAACATCCCTGCTCGTCGAGGCGCACGGTGAGACGATTCTCTTCGATTGCGGCCCGGGCGCCGTGGAGGCGGTGGAGCGATCCGGGCGTTCTTACAAGGATATCAAGAGAATATTCATAACCCATTTCCATCCAGACCACACGCTCGGCCTCGGGCGATTGTTCTCTGCAATGAAGAACGACGGATCAGATCCGGAGGAGGGGTATATAGAGATATTCGGACCTGAGGGGCTCGATCGCTTCATCGATGGCTGGAACGGTCTCTACGATGGGATCGTACCGGGCGGCGATCGCCTGGGCCTCCGCGGAGCGTTTTGTTCCGCCGGGCACTCAGGGGAAGGACCTGATATCAAGGCTTGCGAGGCGGATCATGCCGGAAAGCAAGCATACGCATACCGTCTGGATTATCAAGGTTCCTCGGTAGTCTTTACCGGTGATACCGGTTACACACGATCGATCGTAGAGTCGGCCGACGGGGCCGATCTGCTGATAGCGGAGTGCTCTTTTCCCGACGATCGTGCAATGAGCGGGCACCTGACGCCGTCGTCGGCCGGGCGTATCGCGGTAGAGGCGGGTGTCGGGAGGATTGTCTTGGTGCATCTCTATCCTTCCATGGAGGAAGCCTCGGCGATCGAGGGTGTAAAGCGTTTATACGACGGCCCGGTGGAAGTTGCATCGGACGGGATGGAAATAGAAGTGTAGCATCTCTTTGAACCGCGAAACAAAACCCCATATTTTTCGTTATACACTGTGAGAGATCGAGGCCCTGCGGGGCTGGTAATCGTTAAAATGCAGGGAGGCTTAGACAATGAGGAGACATTGGACCGTCGCGTTGCTGCTCTTGCTGCTGATCATACCTTCGGCACTATCGGCCTACAGGTTGAAACAGGAGTGGACCAGGAGCTTCGCCCTGGGTGAACCGGCGGAATTTGAGCTGAGAAACGTGAACGGCGCTATCGAGGTGACCGTGTGGGACCGCAACGAGATCTCCGTGACGGCGGAAATACAGATCAAAGCTCCGAGCAAGTCAAAGGCGAACGAGCTATATGAGAAATTGAGATTCGAAGTCGACGAACGGGGTGATCGTGTGAGCATCGAAGCCGATCTTCCCAGGATACGGCAGGTCGGTTTCGGCCTGGGCGATCATACGTCGATCAGAATACGCTACGATGTCAAGGTGCCCCGCCAGACCAGCTTGAAACTGAAGACCACAAACGGATGTATCGAAGCTCGGGGGACTCGGGGCGCCTTTGATCTGGAGTCGGTCAATGGAGGGATCGACCTGCTGTCGGCCGGGGGGGAAGGGAGACTGAAGACGGTCAATGGTAGCATCATGTGCCATCTCGACGAATTCTCGAGTGGAGGAGACCTCGAGCTGAAGACGACGAACGGCGGGGTCGAACTCCATCTGCCGGAAAAAGCCGGCGGCGAACTCGATGCGAAGACGACAAATGGCCGCGTCCGCCTCGATTTTGCCCTGGAGGGCGAGATCAGGGTCAAACGAAGCCGGATCAGCGGCCGGCTCGGGGATGGTAGGGGCAGTATCAACCTGAGAGCAACGAATGGAAACATCTCGGTGAAGAGAAGGTAGAGGGCCAGGGCGCCGGCGCGTCCAGTCCGTTTTTACTCTTTGCCGCTCGGCCGGATTGCACTATAATGTTAGCGCTGTCAAGGAGGTGGCGAAATGTCGGAAAAACCTAGTCAGAGCACATCGGTCCCTCAGGGCGTGGCGAGCTTGATCACCTATTTCGTGCCATTGTTCGGGGGGCTGTTGTTTCTCTTTCTCGAGAAGGAGAACAAGCTCGTAAGGTTCCACGCAGTCCAGTCGATACTCCTCTGGATCTTCTTTATCATAATCAGTGTGGTGTTCGGTTGGATCCCCGGTATCAACATCATTCTGGGGATATTCGTTATTGCCGTCTGGTTATTCATCATGTATCAGGCCCTGTTGGAGCGTAATTTCGAGCTCCCGATCGTAGGCCCGATAGCCAGACGCCAGGTTTTCGGGGGCGAGGAGCCGCCGAAGCCGCCAGAGGAATGATCGATCGGCGCTGTATGTGATGTCGCCGGATTCTATCCGGGAGTGAGCTTTCGGCCGGAAAGGTGGCAGAGCTCTACATTTATCCGGATGAGAAAATGCAGCCCAACACCCTCAGCGGGTGTTTTTTCTGTCGAATAAAGTCAAAGCTGGGGTTGTATTGAGTATGAAGAGTCCCGATCAGGCTGAGGTTATATCCCGGGAAACGCTCGTTGCCTGGAAAAACGGCGATAAA
>DAOUUU010000174.1 GCA_030667985.1 Candidatus Krumholzibacteriota bacterium
CTAGAGATGTTTCTACCGTTAAAAGACATAAATCCGACCGTCCGCACGCCCTATGTGACAATCGCCCTGATCGCCGCCAACGTCCTCGTCTACATCTACCAGATGTCTTTTGGGCCACAGTTCCACGCCTTTGTCGCAGCTTACGGCGCTACCCCTTTCGAGATCACACGGATGACCGACCTGGTCGGCGGATATGACGTCGCGGGTGGAAAACTTATGCACTTCCCCGGTCCGACCCCGATCGTAATCACACTTATCACAAGCATGTTCATGCACGGGAGCCTGCTGCATCTCGGCGGCAACATGCTCTACCTCTGGATATTCGGCAATAATATCGAGGATATACTGGGACCCGCACGGTTTATCATCTTTTATCTCGTATGTGGGCTCGCCGCCCACGCGCTCCATATAGCAATAGATTCTTCGTCGATCATACCCACGGTCGGCGCTAGCGGCGCGATTTCCGGAGTCATCGGAGCCTACCTGATCGCATTTCCCAAGGCTCGTGTCCTCTCTCTCATCTTTCTCGGATTCTTCATACGGATGGCGGTCGTTCCTGCATTCGTCATAATTATCTTCTGGTTCGTGATCCAGCTCGTCTCCGCGATGGTATCGCTCGGCGGCATGGCGGGCGGCGGTGTCGCCTGGTTCGCTCATATCGGAGGCTTTGTAGCAGGTGTGGCACTCATCTACGCGATGGCCGGCGACGTAATCCGCTGGCTGAGACGGGGTGGATATTGATCCCCGATGAAAACGAGATGGAATAACCTATTGGTCGATCGCGAGGCGCAGGGCGATCCGCTCGCCGCACACCTGCGCGAAAGGCTTCCAGGTGCAAAGGTCGAGATCCTTGACGATGCCCGCAGGTATCTCTCGAGCGGTTCCCGCGCCTCTGACTCGCTCGTACTGATGCGGCGGCGCGGCGCGTTCGTGAAGGATTTTCCGCAGACTCCGGGCACACCCCCCTGCGGGGAGAAATACATCATCCCGATGATGAATTGTCCCTATTCCTGCAGCTATTGTTACCTCCGTTCATATCTCGAGCACCGGAGTGTTGTGATCTTTACAGACACCGGGCGCATGAAGGAGGAGACGGCCAGAGCAATCGCGGAGGATGCTCCCCGCTTTATGACGACGGGCGAGATGTCGGACAGCCTCGCTCTGGACGATCTCACCGGTACGACACTAGATCTTCTACCTCTGTTTGAGGGAAGCAGCACACTCCTCGAGGCGCGAACTAAAAGCGATAATGTAAAACATCTTCTGGCCGCGGCGGATGATCCAAGCCGACTTTCCAGCGGATCAGAACCTGCCGGGAGTTTGCTCGACAGGCTTCTTGTCACCTGGACGCTGGGGCCGGAAGAGATGATGGAGCGCGAAGAGCCGGGAACCGCCTCGCTCGGAGCGAGGCTCGACGCGATATGCGCACTTAGAGGAGCCGGAATCAAGACCGGCGTCCGGCTCGACCCTATCATACCCGCCTATGCCGATATCGCTTCCTACGGGAGGCTACTTGACGGATTAAAGGAGGCGGCCGGCGGAAACGGTATCTACCGTTTCGAGCTCGGCGCCCTGCGGTTTCCTTCGGGACTTCTCGAGAGCGTACGTGAAACCGTACCGCGCAGCCCGATCCTCCGCGGCGAGTTCCTCCGCGACAGGGAGGGAAAACTCAGGCTATACCGTCCCTCACGCGTCTCGCTCTACCGTGAGATCGCCGGTCTCGTTCTCCAGCGCTTTCCCGAGGCCAGCATCGAGCTCTGCATGGAGAGTAGCTCCGTATGGGAAGACGCCGGAATCGAGCCTCTCGTATGCTCACCGGGCACGCAGCGCCCGCAACCCTTATCATGAATCATCAGAATGATCGAAGACTTTGACCAAACGCCCTAGAATGCGGAGGGCATGCCGTTCAGGCCAAGAGCGTTGCCCATGAGGTGAGCGGTATCACCGAAGGAACTGAGGCGGGGCCTGAAATCGAGGACGATCGATGTGATCGAGGCGTTGGGAAGCGAGAAACTCCAGAGGTCATCAAGATCCATCTTGAAGATGTGCGTAAGGTAGACGCATATTGCTCCGCCGTGGGTGAATATGAGCAGGTCGCCCTCGCCGGACGAGTCGATTATGTTCTCGATCGCCGAGACGACACGGTCGCGGAAAGCATAGAGGTTCTCAGCCCCATCGATCTCCACTTTGGTGGGCGCTCGATACCATAGATCGATCTGATCCTGCGCCTCTTTCCGGAGTTCGCCGATCAAACGTCCCTCCCACGCTCCGAGCGTGAGCTCGCGCAGCTCGGAGCGCAAGGAGATTTCACGTTCTCCACCCAGAGCGATACGCGCCGTTTCGACGGCCCGCTCGGCGTCGCTCGAGTAGACCGCGGAGAACTCCATCCGCCGCAGCCGCTCCCCAAGCAGACGCGCCTGTTCCCTTCCCCTTTCGCTGAGCAGCACGCCGGGACAAGTCCCCTGCACTCGCCTCTCGCCGTTCCAGACCGATTCGGCGTGCCTTACAAAATGAAGTTTTCGTAACTCGTTATCGTGCATACCCTACCTCCGATGAATGGAGAGTGTAGCAGAGAGGTCCCGATAACTCAAGATAGGTTGCACCCGGTGGAACTTTTCAGTAGTCTGGGCCTAGAAAATTGTATGACTGTCAATTATCTGGCGGACTGGAACGAAGGATTATATATTTTC
>DAOUUU010000097.1 GCA_030667985.1 Candidatus Krumholzibacteriota bacterium
CACGGCACCGCTCTCGGATCTTATCGTGCCGCTCCTAGCAGAATGCGGCGGGATACGGGCGATGAGGGACGCGACCAGGGGCGGAGCTGCGGCTGTGCTGAACGAGATCGCCAGGGATTCCGATGTGTGTATCCGTATAAGGGAAGAGGATATACCGGTAAGTGGGGCTGTCATGAAGGGTTGCGAGTTGATGGGTTACGATCCGCTCCATATAGCCAATGAGGGTAAATTCATAGCGGTCGTCGCCCCGGAGGAGGCCGAGTCGATCCTCGCCTTCATGCGGAAGCACAGGCTCGGGAGCGCCGCCGCAGTCATCGGACAGGTAGAGAGCGAGCCGGAAGGCGTCGTGATACTCGAGACGCCGCTCGGCGGCGAGCGGGTCGTCGATTTGCCTTACGGCGACCTTCTTCCCAGGATATGCTGAGGAGGATAGGATACCAGCAATGATCGACTACCACCTGCACGGCAATTTCTGCGGACACGCTACGGGCGAGCTGGAGGAATACGTCACTTCGGCTCTGGAGAAGGGTTTCGATGAGATCGGATTCAGCGCTCACCTGCCCAAGGTCATAGATCCCGATCCATATCACGCAATGCTCGAGGAGGATCTTCCGCGCTACGTCGATCTTGTGCTCTCGCTTCAAAACCGGTACAGCGATCGTGTATTGATAAAGCTTGGAATAGAGGCGGATTATTTCGAGGGGCATGAGGAGAAGACGGCGCGCCTGCTCGACAAGTACCCATTCGACTATGTCCTGGGTTCAGTCCATTTTCTCGATGACTGGCACTTTACCAGCAGGGTCGGCCTCCCGCGCTACGAGACCGAGGATCCGAATGAGGTCTTCCCGCGCTACTACATGCTTCTGAAGAGGATGATTTCGACGGGGCTCTTCGATATCGCGGCTCATGCCGACGCGATTAGGCGTGAGCACTTTCAGCCTCCAGATACGCTCGAAAACGAGTATCGGGAGGTCGCCCGGCTTCTCTCGTCCAATGGTATGTCCATCGAAGTGAGTACTGCGGGCATCAGAAGGGGGGCTGGATCGATCTATCCCGATCTGAAGCTTCTTGGGGCCTGCATCGAGGCCGGAGTCACGGTCACACTCGGTTCGGACGCCCACAGACCCGAGGAGGTGGGGCTGGACTACGACGAGGCCTTCAAGGCGCTTCGGCGGCTGGGTGTGACCGGAATTGCGACTTACGACCGCCGGAAAGCGGTCATCAAGACTCTGCCTGTATTGAATGAATCTTGACAGCCGTACGGGTTGAGGGTATTTTGCTAACACCACGATATGAGATACGTTAAGAGAATGGGTCTGGAATCCAGGCGATGAGAGGAGGCAGAGGGAGCATGAGGCTCCTTCGGTGTATCTAATGGTGAAAAAATTAGTAAAAGAAGGCCTCACGTTTGACGATGTGCTGCTCATTCCGGCAAAATCGAATATTCACCCGAGAAATGTCGAAGTTAAAACCTTCCTGACCAAGAAGATACATCTCAACATCCCAATCGTATCGGCGGCGATGGATACCGTTACGGAGGCGGAACTCGCCATAGCCCTCGCGAGGGAGGGCGGTATTGGTATCATTCATAAGAATCTCTCCATAGCTGAGCAGGCGGAACAGGTCGACCGAGTGAAACGGAGCGAAAGCGGTCTGATAACGAATCCAATCACCCTGTTGCCGAACCAGCTGGTTAGCGAAGCGAAGGAGATGATGAAGAAGTACGGCATCTCAGGCCTGCCCGTAACGAGAAGGGATGGAGTGTTCGTCGGGATCCTGACCAACCGGGACCTGAGATTCATCGATCCTGGTGAAAAGAAGGTCAGCGAGGTAATGACAAAGAAGAACCTCATCACGGCGGCCGAGGGGATAACGCTGGAGAGGGCGACGAAGATCCTGCATGAAAACAGGATAGAGAAACTTCCCGTCGTCGATCGTAAGAACCGCTTGAAGGGACTCATCACGGTCAAGGATATCCAGAAACGGCTCGATTTTCCCAAAGCCTGCAAGGACGAAAGAGGACGGCTCCGCGTCGGTGCGGCGGTGGGCGTGACGAGCGATACGATGCAGCGAGTGGCAGCCCTCTTAGAGGCAAATGTTGATGTCATAGTCGTTGATACAGCTCACGGCCATTCAAAGGGAGTCTTCGATGCGGTTCAGAAAATACGGAAGAAATACCGCAGGACGCTTCAGCTGATTGTTGGTAATGTCGGCACCGCCGCTGCTACAAGGGATCTGATCAGGCTCGGAGTCGACGCCGTCAAGGTCGGTATAGGCCCGAGCGCTATCTGCACGACGCGTGTTATAGCGGGGATCGGTGTTCCTCAGATCACGGCGATCATGGACTGCGCAGAAGCGGCCGCGAAGTCCGGAATTCCCATCATCGCCGACGGAGGCATCAAGTATTCGGGGGATATAGTCAAGGCGATCGCTGCCGGCGCAGATTCGGTTATGATCGGAAGCCTATTCGCCGGCACCGAGGAAAGTCCCGGAGAGATCATCTATCACGAGGGAAAGAGTTACAAGGTTTATCGCGGTATGGGTTCGATCGGCGCGATGAAGCGGGGGAGCAGCGACCGCTATTTCCAGGAGGGAGTCGTTGAGGAGAGCAAACTCGTGGCCGAGGGTATTGAGGGAAGGGTTTCATACAAGGGGAGCCTTGCCAGCAACGTCTTCCAGCTGGTCGGAGGCCTCAAGGCCGGTATGGGCTATACCGGCGTCAAGAATATCACGGGACTGAAGGCGAAAGGTCGTTTCATCAAGATCACACAGGCCGGCCTGAGGGAGAGCCACCCGCACGATATCGTAATTACCAAGGAAGCCCCGAATTACCGGACGAGCTGATCGGCGCGACGGATCTGCGGGCGGAAGACGGGATGAGTAAATCACAAACACGCGAAGAGAATCTCGATAGGTTGAGGAGGGTTGCCGAAGGCGCCGGAATCGATCTCGTCGCTTCTGCCCGGATCGACGATGGACTTCGGAATATGATCCACGATGCCGTAAGGGGAGAGGTTTCGGAGCTCGAAAGTGTTCTGGTGATGGGTATACAGCTCTCGGCCCCTGTCCTCGAAACGGTGAAAACGGCTCCCACATGGACCTATTACCACCATTACCGTATGGTCAATCTCGCGCTCGATCAGGCAGCGCTGAGACTCGCCGGTGAATGCCAAAGAACGGGGCATAATGCTTTCCCGGTGTCCGCCTCGCAGATCCTAGATTGGGACCGGCTGCTCGCGCACTTGTCCCACAGAGAAGCCGGATTCCTGGCCGGACTGGGATGGAGAGGCAGGAATAATCTGCTCGTGAACCCACGATTCGGCTCGCAGGTCCGTTATGCTTCCGTATTGACGGACCTCCCGCTGCCCGAAGGCCGGGCTCTGGAATCTGATTGCGGCCAATGCGTCGATTGTATAAAAGTCTGTCCAGTAGGAGCCATACACGAGGATCCGGAGCAGTTCGATCTGGACAAATGCGCCGCTCAGCTCAGGCGGTTTTCAAGGGAAGAGAAACTGAACACACTCATATGCGGTCTCTGCGTCCGTGCCTGTTCCGGGCGGAGGCTGGAAAGGTCACAATAGTGAGAAACACTTTGTCGAATATCAATCAGACGATCTGGGAACTGAAGAAGAAGATTCAGAAGACCCCGAAGAGTCTCAACCTTCGCAAGGAGCTGGTAAAACTATTTCATGAGAGTGTCGTATACATCGAAAGAAAGAACAGCGTTCCGGAGCAGGACAGGAGTTTTCTCATGCTCCAGGAGCGAGAATCGCTCTGCTGCCTCTTGATCCATGGCGGCGGGGGGACACCCTATGAGATGCGGCAGCTTGGGGAGCATCTATTCGAGCACGGGTACACCGTCTACGGGATCAGGTTGCCCCTGGGCGCGGCATCAAGGGAAACTTACAGGAGCAGCTCGTCAAAGAGCTCGATTCCATGGAAGAAGCGGTTGAACAACAGCGCCACATGCAGTTGGAGCAGTTGTCTCTCGACCAGTGAAATTACACTGGAAATCCTTCTCGACTATACGGAGAGCACATACCTGATCGGTTTCAGCTTCGGCGGTACGATTGCCATTAATCTAATGCAACGCTATCCTGTAAAGAGCGGTGTTCTCATTTCTCCGGCCCTCGTGTCGACTCCGACAGCGCGAACCATCGCCTTTCAAGCAATACGAAGGATAGCGCCGCCTGTCGCCCGCCGTCTGGCGCCTCTCGAAGATACGATGCTCGATCTCATGGAGCGTACAAGAGCGAATGTTGTTTCAATAGAGCAACCCCTTCTCGTTATGCAGGCCAAGAACGACCCGGTTCTTTCGATGAAAGGATTCGAAATGCTCCGCATCCGCACCAGGAATCCGCGTTCTGTGTTTGTAGAGTTCGAGCGCGGAGGGCATGTTCTTGTGACTTCTGAAAACGCTCCGGAAGTCTTCAACAGGTGCAGTGATTTTATCAAGGAAGTATAGCGGTGGCAGGATCAGGTCATTCGATCTCGAACCGGAATGATGGATCGATCTCCCGTATTCTCGAGCAAACTTTTTCGATTCTCAGCTTCGCCGCATCCGTTCTGTTCTCGCCGTACGCTGAGTAAAGGTCCAGGAATTTGTCGTAGAGCTCCTTGAGCTGTTCTTTTTGCCCGATGCAGTCGAGCGACTTTTCCAGGTGGAAGAGCTCTCCTTCACTTATCCGGTGCCGGAAATCGAAGTATTCACTCCTCATCAGAGATAGGATCTTCACATACTTCTCGAATCCTCTAGATAGCTTTCCAAGGACATCGGCTATAGCCGTGTGTCTGCGGCATGTCTCCACCGCGTAGGACTCGGCGAGACTGTAATAGGCCTTTCCGCGTCCGATGTAGGATCTCTCCGCCGCCGCCATATGGGGCGTGGAATTGTGTCTCCTGAGTCTTGGATTGCCAAATATCCCCAACGCAATGATGAGCCGGTCTGCATTCGCCTTGTAGATATTGTACTTCTCCCGTGGATTCTCGAGCGTCCTTACCGAATCGAACAGAGAGGAATCGCACGATGCGAGATAGAGCGTCGATGAGTTCTTGTCGCCGCTGTGGATTGCACCGGTGAGCAGACTCGCCAGATAGACGTTTACATCCTCATCCAGGTACTCGTCATTCGAGGGGAATCCACTATCCATCCTGCTGTAAAGCAGGCAGTTCATCATATAGAAGTAGGTTTCTTCCGAGGAACCGGTGCCGAGTGGCTGATAGGTTGTAACAGCGCTCATTATGCAAGCTCCGTTGCGGTTCAAGATGTCTAATCCGTTGTCTTGCATTGGTTTCTGCAAGGTTTGTGCCACGTGACGAACCATTGGGGGTAAGCCTTCTAAAATTAAGGGCTTTAATTTGAAATCAAATTTGGTATAATCGCCACATTGCCGAGCAGGGTCGACTCTAACCGTCACTGAAAATCAAGGGGGCTTCGATGCGGATAGGATTCCTGCAGCTCCGACCCAAGTTTGGGGCCACGAAAAAGAATGTAAAGAAAGTAATTACGCTGCTATCGAGGGTTTCGGACGCCACGATAGTGTTGCCGGAGCTCTTCAATACCGGGTATCTGTTCCGGAACAAGGAGGAACTCGCTTCTTTGGCCGAAAGGATCCCGGGTGGCTACACGGTGACCGAACTGAAGAAGATCGCGAAACTGAAAAGGCTAAATCTGATCTTCGGCATGGCCCAGAAGGCTCAGCGCAAGTACTACAATGCTGCGGTCTATGTTTCGGAAAAGGGCAAAGTGGAGGTCTACCAGAAGGTCCATTTGTTCGAAAGGGAGAAGCTTTTCTTCACCCGCGGCAAGTCTCTGAAGGTCATCTCCTCCGGAGAGGCCAAGCTGGGCATCATGATCTGTTTTGATTGGATTTTCCCCGAAGTCAGCAGATCGCTGACGCTCAAGGGCGCCCAGATACTCTGTCATCCAAGCAACCTCATCCTTCCATATGCGCAGGCCGCTATGAAGACGAGATGTATAGAAAACAGAGTTTTCGCTATTACGGCCAACAGGATCGGAACGGAGAGAATGGGCACAGGCAGCCTCACATTCACCGGCGGTAGCCAGGTGGTCGATCCTACTGGAGAGGTGATCGTCTCGGCTGGTGACAGGAGTGAATCGTTGAAGGTCATCGACGTCAATATTGAGGAAGCGAAGAATAAAAACGTGACGCCGGCCAATAATATTATAGATGACAGGGTTCCATCACTATACTCCGTGATCTGTTCCAAGAAGAAATAGGCTGTCTGGAACAGAGCAAATGTTTGCCACACCTGCAATTTTAACCTGCCCGTAAATGGCGGATTGCCCTGAAGTGCGTTTCTGCGGCCACCTTGCAAAACGCAAGTGGAATGAGCATATTCGTCCTAATTTTTCCGTCAATTCCTTCGTGGTTTCTTATAAGGGCGTGAAAACACGCCTTCTAAGCGCAAGTTCATACCTGGCATAATCTTTGCGAAATCCGGATAGGATTAATAATGGGCAGAAGTATTTCTATGATTTAAATATTCGCCAGAGGTATACAGCCTCGTTCTAACAAGGAGATTTACGGTGAAGGAAAAATCTCACAAGAGACCAGTGCTCACCTCGCCATGGAAAATCGGTGTCCTTGTAGCGCTTCTGCTAGTCGTTGTCGGGATCGGAGCGGGATACTACGTCGTCGAAACCTACAATGTCGAGCTGCAGTGGCTATCGGGGGGGCTAGGGAAGTGGGAAATCGACTCGTTCGGTTTCTTCAGGGAAGTTTTTCCGCTCATCGCTGGCTTGATCGTCACTTCGATAATCAGCTACTTTGCAATCTCGTCGGCCGTACGGCGGTACAGGCATTACCTGGATTCCGGACAGGACTATCGGAAGATGGTCCAGCTCGCAGAGAGCATAGATGATCTGACGAGTCCGGCCCAGATAGCGAAATTGAGGAGTTATCCGGAACTGCAATCGGTTTTGAGGAATTACGGTGATCAGATTCGGGGCATCTCCGAGCAGTTGACCGAGCAGCAGGATCAGATGGAAAGCCGCTCTGTCGATCTCGAGATGGAGATAGATACACTGCTTCAGGGCGAGGCGACACAGGATTCTCTCGTCGAAGATCGATGGTGGACATCTCTCTACCGCAAGATTGAAGAAAACATAAACGCTAACAAGCAGGCACTTTCGAGTCTGAAAAAGAAGGTGCACGATGGGAAGTCGGCACTCGGGCAGGTCGCTCTGTCGACAGGCAGGATCGTCGAACAAGTAGGCGGAACAGATGAGGATTATCCCGAGATCATTAACGCCGTGAACGAGCTTGGCAGTCTGGCCAAACAGATTAACAAGGACGCTGGCACGACCGAAGAGGGAAAAACGCACAATAATATTATGAAGGCGATTATATCCGAGATGGAAAACACCCTCCACAAGCTGGAAGAGGGTGGAAAGGTGCTGAACGAGTTCTCAGAAGAGAACAACGGTCTCGCTTTGAATATCGCTCTTATGGCCGCCAAGGGTGAGGCCGAGGAGCACGAGTTGGCCCAGTTCGCCGAGAAGGTGCGCCTGACGGCCGACAGGTTCAACAAGCTCAGCAATACCTTTTCCAGTATGGCTCAAGGCCTGCTCGGCACTTGCTACTCGCTGAAGGAGAAGCTAGTGGTGACCCCTGGCAGTGAATCGAGAGATATGGGTGAAGTGACGCGTTCGATCACAAGTATCTCCAGGGTAATTGAGGAGAGATGCAACCAGCTCAGAGAGCGGTTCAGCTACATCGCTACCGAGATCAATGATGTTCAGGATCTCGTGAACAAGGGTGTGAAAAACCTGTCCGAAGATGAAGCTGCAGTCGATGTCGAACAGGGCGAGTCCGCTAGCGATGAGAACGATGATAATCTCGTCATAGAGCGTTTAGGAAAGGATACAGAGGATTCAGTGGGAGAGGAGGAGCTCGTCGTCGATCATGGCAGAACGTGGACCGATGAAAACCAGATCTCGGAAGACCTGGTCTCCTCCCTTGAGAAGCCTGAAGCGGATGGGTTTTCCCTATCAGATATGAAAGAGGGTTTTTATCCAAATAGTGAAGAAAAGGCCGGGCCGGATGCTGAAGAGGATCGGGAGACCGTGGATGAGCCGGAGGCCGAGAAACCTCCTGTGATAGAAGAGGAAGCCCAGCCAGTCACGGAAGAAGATACCGACTCGAGTGAGGAGGAAGCCCCCGAATCCCGCGAGGATTCGGAGGAGACGGTGTACGACATACCCATCGATGTCGCTGAGGATATCCTGGACGAGACCGTTGCGGCGGTCGAGGAAGCTGTTAACGATGATCCGTCTCCGGCTGAGGATGCCGGCACAGTGCCCGAATCTGCCGGTTCTGAAGAGGATTGGCTGGGAAAGGCAGATAAGCAGTGGTTCAAGATCGATATAGACAAGGATCAAAAACCGGTGGATGTGGGTCCAGAGGAAGTGGCCGTCAGAGAGACCGAAGATGTGGTGGTCGACGAGCCGGGAAGTAGCGATGACCAGGCGGCGGTAGCCCCCAGCGTGCCCGAACAACCGGCTGCCTCCGCTGAAGAAGAGGATCCTATTTACGATCTATTCGATCTCGGCGCTGTTGAGTATGTCGAAGAGACTATGACACAAGGGTAAGGGGATTGATAATTGCTGCAGATGAGCGAGAATAACAAGCAACTGTTCAACGAACAGGTCCAGGATCATATCGCCAAGTTGAATGATCTGATGTCGATGGCGTCCGGCGTGACGATCGACGATGGCTCGATGCGCAAGGCATCCCTGGCGACGAAGCTCCTGGATGGGAGCACGAGTATGCTCGGGCTCGATCCGTGGAGCGGAGCGCTCTCGTTGCTCAGGGAGATTTTCAACAAGTCGTGCGATTCGCGGCGGTGTTGGGATGAGCAACTCTCGCAGATCGTTTCAGAGGTTCTCGAGGCGGAAGAGCAGGCTGTCGGGGAGATGCTCGCCACAGAGGCTGTGGACGGCGCGATACTCGATATTTTCCAGGGTTTGAAGATGGAAATGGAAGTGATTTTAAAGGAAGGCGATTTTACACCTTCTGAAGCCGAACCGCCCGAAGAGATCCAACTCGATTCTAACGGTCCCCTCGACGGGTACACCGAAAGTTTCTCGACTCTAGACAGGCTCATAGACTCCCTGAATGGAGTGCGAGACCGCTTCAGTATGTATCTGGAGGATCCGAGCAAGCGGAGTGATATCATCAGGAACCTCGAACTAGCCTTCGGGGAAAGCGAGTTTTTCATAGATCTTATAGGTGATATTCTGAGCCGTCTCGGCGATGTCGACAGAAGGTTTCTGTCGAAGGTTTCTTGCGGCACGGTCCTCGACGGAGTAAAGGACTTCTTTTATCTTCACAGCCGGATCAAGGGCTGGGACGCGGAGCTCGGTGCGAGAGTCGATGATTGTTCTCTAGACCGGGACGTTGCGTCGGCGCTTGCCGTCATATTGGAAGGGTGTCTGTTCGACGTTTGCAAGCTCTCGGGCAGCGAAGATGATTTAAAACTCAGCGTCGAAGTCGATATCGAGAGCAAAGGCTCTTACCTGATCGCCACGTTAACGGATAATCTCCGAAGTTTCCTCTGCGATTCGGAACTTGACCGCGAGGATGTCATGGCGTTCTACCCGAGTCTGAGGAATGTTCGCAACCTGCTCGA
>DAOUUU010000157.1 GCA_030667985.1 Candidatus Krumholzibacteriota bacterium
CTTGTTACTCGATGATCTCGGTCTCCGGATCCTCTTCTAGGGGAAGGTTCCTCAAGTCGGAGATCTCCTCGCGAAGCTTTCTATTGTTACGGCGGCTTTTCAGTATATGCAGCCTCAGCTGTGCTTCCCTTATCCAGGCGCCAACAGCCCATATAAGCATTCCAGCAATAAACGTAACAACTATAATCAGGTTTAACTCAACGTTATATGTCCTTGTAAATAAGTGAAATATAACCTTTGTACCTGCGTTCAATGCGCTTAGCCACACGAGTGCCGCTACACCTATCAATAGGATTACTCCTCGAATGATCCACACCTGGGGTACCTCCTCTAGATTTCCTTGCCTATAAAGGTGAATTTCCTCAATTTTTCGAGCCTAACTCTGAAGATGTCCCCAGGTTCCCGTTCTGTTTCCGGAACCAGGACATTCCTGAAATGATTTGTCCTGCCTTTCCCAAAACGATATTCTCCCTTTTTCACGGTATCGTCAAGGAGGATTTCAGAGTCGGTGCCAAGCTGCCTCTCGAGTATTTCAAGGCGTATCCTCTGAACTGTTTCGTTGAGACGTGACAGCCGCTCCTTCTTTGCCTCCGCCGGCACATCATCCTCGGAAAGCGCAGCCGAGGTGCCATGCCTTGGCGAGTACTTGAATGTGAATGCGGCCTCGAACCGGCACTGCTCCACCATCGATAGCGTCTGCAGAAAATCCTCATTGGATTCGGTCGGGAAGCCTACGATCACATCAGTCGTTACGGCGAGTTCCGGTAATATATTCCTCGCCTCATTTATTGCGCTCATATAGTTATCCCTTGTGTATCCTCTGCGCATCAGTGAAAGGATACGGTCGCTTCCGGACTGGAAGGGCAGATGGAGATGGGGACACAGGCGGTCCTCGGTAGCCATGAGCTGAAAGATCTCCATGTCGAGGTCGCGGGGATGGGTTGTCAGGAAACGCAGCCTTCTCACCTCGGTCTCATCGATCATCCTGCGGATCAGGCGGGGAAAATCTAGATCACCATATCTATAGGCCATCACGTTTTGACCCAGGAGAGTTATCTCCCTTGCTCCGGCCGACACCATCTCGCTCGCTTCCCGCACGATTGTCTCAGGTTCCTTGCTCCGCACCCTTCCCCTTACATAGGGAACGATGCAGTATGAACAGTAGTTTTCACATCCCCTCGTGATGCTCAGATATCTTGTGACCCCACCGGGCGATCTTCCATCAATGAGGCTGTAGGTTATTTTTCCGTCTACAGCGGTCATTGATGTCCGCTGCTTTTTCTCCAGGGCGTCACGTATCGATCCGGCGAGCTCAAAATATGTGTCTGTACCAGCCACGACATCGAGGCCTGGGACCGATTCGAAAAGTTTCTCTCCCATCCGCTGCGCCATACATCCGCATACCGCGAGGATCGCGCCGCTGTACCTCGATAGATCGTTCAGCCTGCCGATAGCCCTCTGCTCTGCCTTTTCCCTGACGCTGCAGGTGTTGACTATTATGATATCGGCCTCTTCGGGAGAATCGGCACGTCCGAATCCTTCCGACCCGAGCAGCGAAGAGATAACTTCGGTATCATAAGCATTCATCTGACATCCGAAACTCTCGTAATAGATACTCGGCATATCTTCTACTCCTCCATTAGAGCGATATCGCCCTTTATGCCGTAGAGGCGGCCCATCGAATAATGTGAGATGTTGACCGGATGGGGCTTTCCTGATAACTCGGCGTTTCTTTTGATGTGCACTTCGCAGTAATTGCCGGTAATCGCTATCGAAAATCGAGAGGATTTGTGACGCGGACCCTGAACAAGGGCGGGTTCAGTGCGGCCGATGAGAGATTTCATGAACGAGATGCGCTTCTTCTTTCCAAGCTCGATAAGCCGTTTGCTGCGTGCCTTTCTGACCTCTGGATGGATCTGACCTGACATGGTCGCCGCCGGCGTGCCGGGCCTTTTGGAGAAATTGAAGACATGTAGATAAGTGAAGGGCAGCCTTTTCACCATATCGTACGTATTCCGGAACTGTCCGTCCGTCTCACCCGGAAAACCAACTATGCAATCGGTCCCGAGGCCCAGTCTGTCGCTCGCACTCGAGATATGCTCTATCTTTCTCTCGAATAACACTGTGTCATAGGGTCTTCCCATCGCCCCGAGGACGGTGTCGTCTCCGCTCTGCAGCGGTATGTGCAGATGCGGAGCTATGCGTCCTGTGGATGATATGAGTTCGAGAATGCCGTCAGACACCTCGTTTATCTCGATGCTACTAAGACGTATGCGGACACCATCGATTTCCTCGAGAATGGATTTTATCAATCCGGCAAGGTCCGTTTCTCCCTCCATATCGTATCCGTACCGGCCGATATGGATGCCTGTCAGGACGATCTCGGAATAGCCGTTCCCGGCCAATCTCTTGATCTGACTCTTTACTCGACCTGACGGAATACTCCGGCTCCTCCCTCTTGCGATGGGCACGATGCAATATGTACATCTCGCGTTGCACCCCTCCTGCACCTTGACGAATGCGCGCGAGTGCCCACGGAACTCCCCGATCATCGGATACGGTTCTTTTCCGCGACCTATGTCAAAGTCCCCCTCCATACGGCCGAGTATGCTAGGAATCGAATCCTTTTCTTCGTTTCCTATCACCAGGTCGACTTCGTCCATTATCTCGAGCTGGTCTGGCTGTGTTTCTGCGTAGCATCCAGTAACTATGATTTTCGCGTCAGGGGTTCTACGCCTTGCCCGTCTTACGGCGTTCCTGCAACGCGAGTCACTCTTTCCTGTCACGGTACATGAGTTGATGATGAAATAATCCGATCCCTCGTCGAATTCCCTGTAGGCCCATTCCATCTTCTCGAGTGATTCGCGGATGCACTCGGACTCATACTGGTTTAGTTTGCACCCGAATGTGATGATCGAGAATGTTGGGCTTCGATTTTTCATGACATACATCCCGACGGAAAATCATTGCAAAAAAGGAAAGAGGGTGCATCCACACCCTCCATCCTTGAGTCAATTCATTGTCCGAATCCTCGAAACCGTCAGTCTTCCTTCTTCTCTTCATCGGAAGCTGGCTCGGGTTCGGCCGAGTCATCTGTTGTTTCAGCCTTCTCGGTTTCCGATTTCGGCTTTACCGTTTCTTCGGCAGGTTCCGGCTCAACGATATCTTCAGCCGATTCCGGCTTTACCGTTTCTTCGGCCGATTCCGTCTCAACGATATCTTCGGCCGATTCCGGCTTTACCGTTTCTTCGGCAGGTTCCGAATCCATCGGTTCCTCGGAAGATTCCGGCTCGGATGTCTCAACAGGTGTTTCCGCTACGGTCTCCATCAATGGAAACCGGTCCTTGAACTCCTGAATCGCTTCATCGCCTTTATCTTCAAGATAGGCGGTTATGCTGAGCACGATCCTCTTGTTCTGCGGATCCATCTTGATGACCTTCAATGGAACCTCTGCGCCCGCATTGAAATGATCGGTGGGCTTCTTTATGTTCTCGATCCCCAGATGAGATTGGGGCACGAAACCCTCAACGTCATCGCGGAGCTCGACGACCGCTCCACGGTCGAGCAGTCTCGTGATCAAGCCCTGAGTCTCCGTGCCGATGCTGAACTCGTCGGCGAGCGAGGTCCATGGATTTTCCTTGGTCTGCTTCATGCCGAGGCTGATCCGTTTCTTGTTGCTGTCGATCTCGAGTACGACGACTTCGACCTCATCGCCCTTCTTGATGATCTCTGACGGATGCCGGACACGCTTAGCCCAGGACATATCGGAAATATGTACCAGCCCGTCGATTCCGTCTTCGATCTCTACGAAGGCTCCAAAATTGGTGAGGTTCCGAACCTTTCCCTTTAGGCGGGTGCCGGGAGGATACTTGTTCTCGAGTGCTTTCCAGGGATCCGGTTCGAGCTGTTTGAGACCGAGTGATATCTTCTCGTGTTCCTTGTCGACGTTGAGAACAACCACTTCTACGGTGTCTCCTATCGCAACGACCTTGGAAGGGTGTTTGACGTGCCGGGTC
>DAOUUU010000078.1 GCA_030667985.1 Candidatus Krumholzibacteriota bacterium
AAAGAAAAGATGGAGCTGCTCATCGAATGGAAGATGGAGCTTATCAAGAGAATGAGCCCGGAGTTCATCGGCGAGATCCTGCACGCGGCGCCGGAGCTGGTCGAGTTCATTCACGAGATGAGAAACAAGAACTTCGCCCTCTTCATGGAGTTCGTGACCAAGGCACAGGACCGTGGGGATATGCGCAGGATGCATCCCGCATTCTTTATGGCGGCGATGAACAAGATGCAGGAGATCCTCGCCGACGAGGATCTCGCAAAGGTCTATCCAGACCGATCGAATCTCATACGAGAAGTACATACCTTTCTCTTTTTCGGCATCCTTCAGGTGTCTGAGGGTCATAAATAGACGATGAACAGAAAGATCACGGCATACGTCCTGATTTTTTTCGCGGTGTTATTCTCGAGTGCAACCGCTTACTCGTTCGAGTACCACCTGCGCGGTCAGCTGAGCGGCTGGTATCTCGAGGCCAGGGACGAGGGGGACCGCATTTACAGCGCCGGAGTACGGTACATACCCCAGCTCGACTTCCTGCAGGATATCACGGCCGAGAGCTTCGTCGATCTGGAGGCCTCGGCAAACGCATGGGCAGCGATCATGAGCGGCGATCCGGGAGACGACGCCGATCTCGAACTATACCGCCTTAAGCTCCGCTATGCGACGGCGACGACCGAGACAAGGCTTGGGCTCCAGGTCATAAACTTCGGCCCCGCCTACCTCCTTCGCCCCTTGCGCTGGTTCGACCGACTCGACCCGCGAGATCCCCTCAAGCTCACCGACGGCGTATACGCCCTGTTGTTCAAATTCACAGCACCCAACAACACCAACATCTGGCTCTGGGGACTCCACTATAACGATGAGCTCAAAGGGTACGAATTCATGACGACGTCCGACGACAGGCCGGAATTCGGCGGGCGCCTCCAGTTCCCCATCGGCTCTGGAGAGGCGGCCCTCACCGTCAACAACAGGAAAGTGGATCCGCAGTTGCCGGATTCAGAGGAAATCAGCGAATCACGCTTTGCCCTCGATGGCCGGTGGGATATAGAGATAGGTCTATGGTTCGAAGCGGTCCTTCAGCAGCAGACCGGCGTAAGGATATCAACGGCCTGGACGAAGACAGCAACAATCGGAGCGGATTACACGATCGGTAACGGAATCCACATACTTCTCGAACATATGGTATCCAGTGTGTCCACGAAGGAACCTATGCTGGATCCGGGACGGGAGACGAAGGTGTCCGCCCTCATGCTCGGCTATCCATCAGGTTATCTCGATTATTTCAACGCGATCTGCTTCTATGATTGGGAAAACGGAGATTTCTACTCATTTCTCTCCTGGCAGAGGACCTGGGACGACTTCGCGCTCAATCTGAGCCTGTTTCACAATCCACAGCAGGTAGAGAACGGCCTCGATAGCATGTCCGCCCGCGGTACAGGCGGGCAGGCGATCGTTATGTTCAATCACTGAGAAAGGACCTTAGAATAATGATTTTCAGACGAGAGACGAGGAGGTGCCGCAAATGAAAAACGGAGCCCTCATAACGACGAGCGGTCTCGTCAAGCAGTATCCCGTGGGGCGGGGACATTTCACGGCGCTCAGGGACATCGATCTGATAATAGAGCGGGGCGAGTTCACGGGCCTCGTCGGACCGAGCGGCTCGGGCAAGACGACTCTGCTCAACATCATCGGAGCCCTCGATTTCCCGACGAGCGGCAGTGCGGTCGTCCTCGGCACCGACACGACAAAACTGACACACAAGACGGCGGCCCGCCTCAGGACAGAGCACATCGGATTCATCTTCCAGACATACAACCTGCTCCCCGTCTATACCGTTTTCGAGAACGTCGAGCTGCCGCTGCTTCTCCTCGGCATGGACCAGGGCAGGAGAAAACAGGCGGTAATGGACTCTCTAGAATGGGTCGGGCTCACCGACAAGGCAAAATCCCGCCCCGCTCAACTCTCCGGCGGCGAGAGTCAGCGGGTCGCGGTGGCCCGCGCGATGGTAAAAAGACCGGGGCTGGTGCTCGCCGACGAACCGACGGCGAACCTCGACGTCGAGAACTCGCACAATATCCTGAAGATGATGGTGAAGCTTAACAAAGAACTGGAGACTACTTTTCTCTTCGCGACACACGACCAGAAGGTGATCGATTACGTGCGCAGAAAGATCACACTGATCGACGGGAAGGTCGCAGAGGACATTCAAACAACTCCCAAGTCACAGTGAGGGGGTGCAGACGATGCTGATAATCAAACTTGCATTTCGAAACCTCATAGGAGCAGGCTTAAGGACCTGGCTCAATGTCTTCGTCCTCTCCATAGCCTTCCTCATGATCATCTTCGTTCAGGGCCTGATCAAGGGGATGGGAGAATACGCGGTCGAGATCTCGGTCGATTACAATTACGGAGGCGGACAATACAGACACGAGGTTTACGATCCCTACGACCCCCTGACCCTGGAGGAAAGCCACGCCCCCCTCAGCAAAACGCTCTCCGGGCTGATCGAGCGTGGGGAGGCAACACCCATACTCATCACATCGGGAGCCGCGTTTCCCGAGGGGCGCATGCAGTCGGCCCTGCTCAAGGGAATCGATCCGGACCAGGAGATACTGAAAATCCCTTCGAGCTTCCTAGGAACCGACACGACAGACGCGATCCCTGCCCTGATCGGCTCGCGTATGGCGAAACAGACGAAGCTCGGAATCGGAGATTACGTCACCGTGAGATGGCGGGATGTGAACGGGATGTTCGACGCGGACGACGTTCAGATAGTGCAGATCATGCGCAACGCGGCCCCATCCGTAGACCAGGGGCAGATCTGGATACCTCTCGAGAGGCTCCGCGAAATGCTCCAGGCACCGGGGGAGGCGACATTCGTCGTGCTGGAAAAGAATTTCGCCGAAGCACCGCCCGGCGACACAACCTGGATCCACAACTCACCCGACCTACTATTAGCTAGCGTCACCGAACTGATAAAGGCGAAGGCGGGAACAAGCAACATCCTCTACGGGCTGCTGCTTTTTATGGGATTGCTCGCGATATTCGATACGCAGGTGCTCTCGATCTGGCGCAGGAGAAAGGAGATCGGCACGCTCATGGCGCTCGGAATGCAACGAGCGAGGGTGATCTGGCTCTTCACATTCGAAGGGGCCTTGCACGGATTTCTGGCGCTCGTGGTCGGCGCCATATACGGAATACCCATCATGGCCTGGGTGATGAAGCACGGCATACCGCTTCCAAGCGCCGTCGAGGATAGTGGATTCGCAATCCCGCAGGCACTCTATCCGAGCTACGGCGTGAGACTGCTCGTCGGCACGACACTGCTCGTGCTCGTCTCGGTCACGATCGTCAGCTTCCTGCCCGCCTCCAAGATTGCTAAGTTGAAACCGACCGACGCGCTGAGGGGGAAACAATCATGACGAGATTCCTGCTCAAAGGGCTTTTGAGGGATAAGAACCGGAGCCTCTTCCCGATCGTCAT
This sequence comes from Candidatus Krumholzibacteriota bacterium, assembly GCA_030667985.1. Lineage (GTDB taxonomy): Bacteria > Krumholzibacteriota > Krumholzibacteriia > Krumholzibacteriales > Krumholzibacteriaceae > DAOUUU01. The sequence continues at coordinate 3,481 of DAOUUU010000078.1, forward strand.
CGTCACCCTCGGAGTTATGGTATCGGTCCTTATGTACACATTCATGCTCGGCGTAATAGACGACATGATCCGGAGCAACGCCAAGCTCGACACGGGACACGTCAAGGTCATGTCGAGGGCCTTCAGCGAGATCGCCCAGCAGCTTCCGAACGATCTAGCCCTTAGCGGAGTCCGTGGGATCATCTCCGGGCTCGAAAATAATCATCCCGAAATGGAATGGGTTCCGCGCATCCGCTTCGCCGGTCTGCTCGACATCCCCGACGAGAACGGCGAGACGAGGGCCCAGGGCCCTGTCATAGGAGTCGCGGCCGATCTGCTGGGGAAGGACTCGAAGGAGATCGAACGCTTAAATATCGAAACGGCCGTCATCCGCGGCAGGCTGCCGGAAAACCCGGGCGAGATCGTCATCAGCGACGAGTTCGCGAGCAACCTCGGCGTCGAGATCGGAGAGCAGGCGACACTGATCAGCGCTACCTCTACCGGCAGCATGGCTCTCCAGAACTTTCGGCTCGTCGGCACGGTCAAGTTCGGCGTCGGAGTTCTCGACCGAAACATGATGATCGCCGATATCAGCGACGCGCAATACACCCTCGATATGGAGGACGGCGCTTCGGAGATCCTCGGATTCTTCCCCAATCTCGTATATGACGAGATAGAGGCGGACAGGGTAGCCGACTCGTTCAATGAAGGTGTCGAGAATCCGGAAGACGACTTCTCGCCCCTCATGTTCACCCTCCGGCAGCAGCAAGGCCTCGGAGAATATCTCGACATGACATATCTACGTATCTGGATCATTCTCGGCAGCTTCTTCTTCGTCATGTCGATGGTGCTCTGGAACGCGGGACTCATGTCGGGAATCAGGCGTTTCGGAGAGATCGGCGTCCGTCTTGCGATAGGTGAATCCAAAGCCCACGTCTACAGCTCTCTCCTCATCGAGTCGATTTTAGTTGGAATAGCTGGATCTATGATCGGAACGGCGATCGGGCTCGGCTTCTCCTACTACCTTCAGGAGGTCGGGTGGGATATATCGGGCATGATGGAGGGAACGAACATGGTCATGGCGGATGTGATGCGCGCGAGGATCACACCCGAGAGCTACTATATAGGATTTTTCCCGGGGCTCTTCGCCACATTCCTGGGCAGCGCCATCAGCGGCATCGCCGTCTTCAGGCGCAGGACAGCTCAGCTCTTCAAGGAGCTCGAGGCATAAACAAAGGAGCTGATGATGAAAAGATTACTGATCTTTCTTGCTGCCGCACTGATTGCCGTCTCCGCAACCGCCCAGACACCATCCGGTGAAGATGTGCTCCGGCGTGTCGACGACAACTTGGTCTACGATCAGGCGAAGAGCACAAGCACGATGATCATTCACGGCAGGAGTGGCACCCGCACGATCACATCGGGCTCCTGGTCTACGGGACGGGACAGTTCGCTTGTCGAATACCTCTCCCCCCCCCAGGGAGCGGGGAAAGAAGATGCTCCGCCTGGGAGATAAGATCTGGAACTACACGCCGGAGCCGAACGACCGGATCATAGCGATCAGCGGCCACCTCCTCCGCCAGTCGGTCATGGGATCGGACCTCTCCTACGAGGACATGACCGAGAACCACAAGCTACGCGAGCTCTACGACGCTGAGGTGACGGGTGAGGATGAGATAGATGGACGGCCATGCTGGGTCGTTGACCTCGCCGCCAAGACGAAGGATGTCACATATCATACGAGGAAGATATGGGTCGATCAGGAGCGCTGGCTTCCGCTCAAGGAGGAGCGGTATGCCAAGAGCGGACGCCTGCTCAAGACCACGACCATCACCGAGGCCTTCAGGGTCTCGGGTCGCTGGTATCCCAAGCGGATGATCTTCAAGGATATGCTTCAGCGCGGGGAGGGTACCGAGTTCATCATCGAATCGATCGATTTCGACGTCGAGATCCCGGACCATATGCTCACCAAAGCGGCACTCAGGAAATAACACGAAGCATTACGACTGCTGCCACCCGTTCCGTGCGAGCTGCAGGATCATCTCCGCGGTGGAGGAAAGCTTCAGCCAGTGGTTCGTCTTCTGCTCCTTTATATGATCAATAAATCCAGGATCGAGATACTGGCGGATGATCGAGTCTCCGTGCAGCAGATTGTCGAACTCCCCGCTCAACACCGTCCGGTACCAGGTATGCCAGTCCTCCATGGGGGGCTGCGCGGGGCGTCTCGTGAAGAGGGACGCGAGCTTCCGGGGCGAACGCTTCATATACCTGTACATCTGGTAGACGGCCGCGTTGTTGCTCCAGTAGGCCCTCAAGGGAAGACCGTTTATCGGCAGGCGTGCCAGGACGGGATTACTCCGCATCAAACCCGCGAGATAGGCAAGCTTTGAATATATATTAAAGTCGGCATAGTGTTCGTAGGCAAGAAGGCTCTGTTCCACTTCGAACGAGAGCTCTATGATGTCGGGATCCAGAAACGGGATCCTGAGGGCCGTGAAATTCCGCGAGATGCTCATCTCGCCCCCGTAGTACTTTGGAATCGCTTCGTAGATCAGATATGAAAAGTATGTGAGCACCGAGTCGAAACGCCCGTATGTCCCGTTCAGCCATTCGAGTGTGATTTCGATATGCTCCTCGAAACGATCGAAACGGTCGCCGAAGATCGTTTTGAAGAGATTCTTGTCGAAGGTTCTCCTCTCCTCGACGAATGACCGCTGAATGTCTCCTGAGATGATATTGGGGACCGGCACTCCGGACTGGAAGATGAGGCCGCCGATTCCGCCGATCACGTACGGAAAGCCGCCTTCCCATGAATTTAACGTCCTGTGCATATGGATCAGGTACGATCTGTTTATGTTCTCCATGCCGCCTGAGAAATTGACGGTATCCCTCGCGAGCTCGGGCAGCGACTCCCGAAAATTCTCGTCGAATGGTATGACCCTGTGATCGAGGCCGAGAGCGAGCGCCACACTGCGGGCCCCCTCGACATCCCTGCTGCCCGGGATCCCGTATGTATAGGTCTGGACAAAATCTTTCTGGTCATCCGGAAGGAACGCTATCAGGGAACGAGTGTCGAAACCAAACGTGAGCGGGTGGGCGAACCGCGTTCCGGAGCCAAAATATTTCCTTACGACATCCCGCGTCACCTCCACGGCCCTCTCGGTCGACTTTTTCCCCTTCAGGAACGGAAGCGCGCAGCGCCTGAGCATCGGCGCGTATTCATGCAGATGATGTTCGCCTGTCTTGATATCGAACTCGAGGACCGACGCGGGCGGCATCCTCGAAACACTATCGAATAAAGTCCTTTGACCCAATGGGAAACTAAAATAGAAATATTCGTAGAGCCACTCTTCGCTCACCGGTGGCGGGTTGCTCATCCTACTGAAAGCGGCGAGTGTGGTCGAGATGATGATCGAGCGCTCGGATATCCGATAAAAAACAGGGTACATCGACAGGCGGTCGCTCACGAGGTAAAGTTTGTTAGCGGCCTGATCGTGGACCAGCATCGCGAAAAATCCCCGCAGATCGACAAAACGCCCGTATTTCCCTTCTCTGAACCCATCGAGCAGTTCCCGCCATGGGATGCTCGTTAAACCTACGAGGTCGCCCCCGAGGCAAGCTGCGAAGCGCTCGCCCTCGTGCCAGGGCTCTTCGGAGATCGCCCGCTTCTCGTGGTATGACACGGCCAGGAACCCGCCATCGCGATCCAGGATCTTTTCATGCGCCATCCGCATCGGATCGATTGAATCGAGCATGGAACGGCGATCTTCATCGCCGCCGAATACCGATAACAATCCAGCCACTGCCTTCCTCCTCCAACATATTCATTCGTTCCCACGTAGCGCGCCGCCGCGGATGACCGAAGGCCATCCTGCCTCCTGTACGCGGCAGGACCTAGATAAAGAGCGAAAAATTCGAGTCGGACGCCTCTGCTATATAGCTCCCGACTCCGCCGATCTGTACTCCGTCGATCAGATCCTCCTTGCCGATCTCCATCACATTCATGCTCATCTCACAGGCGATGAAAGTCACACCCTGCTCCTGAGCTTTCATTATCAGATCGGGGAGAGGTATCACGTTCTGCTTCTTCATCATCGTCTTGAACATCCACCTGCCGATGCCGCCGAAGTTGAACTTCGAGGGGCCGATGTGTTCCGCCCCTCCCCTGTTCATCAGACCTAGCATCCGCCCGAAGAAACTCTTGCCGGTAAAATTGCCTTTCTGTATCGCCTTGAGCCCCCAAAATGAGAAAAACATGGTGACATCCATATCGAACGCGGCGGCGCCGTTCGCGATGATAAAGGCCCCCATGACCTTGTCCATATCCCCGCTGAATACGACGATGCTCGCCTTTTCTCCGGCTGTCTCGTCTGCCATCGATACTTCCTCCTTCTAGGCGAAAAGTCATTCATGCACAATATGCCTTCTGCCGATAGCTCCGGCCGACCGCGGATCAGGCCCCGAATATCTTCTGTAAGGACCTTATCAAAACGGGGATCTGTGAATCGGCCAGGCGATAGTAGATGAAATTACCTTCCCTGCGCGAGTCGACGAGCCCCTCGAGCCGCATCCGCGTCAGATGCTGCGAGATGACCGGCTGCGACGCGCCGCAGGCCTTCTCGAGATCGCTGACTGTCAAATCGTCCTCGCAGAGAACGCAGAGTATAAACAGCCTCTGCGGGTGCGAGAGCGTCTTGAACAGCGATGAGACCCTCTCGCATAGCTCGTGATCGGGCAGGTTTTTCTTCATAGATTTATACCGCTACGAGATTTTTAAACGAAAAGCTGTCAGATGTTCTCAGTTCATCCTCTGTCATCGATCGTCTCGGCTCATAAGAATATATGAATATACTAATTATCTTATGTTTAAATGTCAATGCTTTTCGCGTCTATTGACATGGCAGCTTCAATCGATTAATCTAATGGAGTTGCGATAGTTAAAGTGGAAGCGGCGACTTTTGAGCAGGAACACACGCATGACAGAAAAGAAGAATCCCGGCTGTGATTACAAGGCGTTCATCAGCCGCTATCCCGAGTATGAAACGACAAAAGTACTCGACGAACTGCGGGCGAAGGAGTACCCGCGGCTCGATCTCGAGGATCATGTCTACCTCGATTACACGGGCGGCGGGCTCTACAGCGAGCTGCAACTCGAGCAGCACATGGAGTTTCTGAAAAAATGCGTCATGGGCAATCCCCACTCCTCCAACCCGATCTCGGCCTTCACCACCGATATGGTCGAGTTGTGCCGTCAGCGAGTGCTCCGTTTTTTCAATGCCTCGCCCGATGAATACGTCCCCATTTTCACAGCCAACGCGAGTCACGCTCTAAAGTTAGTCGGCGAGGCCTATCCCTTCGGGGAGGGCGATCAGTTCCTCCTCTGCTACGACAACCACAATTCGGTGAACGGGATCAGGGAATTTGACCGCGCGCGCGGCGCTCAAACACGGTATATCCCCATCATCCCGCCGGATCTAAGAGTAATGGAGCCGACCTTCGAGCGGTTCCTCGACGAGGGAAGCAGTGCGAAAAATAAGCTCTTCGCCTTTCCCGCCCAATCCAACTTCTCCGGCGTCCAGCATCCGCTCGAATGGATCGAGAAGGCTCAGTCGAAAGGCTACGAGGTTCTTATCGACGCGGCGGCCTTCGTACCGACGAACCGGCTCGACCTGGGACGATGGAAGCCCGATTATGTGGCGCTCTCCTTCTACAAGATGTTTGGATATCCGACCGGCGTCGGCCTTCTTCTAGCACGCAAAAAAGCACTGGAAAAACTGCATCGTCCCTGGTTCGCGGGCGGAACGATCACGGTCGCCTCGATCAAGGCGGATAAGCACTACCTCGCTCCAGGCTCGGAAGGATTCGAGGACGGAACGCTCAACTACACAAGCTTCCCCGCCATCGAGATCGGATTGGACTTTCTCGATTCGATAGGGCTCGAGGTTATACACACGCGTGTCGAATGCCATGCAGCCTGGCTCATCGAGCATATGCTCGAGATCCGGCACGGGAACGGAAGACCCGTCGTTCGCCTCTACGGCCCTACCGACATGAAGCTGCGGGGAGGAACCGTTACGGTCAACGTCTACGACCGTGATGGGGAATGGATCGACCATCTTCTAGTCGAGCAGAGGGCGAACCAGCACAATATCTCGCTGCGCACCGGCTGCTTCTGCAACCCCGGAGCGGGCGAGACCGCGCTCGACCTGACAAAAGAAGAACTTATCGACTGTTTCGATCAACCCGATGCGCGCATGTCGCTCAAGGAATTCCGGCAGTGTATAGACAGCAAGAGCACCGGCGCCGTGCGAATCTCCGTCGGCCTCGCCTCCAACTTCGGCGACGTGAGCGCTTTCCTCGAATTCCTCGAAAAGTTCAGGGAAGACTGATCTTCATGGAAGTTGACTCGGATATTCTCGCATAGTCTATTTACGTAGACCATTCGATATACCCCCCCCAGTTCTAAGCGGCTAACGGGAAGGGGTGCACCATGAAATATCCGACAAATCTATCTTCGACGGCTCTTCTTGTGCTAATTGCAGCGATTCTCGCGTTCCCATCATGCGGCGAGGACCCGACGGAGCCAGAGGGCGGCGGGGATATCCCCGGGGGACCGTTCTACTCGGTGGAGCAATTGAGCAAACCGGAAAAAATGATGGGCGTTTGGGGCACATCCTCTTCCGATGTCATCGCCGTGGGCTATGAGGGCGCTATCATGCGGTATGACGGAACTGAATGGATCACGATGGATAACCCAAGTGAGGAGTATCTCTTCGGCGTATGGGGGAGCGCCCGGAACAATTACTACGCGGTCGGATTTAGCGGAACGATACTTCATTTCGATGGGTCCGCCTGGGAGAAGGAAAACACCTTCACGAACATCTCCCTGCTCGGGATCTGGGGCATCACAGAAACCGATATCTATGCCGTCTCGACACCTCACGACATCCTGCACTACCAGGGAAGCTCTTGGGACTCGGTCCAGAACGACCTCCCATCGAGCTGCTGCCTCAACTCGGTCTGGGGCACATCAGGCATAGACGTATGGGCAACCGGCTCCTACACAGTCCATTTCGACGGCTCCATCTGGGAGATCGTCGATCACGAGGGATCCGGTTACCTCAACGATATCTGGGGCGATATCTATTCCGGGCTCTACTTTGTAGGTAGCGAGGGTAAGATCGTCCATTACGATTATTCCGATTTTGAGCTCATGGCAAGCACGACCGGGAACCACCTCACCGGAGTCTGGGGCAACAGCGGGAACGACATCTTCGCCGTCGGCTATGACGGGACGATCCTCCACTCGGACGGGAACTCGTGGGATCCGATGGAAAGCGGCACGACGCGCGATCTGCAGGGAGTGTGGGGAGATACGGCGAGCGACTCCGTATTCGCGGTCGGCTACGGCTGCGTCATGCAGTATACCGGGGATACTTGGAGTTACGCATACCGTGACCCGGTCGAGGTTATACGGGGAATTTGGGGAACATCGAGCGATGCAATCTACCTGGCCGGCCAGGACGGGATGATCCTCTTTTACGACGGCATGGATTTTGAATATATGCACAGCGACGCCGCCGAATACTTCTGGGATATCTGGGGAGCATCGGAGTCGGAGGTCTTCGCGGCGGGGTCCGGAGGGGCTATTCTTCAATACAACGGCTTCGACTGGTCCCACATAAACAGCAACACGACAATGGGCCTGTACGGGATATGGGGACGATCGTCAAACGAGGTCTACGCGGTGGGTGAACAGGGAACGATCATGCTATGGAACGGCGGCTCCTGGACGGAGATGACGAGCCCCACATCGAACTCTCTCGAAGGCGTCTGGGGAACGCCGACCGACACGGTCTACGCGGTTGGAGAGAACGGAACCGTCCTGCGGCGCACGGGCGGCGCCTGGGAGACGATCGACGCCGGTATCGATGACGCGTTGTACTGTGTCTGGGGTAGATCGGCCGACAATCTCTTTGTCGGGGGAGAAACTAAAATACTACATTTCGACGGAACCTCG
>DAOUUU010000137.1 GCA_030667985.1 Candidatus Krumholzibacteriota bacterium
CGATATGCCGATTCGCGACGATCATAATATGGCCGTTCGTATAGGGAAACAGATTCAAGATAACAAACCAATGTTCGGCCCGCTTCATAATACCGACCCGCCCGTCCTCTTCCTCTTTCTGGACCTCGCAGAACAGGCAGCCTCCGGCCTTCTCGAGCGTGAAGTACTTGCTTCGCCAAGGCGCGTATATCCTATCCATTTTCCTTCAACAACCTTTCCGCTGCGTGAAGCTGGTCTTTATCGTTGATACCAAGGACCTCTTCCTTCTGATTGCATAGATATATACCGACGCCCTTACCCATCTTCTTCAGTATGGCCATGACATCGGTGATATAGTATTCTCCCTGGACGTTTCGCCTGTCCACTTTATGCAATGCCTGGAAGAAGACGGGGCACTCGAAACAGAAGATGCCGCTGTTGATCTCACCGATCAGCCGTTCCTCCTCGAGCGCGTCCTTCTCCTCCACGATGCGCAGAAACTCATTCGATTCCCCACGGACGATCCGTCCGTATCCGGCGGGTCGATCGAGAACGGCCGAGAGTACCGTCGCTTCATGACCAGACTCATGATGGCCGCGTATGAACCCTTCTAGTGTCTTAGGCCTGAGGAGAGGCGTATCTCCATTGAGGACGACGAGCGTGCCTTTAAAACCGGCAAGCGCGGGTTCGGCCATCATCGCCGCATGTCCCGTCCCCAGCCGTTCCTCCTGGAGAATGAAATCGATCTCTTTTCCTTCGAGCTCGGCGCGGACCGCATCCGCTTGATGTCCCACTACGATAACGATCCTGGAGGGATGAACAGTCTCCACCGTCCCGAGCACGCGCACTATCATGCTCTCGCCCGCAACACGGTGCAGGACCTTGGCGAGATCCGATTTCATCCGAGTCCCTTCACCCGCCGCCAGTATCAAAGCCGCCATATCATCTCTTCCACTCATACCTGCTCCATTCGGGAAATTCGAGGACTATCTCTTCGACTCCTGTGCCGGCGACTCTGACCGCGATATTGTCTATGAGCCTCGTGCCTCCCATCCAGCCCGCGACCGCTATCAGGATAAGACCGTCTATATTCTTGACCGGTCGTAGGTTAGACCCATCGACGAGTTCTGCATAGTCGATATCGAATCCCGCACGCGTCATCCTGTTAAGCATGCTCTGTTTAACGGCGGCGGGCTTCCTCTCTCCCGCCTCGATTACTCTCTTCGCCTCTGAAAGCGCCTCGTAGAGCGCAACGGCCCGCTTCCTCTCGCCGGTTGAGAGATGCTCGTTCCGCGAACTCATTGCCAGCCCTTCCGGCTCCCGGACCGTCGGCTCGATAACGATACGCACGGGGAAATCGAGATCGGCCGTCAGCCTCTGAATAATTACGGCCTGTTGCGCGTCCTTCTGCCCGAAATAGGCTTCATCGGGCTGCACGATGTTGAAAAGCTTCGCGACGACCAGCACTACGCCCTGGAAATGTCCGGGACGAGTGGAACCGCAAAGAAACTCGTCGAGGCCATGAACCGATATGCGCGTACGATCGGAGCTCGTATATAGGTCCCTCTCTCCCGGCGCAAACAGCAGGTCGCATCCGAGCCGCTCGAGAGCGGCTGCGTCCGCTGTCTGGTCACGTGGGTACCGTGTGTAATCCTCTTTCGGCCCGAACTGTTTCGGATTGACGAAGATGGATGAGACTACATATCCCGTACACTCGCGTGCCGAGCGCACCAAGCTCTCGTGGCCCTCGTGAAGCGCGCCAATCGTGGGTACAAATCCGATTGATTTTCCCTGGAGGCGCGCCTCGAGAACAGCGCTGCGTACATCGGCGGCTTTTTGTACTATCTTTAGCCCGCTACTCATCAGCCTTCTTCTCTTTTCCAGCCGAGTAGCTCTGATCCATTCCGGGGAAGACCCCCCCCCGCACCTCTTCTACATAGTCCTGTATGGCAAGCTTCATGCGCTGGCCGATCTCCTCGTACTTCTTCACGAATCTGGGCAGCGGTTTATCGTGGATTCCCAGCATATCGTTGATGACGAGGACCTGTCCGTCGCAATGCGGGCCTGCCCCGATCCCGATGGTCGGTATCCCGACTCCCTTTGTGATCCGTTCCGCCAGCTGCCAGGGAATCCCTTCCAGCACGATTGCGAAGCAACCGGCCTCCTCCAGGCTCAGGGCGTCTCTGTAGAGCCGCTCTGCCGATTCTGCATCCTTCCCCTGCACCTTGTAGCCGCCGAATTCATAAAGAGATTGCGGCGTGAGCCCGAGATGCCCCATGACCGGTATCGAAGCGTTGACGATCGCCTTGACCACAGGAACATACCGCTCTCCACCCTCGATCTTCACACTCTCCGCTCCGCCCTCCTTGACGAGCCTCCCGGCGTTTCTCACAGCGTCCTCGACCGACGCCTGATAGGACATGAATGGCATATCTCCGGTTAAAACAGCCCTTGGCTTCGCCCTGGAGACAGCTTTTAAGTGATGTATGATCTCCTCGACGGTGACCGGCAGCGTGTTCTCGTAACCGAGCACTACCATACCGAGGGAGTCCCCCACCAGTATCAGATCGACACCTGTCTCGTCGATGATCCTCGTCGATAGGTAATCGTATGAAGTCAGGGCCACGATCCGCTCGCCCCGTCTCTTCATCTCGATCAGCGTATTCTTGGTCGATTTCTTTCTCATGATGAACCCAACTCCCACGAGGGCACATAGTATCTCGTACTCTCGAACCGTTCCGATATCCGCAAGAAGATATCCTGCAGCTGATCCCTGTTCTCGGTGAATTCGAGCTTATCAGTATTTATGATGAGAAGCGGTGAATCGTTATAATGGAAGAAGAAATGATTGAACGCCTCGTTGAGTGAGGCGAGGTATTCACCCGTGATCTGCCGCTCGTAGCCCCTTCCCCTCTTCTGAATGCGGTGCATTAGGATCTCCGGCGAGGCCTGCAGATAGATGACGAGGTCGGGACCCATGATCTTTCCCTCCAGCATCGAATGGAGACGGTTGTACAGAACCAGTTCCTCGTCACCAAGCACCGCGTGCGCGTATATCCTGTCTTTGGCGAAGAGATAATCGGCAACGAGAAGATTGGTAAAGAGATCCTGCTGGGTGATCTCCAACTGCTGACGGTATCTGTTGAGAAGAAAAAAGATCTGGGCCTGGAATGCGTACCCCTCCTGATCCTCGTAGAATTTCTCGATGAAGGGGTTGTCTTCGACCTCTTCGAGAAAGAGACTCGCCTCGACCCTCTCCGAGAGCAGGCGGGCGAGCGTCGTCTTGCCTGCGCCGATGTTACCCTCGATCGCGATGTACTTTATTCCGTTCGAGGCCAGTCTGTCCCTGAGATCTTTCATGCCCAATACGGTAGTGTAAAATAGGTCCGATGTCAATATATACCAATTGTATAGTCTCTGTCATGCCTCTTCGGAGAACGCCCTCGAAGAGACTCTCCGGACTAGTCCCCGGCAGCTCGGGACGGAGGCCAGCTCCCGGGCTCTCCTGCCGTCGGGAGGCAGTTTGAGGTCGGGCATGATCTCCGCGAGCGGCGCGATCACGAAACGCCTATCCTTGAACCTCGGATGCGGGATGACAAGATCGGGCTCTGTGACCTTCCTCTCTCCGAATAGAACGATGTCGATATCGAGCGGCCTGTCGAGATCGTCCAGTTCCCTGCCCGCCTTCATCTCCAGAACCTTACAGATCCCGAGAAGCTCGCCCGGCTCCAGAGTGGTCTCGATAACGCAACAGGCGTTGATGAACCACCTCGATGTTTCGAAGTCCAAAGGTTCGGTTTCAAATAGGGAACTCAGCAGTTTCAAACGGATACCATCCGTTTGATCTAGCCTCAGGGCAGCTTCGAGCAGGTGCTGTTCCCTGCTTCCGATGTTCGATCCGAGGGAAAGTACGACGGCCTCTGCCTTCATTCGGCTTTTTTCCGTTCGACGACGAGTTCGACGTGGGATAGATTATTCGGGAAAGGAAGCGTGAGTTTTCGAATCGTAGTCTTGACGCTGCTGACGGAGAAATCCTCCAGTATCGCCCTGCAGATCGCGTCTCCGAGCGTCTCGAGCAGGCTGAACCTGTTTGTCTCGACCGTCTCCATTACCTTCGCGTAGACCCTCTCGTAGTTGACGGTATCCTCTAGCGAGTCGGTAACTACGGCCTTTGTGAAATCGTGGTGAAACTCTACGTCCAATTCGAGTTTCTGACCGATCTCCCGCTCCGTAGGAGATACCCCATAGTAGCCGAAAACGGTTATACCCTTCAGTACTATCTTCTCCTCGAGCACAATCGCCTCCTTACATTCCAATGATCCGGGGAAGTTCCTTCTCGAGTTTCTTTCCTGCCAATCTCACCGTCTCGGTCCCGGTCGTGATGGAGAGCCTGAAATACCCTTCCCCATTGCCGCCGAAACCAACACCGGGCGCCGCTACTATACCGGTCTCCTCGAGAAGCGTCCGGCAAAAATCGATGGAGCATATTTCGCCGGGAGTACGTATCCAGAAATAAAAGGTTGCCTCGGGAAGCGAGAACTCCAGTCCCGCCTTCTCCAGGGACGCCGCAAGAATGCTGCGTCTGTCACTGTAGATCTCCTTCATCCGATCGACCAGCGAATCGAAACTCCCAGCAAGCATTCCGGCCACAGATTCCTGTATCGCACCGAACACTCCGGAATCGAGATTGGCCTTGATCCTCGCCAGCGATGCGATCACCTCGGGAGAACCGATTGCGAATCCGACCCTCCATCCCGTTATGGAAAAGGTCTTGGAGAAAGAGAAAAACTCTATAAAGGGAACGCCTTCGTCCCTGGCGATCGTAAAGAGAGGCTCGAAGGGCCGTTCGTAAGTCACCTCGCTGTACGCTGCGTCGTTTACCAGAACGATCTCGTTTTCGCGGCAGAACGCACACGCATCCCTGAATATTCCGATCTCCCCCATGACAGAGGTAGGATTGTTAGGATAGTTGAGGTACATGAGCTTGGCGCCAGTAGATGTGGAAGCGTCTATCTCGCCGAAATCGGGAAGAAAGCCGTTCGATCCCCTGAGAGGCAGACGGAATCCCAGCGCACCGGCGAAGACCGCCGAGGAATAGTAGACCGGATATCCGGGGTCGGGCACTATGACCGTGTCCCCGGGATCGACTATGGCAAGCGGGAGATGCCCTATCGCCTCTTTGCTGCCTATCGTCACAAGGATCTCTGACGGATCGAGTGAGACACCGTGGGACCCCTTAGCCCATAGCCTCACAGCTTCGATTAATACTGGAAGGCCCCGGTCGGGAGGATAGAGGTGATGTTTCGGTTCGGCAAGACTGGAACGGAGCGCTTCCAGGAGCTCCGGAGGCGGAGCGATATCAGGATCGCCGATGCCGAGATCGAGAACATCCCGCCCGGATTCGATGAACTGCCTCTTCAGCCTGTCTATCTCGACAAAAAGGTATGGAGGGAGACTGTCGAGTCTCTTCGATCGCATTGGCAGGGTAACCCCGATCTTTGTACTGACGCTATCTACCTGTAAGAATGATAGATCACCGACCGGTCTTCGGTCGGAACGGGAATGTAGACACCCTCGTTATCAGCCTCGAAGAACACCCTCTTCATCGTATAGGCGACTTCGAGCTCTCCTGTCCATCTCACTCTCTCGAGTGCGTA
>DAOUUU010000060.1 GCA_030667985.1 Candidatus Krumholzibacteriota bacterium
CAGCGCTGGTGGAGCTTCACCTCATGGACATTTCCGTGCGCTCCCTCGATCTTCACGATCACCTCGTCGATCGTGTATGAACCCTTACCTGCTACAGAACCGACCGTGCCGCTCACGAGGGGCGGCACCAACACACGGTGTTCTATAAGGTCCGTTTCCTGGACGGTGCCGACGATCTCTCCGCTCGCGACCTCGGCGCCCTTCTTGATAACGGGTGTAAACTCCCATTTCTTCTGGCGGTTGAGGGCCGATACATGAATACCCTTCTGGATGTACTGATCGGACTGGTCCCTGATCACCTCGAGAGGCCGCTGAATGCCGTCGTAGATCGTGCCGAGCAGCCCCGGGCCCAGCTCTACCGACAGGGGCACGCCCGCGCTGTATATGTTGGAGCCCGGCGCGAGTCCCGTAGTGTCCTCGTAGACCTGTATCACCGCACGGGAACCCTCGAGCTTTACTATCTCACCCACGAGATGATCGTCGCCCACTTCGACGAGATCGAGCATCTTTGCCTTATCTATCTCCCTCGCATGAATGACGGGACCGATGACCTTGTCAACCTTACCGATGATCTCAAGCACTGCCTGGCTCCTCTTTGCTTCCCTCGGAGAATACTTCCTCGAAGATGATGTTCCGTATATCTTCTCTGAGGCGGTAGAGTCTCGCCTCGAAGGTATTGTCATAGATCACATTGCCGCCGGGTACGCCGACCTGCACTCCTCCAGTGGCCGGGCGGTCGAGCTGCTCGGCGCTGAGCCTCGTGACATCCCGCCCTTCATCCTTGAGCTGATTTCTCACGGCGGGAAAAACCTCTTTTTCGGTTATTTCGATATCCGCAGGAACGACACGCACTACGAATGAATCGCCATCGAGGGAACGCACGGCCTCGAGGACGAGGCCGGTTAGAACAGACCCGTAATCGCCCGACGTCTTGTAAACGGCCAATGCCTTCTCAACGCGCTTGTTGATCGTCTGGACGACCTCTTCACGCGCCTTGAGCTTCGCCCGCTTCACCTCGAGGTTCACGCTCGAGAGCAATCGCCTCCTCGCGATCTCGCCCTTTTCGTGCGCTTCTTTCAGAATCTTCTCCGCAGCCGCCTCTCCCGCGCTGTTCGCCCTCGCGATGATATCGTCTGCGGTCTGTTTCGCTTTTTCCATAATCGACCCGATCTCCGCATCCCCGTCCTCCCGGATCCTCCCGCAGATCTTGTCAACCGAATCGTTATCGACCAAAACAACGTCTCCCTTGTACTGTGCTTCTCCTATACCTTGACCCCGACAGCGGAACGTACCATCTGCCGTATCGAGATCCTCTCCTCCATCGGGCCGGTCCTGTCCGGAATCTCGATGATCAACGGAAAACTATGCCCGAAGACAAACTCCTCCACCTCTTCCCTAACTGATGAGGCGATCTTCTCGGTCAAAACGACGATACCTATCTCGGTTGACGAAAAAGCCTTCTTGAGCGCTTCCCGCGCCTCATCGGCCGATTCCACCACCTCGCCGTCGATACCGACGAGTTTGAAACCGGTCACTGTGTGTTCGTCCGCGATCACGTAGAATTGCATAATCCGGCCGTACCTATAGCTTGGTCAGAATCATAATCGAGATAATCAGACCGTATATGGCGATTCCTTCCGCTAGCCCCACATAGATCAGGGCCCTCGCAGCGAGCTCCGGTTTCTCGCCGACGGCGCCGAGAGCCGCAGAGCCCACATAGGCCACGGCGACACCGGCTCCGATACAACCGATCGCGGTCGAGAAAGCCGCCGCCGCGAAACCCCATACGATTACCTTCGCCCCTTGTTCCGTATACTCCTTGATGACGTGCGTTTCCGCCACCTGCTCCCCCTGGCCGTAGACACGGGAGAACGAGCTGGCGAGAGTGATCAGGAGTACGATAACAATCGTGGCGAAGATAGCGGTCGAGCTGAGCGTAATCAACTTTTTCATCCGCTGTCTCCGTTCCGCTTGCTGTGACATGTTTTAAAGCTCCTTTCAATCTTGAGGTTCTGATGTTTCTCCGATTCCGATAGGTTTATAAGCCTGTCCGCCGCCGATAAAGAACTTGCCGAAAAACTCGTAGTACTCGAGGCGGATGGCCTGAATCGTCACCACCAGACCCTCGAGGGCGATGATGACCGCGTTTCCGATAATGAGGATGAGGGCCGAGTAGACGATGCCTGCGCTCTTGTCCTTGACCGTGTCAACGAGACTGAAGACGGCTATGAACAACCCCACGTGCGCGAGAGAGAATGCCGCCACACGAATGAACGAGACAGTATTGGCGAGGTATCCCGTAATGATCTCTATCACCTCTATCACCGTCTCCATCAGATAGCTGAAGACCCCCTTCTCGAACATGACCCGGCGGTGCTGTATCAGGGCCATGATAGGCTCCTTCAGAAACAAGAGCAGAATCGGGATCCCGACGGCGTATATGACAAGTTTCATCGGGATCGGCTTGTTCGACAGGAAGATAGAGACCGCACCGACGCCTCCCCAGTATATGATCGCGCTGATGAGCCCCGCCTGGTCGAAGAGTCCCGACTTGATGTTCTTCACGCGCACAGCGTTTATGATGTTGAAGATGATGCCGACCGATATCATCACGATCCCGAGGTAAACAGCGACCTTGAAGAAATAGAGCACATCGTGCATCGGCTTCATCCAGATATGAGGTATGAGTTCCTCGAGCCCGAAGATGCTGCCGAAGAGAAATCCGAAGATGACGGACGAGATACCGCAGTAGAATGCGAGGCGGCCTATCTGCTTGCCCGCTCCCTTGATCCCTCCCTTGCGCCAGCCGATGAGCCAGCCGAGGCTCATGAGAATCGCCCCGTGACCGATGTCCCCGAACATCATCCCGAACATGACGAGAAAGCTTATCGCGACGAAGATCGTCGGATCGATGAAGGTGTACTCGGGCAGCCCGTAGCTCGAAACGAGCATCTCGAACGGCCTGAAGAAACCGGGGTGCTTGAGCATTACCGGCACCTTGACCTTGCCCGTCTTGACGCCCGCTATCTCCTCCGGTGGGACTATCTCGACGATCGCTCTTCCCCGCGCGGCCCGAAGTATCTCGCTCTCGACTCTACGCTTTTCACCGCTAGGCACCCAACCACTGAATATGTAGGTCTTCCGCGTCTTTTTCAGGTAGTTCTTGACTGTGAGCAGGAGCCCCGCGACCTTAAGAGAACGGTGATACTCGGTGATAACGACTGCGTTGTTCTCGCGGATGCGTCTCATCTCCTCGTCGACCGCCGTAATCTGCTCCTCTAGCTCGCCTATCTTCTTTCCGAGCTCTTCTGTGACCTCGCCCGTCTCCTCCCTCGCCTCCTCCGGTACTTCGATCTCCTCGAAGGCTGCCTCCCGCAAGATACGCTTGATCTTGAGACGGTCGGTCTTGAGCCCGATCAGCAGGATCACCTCGCTGCCATCCCGGTGATCGAGCTGGAGCACGACTGCCGCGAGCGGTTGGATCTTTTCCTGTATATAGTCGAGGTTCTCCGTGCCCACCCGGCCGTAGTGGATCTCGAGGAAACTGTAGGGAGCCCCATCTGCCGGCATGCCCAGAGCGGCGAGCGGCGTGACTTCGTTCAGGATGCCCCTGAGGCGATCGAGCCGCACGTCGAACTCCTTCCGGCGCGCGAGCAACCCCTCCACAGTCGACTCGAGTGAGCCGATCTCCTTTTCTATATCGTCCAGGTCGGTGGGCGACATCTCCATGAGCTGATCGTCACGAGGCTCGAGGGGCAGCGACCGCACACCGAGATCCTTCATGAGCGATGAGACGCGAAGCCGCATAACGTCTATACGTGTCCTGACCTCGCCCGCATCGTAATCCTGAAGCTTCTCGACCCAGGATTCCGTGTCATCCAGCTGCACGAGGTGAAGCATTCCGAGCCGTACGATCGACTTGGCGACCGCGTCCACCTCGGTCTCGAAGACGACCACGTTGACCTGGTGCATGCGTTCGGGCGTTAACATCCGTGTATTCCTCTAAAAAGCAGTACGCAGGTGGCTGTCGATCTCGCCCCTGCTCATCTTGTAGACTTTACCATTCAGAATGGTGATGATATTCCTAATCTCCGTGCGCTTCAACACAAGATACGACAGAATCGTCCCGATCGTGAAGGGAAAGCCGCCGAGAGTACGCCTCGCCTCGACGATCAGGTAGTTCCAGAGAATGATCTCGAGCAGATAGAGCTTGCTCAGCTGATTCTCCTTTATCAGAAGATCGGCGATCCTGCTGTATGACTGTTCGAGAGCCGCCTGGAGCACATCCCGCATCGATTCAGCCTTGAAGGCCTGGCGCAGCCGGTCGCGCGAGACCCGCGCACCGCCCGGTATGTTGTATTCGAAAAGCTCTCCGACCGGCACATCGTAGTAGAACTTGAGGCGGATCAGCCAGCTGATGTTCTTCTGATCGATCTCGAGACCGACGAGCTCCCGAGCGATACGCCGGTCTCGCTTACCGAGGCACTCGACCCGTTCCTGGAGCCGCTCATAGTAATCTATCTCGAAGCCGATCTCGATTGGGAAGAGGGTTTGGCGTTCCCCGTAGTCGGCGAGGCGGGCGCGCGCGGCCGGGAGAAACGGCGTGCCTGCTAGCAGTGACAACGCGTCCTCCAGCGAGGCGGCCTCGGCGATCGCCTGGTAGGGCAGCTGGTTAGGGAGATCCTTTCGTATCATGTAGTTCATCTCGCCCAGATCTCGTTTTCCCTCCCTTATACGGAGAACCGTCTTGAGGTTCTCTATCTCGTATTTCTCGAGGAAGTGGGCGATGAGCTCGCGCTCTGCCCCTTTGACATCCTTCAGGAGTTCAGAGTGCCATTCGACTTCCTGCTCGAGCAGAAGCCGCTCACCGACGCGGGGGTCGAATGTGATCTCGGGACGGGAAAATATCTTTTCGTAGACCGTGCCACCGAGAGCGGAATAAAACTCCGCTAGATCCCGGGTCTCGGCGAGACGGTTTATCGTCTCTATCGGCAGCAGTGTGCTAAGGCGCGAACGCACCTTCGCGTTTATGAGCGCGTACTTGCTGATCGGCTTCAGAATCATGACTTCCTGATTGCTTACGCAGGGTAGTAGGAATGGAGGAACTCTGAACCGGAAGAAGTCACGAGGCGTCAATCGATGCCCAGGATGAGCCGCTTGACGCGTTCGGCAGCCGTGTCGATCTCCTTTGCCTTGGAGGCGAGTAGCTCGGGGCTCCCGCCCTGAACCTGCTCGATCTGGCTGCTTTTCTCCTCTTCCGCCTCGCGCTTCATACGTTCGATTAGCTCGTGGGCCTCCTGCACCGCCTTCTGCCTGCCCTGCTCCTCGACATCACGGCTCTCGGACTCCGCCCTGCGGATGATCTTCTTGGCCTCCTCGCGGGCGCCGTCGATCCGCTCGCGGACCTCCCGCTCGGTGTCCATGATCTTTTGAACGACTTCCTTCATTGCACAAGCTCCAAGCCGCCGCGGCCTATGGCGCCGCAGCCTGATTTAAGATAGGAAAGTATAATGAAGTTACAGGTAGGTGTCAACCGAGGAAACGGCTGAATTTCGAGTAGGTTTCAGGCCGAATCGAGCGGGTTGGGATTCGCAGGGGCCGTGATCTCTCGCTCCAGGCTCACAGCACCCAGGCGTAGCCGAGCTTCATAAAGAAGGTGCGGTCTGTCTGGATTAGATCGATGTCGTAATCCCCGTAGTAGCTGTCCGAGTATCCGAGGAAGAGCACCGTTTGTGGATTGATCTTGTACGAGAAGAGGAACTGGTTGAATACGTAGCTGTCCTTCGGCTCTACATCGTCGATGTAGAGCGATGTGGTGCGCTCGTAATCGAGATACTGGACGATCGCCCGCACGAACATGCGGCTGTTGAATTGATAGACCGCTCTCAGACGGCTCACGTTGGCGGTGTAGAGACGCCCCCCATCGACATCGAGTCGGTCGTACGTGTGGTTCAGATTCAAAGATAGATGGCGGCCCAGTTTGAACTCGGCCTCCGGATGGAACCGGATCCGCTTCCCCGGTTGCACGTTGGCGTAGTCTATCTGATCGCGGATATGCGTGCAGGTAAAAAGCCGGATCGATCCGGTCGGAATCACCTCGATATCGAAATGGATTCCCTTCTGATCGGCGAACTCTATTCCTCCGTACTGGACTGTACCATAGAACCCGTTGGCGTCCAGACGCGACTGGAGCGGTCCGCGGTAGTTGAACCAGAAGGTGCCTGTCCTGTGGAGCAAGGTGCCGTCGAACTGCTCTTTATGCTCGTAGCCCGATCCGAAGTTGAGCATCGTGTACCAGTTCGGGGAATCATGGTTCCACGTATACCCCCATCCCGCTTCCGCGTACCTGTAATCGGCCTGCGGCATGAATCCAAGATCTGCTCGGAAATCGGGCGATATCTGCCGGTATTCAGCGTAGACGTCGAGAGTCCGCGTGCCGTGCAAATAGAAAAAGTCGAAAGCCGAGCCGCCGAAGCGGCCCTCCGACTGATCGAAATCGCTCGCGACGCTGTCAGGGTAGCTCGTTGCAGAACCCAGGGCCTGGAAACGGATCTGGTCCTTCGGCGTTATCTTGAGCGTCGCGTCGAGACCCCCCATCCGGTTGTAGTAATCCTCGCCTTCACGGTCCGTCGCTATGACGCCGATGTTAGACGCACCGCCCACATCCCTGCGGAACCGGAAGACCGATCCAACACTCTTCATGTCGAGGGAGGTGTCGTTCGAGCCCTGGCTCCCCGGAAAGATGAGGTTAGTTACAGCATCCTGCACAGAGAATAATCCGATCGCGCTTTTTCCCTCCTTGCCGCTCACCTTGAATCCCCAGTCGGGATTGGCGAAGGTCCTCGTGTGGAGAGTATTCAAACGCGTGTTGAAGAAATCGAATCCTTCGAGGAAGAAGGGCCGTTTCTCGGGGTAGAACAAGGTGAACTGCTCGTTGATGTCGAGCTGGACTACGTCAGCCTCGACCTGGGAAAAGTCTGGATTCGCCGTACCGCTCAGGGTCAGATTCGGCGTGAAGCCCCAGCGAACGGTGACGCCCGGGTCGAACGTCTTCTCCTGCTCCTCGAACGGGCCCTCAGTCCAGCCCTCTCGCTCCTGCACGAAAATCCCGGAGAGTGTCGGTGCTATCTCTAGGTTCTTGCCCGGATCGACGTTGGCAAAACCGACAAGCTTCTCCGCCTGACACATGTAGCAGTTGTTGCTCCGGTCACGGGAGAAAAGGCCAATATGGTGGCGGACGGTCCGCGGGTAGCTTCGGACCAGATCTATACCCCATATCTGATCGCCTTCGCTCCTCTGAAAGCTGAGCGAGTTGAAGGGAATAGCCACCTCCACGATGTAGCCCTCGTCCGTTATCCTGCCGGCCGAATCCCAGATGGCGTCCCACGCGTGGTCGCTCCCCTCCTCGCTCTCGATCATATCGGTCTGAATACCGAATGGATTGCATATATACCCGTAGTCGCGGCGTCCGCTGTTGAAGGTGTCGAGAAAGATGCCGATCCAGTCGTCCCCCCATGACCGGTCGCGATCGTTGTACCGGGCACGGATCCTGGAGGGATCCGCGTCGTAGCACTTGAAGGCGAAATAGATGCCGGTTTCGTCGTAAACGATAAGGATCTCGGTCCTGACCGGCGGCGGGATGTTCTCGCCCGGCTCGACCTCGTAGTCGAGTGTCATCAGAAGGGCTTCTGACCAGAATGGTTCGTCGAGAATCGCGTCGACCGCTATTTCCGAGTTGATGCGGGGGACACGGTGGAGAGGTTTTCCGCTCTCGGGGTCCGTCTCCTGGCCGGGGCGCGCCGTCGTCTGGGCATTATTGTCCAGGGCGGGGCCTGCCGCCTGCACGGAAACAGTATGCGCGAATAACATAACCAGAATCATTAAACATATAGAGCGGAAACAATTCGTCATACATCCATCTCCAGGAGACTCCCTGAAAATCATAAGGTTCCACGAGACCGGCCGCTGCTATTTCAACGACTCGAGATCCTCGAGGACCTCAGCGGCATGCTCGGCCGGCTTGACCTTCTCGTAGATCTTGGCGATCTTGCCGCCGGAGTCGATAAGATAGGACATACGGAACGTCCCCATATACTCACGTCCAGCCAGCTTCTTCTTTCTCCAGGCGCCGTACTTCTTCTGGATCTTGGTCTCGGCGTCGCAGAGGAGCGCGAAGGGAAGCCCGTGCTTCTCGGCGAACCTCTTGTGGCTCTCGACCGAGTCCTTGCTCACACCGAGCACCACCGCATCGAGATCTCCGAAACGTGGAAACTCGTCCCGTATCGCGCATGCCTCCTTCGTGCAGCCCGAAGTGTTGTCCTTGGGATAGAAGTAGAGCAGGACCCACTTGCCCTTATAGTCACTCAGCTCGTGCACCTTCCCATCCTGGTCGGGAAGACTGAATACTGGGGCCTTATCACCTCGTTTCAATGTCATGGATTCTCCTTTGAAGATATGTAACTTTAATCGTTTATTGATTGCAGGAAGATTTTCTCACTTCGAAAAAGATACTAGAGCCATCCACCTCGGTAATTTCCGGCTCGATGGCGAGCTTCCGGCAGATAGCTCGAGAAAAGAACCGCTCCCCTGGGTTTTGTCACGCGCACTGTTTCGCGGGCGAGCTCGAGGTTCTCTGCAGCCGAATCGATCCCGACGACGTGACGCGCCGCCTTCACGAATTCGAAAGCGGCGCGTCCATATCCACACCCGAGCTCCAGCACCGTGTCCTCGGGTCTTATCTTTGAAACAACGTGCCGGACCTCGGAATCGAGGTACAGCCTGACGCGCGGCGGAGCGATCTCGTAGCATCGCCTCAGCCGCGCGCCTGCAAGCTTCTCGCTGTAATAATCCATAAACTACAAAGCCCGTTATCAAATATCCGGGCGAATCTAATCGCGCTTGAACCAACGCTTGTACCAGGGGCGCGCTTCCTTCTTCTCCACTTTCTTGTCGTCTATCTCCTTGTAGACCGACATGGCGAGCTCGTCTCCGCGCTCCCCCTCGTCCATCTTCCTGTCCATGAACTTACCGAGCTCGTCGTAGTCTGTGTTCTTATCGGCGCCGTATGCCATGGCGCGGGTCACCTTCTCGATCTCCTCGCCCTTCATGCCGCGGTCGATCCCTTTCTCGACCACCCTCTCGGCGTGCTCGACCGGAACACCTCCGCGGGCAGCGCCCTCTATCGATCTTTCGGCGCTCTGCTCGAGCTGCTTGCGCTCCATCTCACCTTTGCCATCGTTCTCGCGGATGCGCTTGCGGATCCGCTCCTTTGACTTCTCGAGCTTCGCCTCGTCACCCTTCTTCATCTTACCTGGAGGAGCGCCTGCTCCTTCCCATCCCTTCTTCGTTCCCATCGACCATCCTGGAGGTGAGCCATCATTCCACTGCTTCATATCATCGTCACTCATACCCTTTGGCTTGTAGGCCTTCTTCTTGCCTTTCTCGCCCTTGACTTCTTCGGACTTCTTACCCTTGCCCTCAGCCTGGCCTTTCTGAACTTCACCCTCGCCCGACTGCTTGCCTTTGCCCTTACTCTGGCTCTGCCCCTTCTGTTCCTGCGTACTTTCCTTCTCCTCTACATCCCCGGCCTTGTCCTTCTGCTCGGAGCCCTTGGCTGTCTCCCCGGACTTTCCCTTTCCTCCAGACTTTCCTCCCTTTCCCCCACCCTTCTTCTGCGCCATTGCGTCGGATGAGAGCATCATCACCCATGCCGTCACCAGAAACAGTACGAACAGTCCAAACCATCCTGATTTTCTCATATCAATCCTCCTTTACTTCCTCCTGCGATCGATCTCCCTCTTGAGTTCCTTTTCATTCAGGCACCTGAATTCCACGCGCCTGTTCTTCTCTCTTCCCTCAACAGTATCGTTCGAGACGATAGGCTTGCTCTCGCCATAACCCTTCACGGTGAAATTCTCCGGTTTGATATCCGGGAAATTAGCCTTCAAGTATTCGAATACGGAGGCCGCGCGCTGCGCGGAAAGTTTCTGATTGAATTCCTCCGGGCCCTCCGAATCAGTATGGCCGCCAATCTCGATCTCGAGATCAGACCACTGAACGAGAATATTTCCTATCTCGTTCAGAGTCTCCCTGGACTCGGGCTTCAGATCGGCCTTCTCGAACTCGAAAAATATATTCGAAGTACGGATAAGACCTGTGTTCAGGAACGCGGCTTCTGTCTCACTGGTCTCGATGGGACATCCTTGCTTGTTCACTTTCGTGCCTGCCGGAGTGTTGGGACAGCGGTCATTACGATCGGCGACACCGTCTCCATCGCTGTCGGGACACCCCTTGCATGTATGGTGGAACGGCCACGGAGTGAAGATATAGCAAAGAGACTTGCTGTCCGGCCTCTCCTTCCTGCCCTCCGGCCAGTTCTTGCCGTCAACCGGCATACCCAATACAGACACAACCAGAAAAACGGCAAGAAACAGCATAGAAAACGCCTTCATGCAATCCCTCCTTTGCAAAAACGTTCAACTGACAACAATTGATTTAATCGAGTGGTAATAGTTGATGTGAGAAGATATATCGCCTACGATACTGCAGTCAAGAATTATTCTTATCTACACGAGCGATATAGCTTTAGAGCTTTCCCGTCCTATTCTTGTGTGTAATCGAGCATCGCCTTCATCACCATGTAGCTCACAGCTCCCGTGATGTCCTCGACCATGTCCGTATACTCTTCCTTGTGGCTCAAGAGAGCGCCCTTGACCATGAAGACGTCGAACTCGCGCTCCATCGCCCCGTGGTAGGTAGCAAAAACGCAGCCGACGGCGCTTAGGCCGCAGAGAAAGACCGTGTTGCATTCCTTCTCTTTGAGCAGCTTGTCGAGATCGGTCTTTGTGAAGGCGCTCGGGTAATTCTTGACGATCTTTGGATCGTTCTCCTCGATGACGACCGATTCGGGGAAAGCGAATTCTTCGGTGCCCGGTTCGGGGCCGTACTCCGGATCGGTATGATAGACGCGGATCACGGGAAGACCGTGCTCCCTGAAAAGAGCGATCGCTGCGTTTATCATGTACATCGGTATATCCCTGTCATCGTCATCCATGTACTCGAGGTACTGATTCTGGATGTCCATTACGAGCAGCGCCGGCTTCATCTCTTTCTTGTCCTCGTCCTTCTCGCCGGCGAATGCCACAGAGCCCAGCATTAAAGCGACGCACAAGGAAAGAAAGCATATTCGTTTCATGCGGTCTCCTTACTTGATAAATCTGATTGAGAATGGATAGCGGTAATGTTCGCCGTCGTTCGCCTTGATCGCCCCGATTATGGGAAGGATCGTCATGACAAACGCTGTGATTATGAGAAACACGAAACCGACGATCACAAGAGCAAACAGGGCACTGACAAACAGCACGATGAACATCGTGATCTGGAAATTGAGCGACTCCTTGCCCTGCTCGTCTATGAAGGGATGATCCTCCTTCTTCAGGAGCCAGACGATCAGTGGACCCAGGACGAATCCGACCCCATTGCCGAGCAGTCCGACAAGCGCGATCAGGTGGCAGGCCATCGCCAATTGTCTCGCTTCCCTCGGGATCTCATCAGCCATCAGAACTCCTCTTCTTCGAACTCCTCGCGCGCCCCGTTCCGCTTGCGGTCCGGCTTGTAGTTGTTAAAGTTGTAGGTCACGGTCAGCATAACAATGGGCGCATCGTGTGTAAAGAGGCTCTTGCTGTAGAAATCGGGGCCCTCGAATAGATACTCGTGCTTACCTGTAGCGAAAAGGTCGCGCACCTGGAGAGTCGCCGAGAGTTTCCGCTTCATGAAATCCTGTTTTACGGCGGCGTTGACCATGAAGTTGTCAGATATTGTTCCCTGCGATGAAACCCTTTCACTGTTGTACATGCCGTTTATCTGTATCCGTGTCGACTTTCCGATCTTGAATGTGTTGTTGAGCCGGCTGCTCCAGTCGAAGCTCGTCCGCTCGAAGGGCTCGTTGTACAGCGTTCCTTCGATACGGTAATCGTATATGTTGCCCATGATGTTGATGTTCCACCATCGTATCGCATCTATGGTCAATGTCAGCTCTGTTCCAAGCATATAGTCGGTCCCCACATTCTCGATCGTTTGCAGCATGACATTATCCTCGTATACAGACCGGACACGCTCGACCTTGTTGTGGGTCACACGGTAGTATCCTTCGACGGCAAACATGCTCGAACCGATGGACCGCTGGTAACCGAGTTCGTACGAGTCGATGTACTCCGGCTCTAGATCGGGGTTGCCCTGCCGGACATTATAGGCATCCACCCAGGTGATGAAGGGCTCCAGGTACCAGGACCTGGAACGTTCGATCCTGCGCGTGTAGCTCGCCATGAGTTGATTGCCGCTCGAGTCCTCGTAGGATGCGTGGAATGTCGGGAAGACGTCCCCGCGGTCGATTGTGAAGGTCTCGTCTCCGCCGACGAGCTCGATGAACCGGTAGGTATACTCGCCGCGCACACCCGCCTGGTAGCCGAACTTACCAAGATCGCCGAGGTAGATCGCGTAGAGCGAGTGTATATCCCTGTCGTAGTTTATCGTATTGCTGTAATCGGGCTGGAATATGTAATCCCCGCCCACGGGATCGTACTCGTACATCTCGGTGATGTCCTCGGACCTGCTGATCCGGCTCTGGTATCCAGCTTCAAACTTGTCCCCTTCTCGCAGCGGCAACGTATAGTCGAGCTTAGTAGTGAGTCTGTTTCCAGGGCCCTTTTCAGTGGAACGGTGCCCGCTCGTTATCTCCCCGACCGTATTCAGCAACTCGTCCGAGGTCTCCTCGTCACCATCGCGCCTGCTGACATCTATAAGGCCGGCCAGCTCGTGCCCCTTTCGGGCGAAGGTATGACGGTAATCCAGCTTCGCCGAATAGAAATCTCCGCTCCTCCCCCGGTCCCGCCTGCTGATGTAGCGTGAATAGACACCGGGAGGGCTGATCCATTCTTCGTAGTCGTAGTCAGCATCCATCTCGCCAGAGCGGCCGCCCACCCTGAGCTGAAAATTCAGAAAGTCCTTCTCTCCGAGAAAGAGTTCTACCCCTCCCTTGATATTGTACCGCTCCCGCTTCCTGCGGGGCTCGCCGTCCGAATATACGATCGAGGTGTCTGTCTCGCCGTAGGTCCTGTTCTCCGTCTCTGTAGCGCCTGGGTAGGCATAACTGGACCAGTCGGCGCCAAAATAGAGGTTATATCCCCCCGTACGGTAATAGAGGAGAAAATCCGCGCCGTACTTATCGTCGAGACCGCCCGTCACATTCACTATCCCGCTCGTGCCGCTGAACTCGCCCTTCTTGGTGACAATATTTATTATGCCCGCCAACCCGTCCGGATCGTACTTGGCCGAGGGGTTCGTTATGATCTCTATGTTCTCGATCTCGGAGGTGCGCATCTGCTGGAGCGCCTCATTCGGCTCGAGGATGGTGGGACGGCCATCGATCAGGACTGTGAAGTTCTCGCTGCCTCGGAGGCTCACGTTCCCCTCTACATCGACCGTGACGGACGAGACATTCTCGAGGACATCGACCGCCGTGCCTGCAACGGCGGTGTACTGTTTGCCGACATTTATCACCTTTCTGTCTATCTTGAACTCGATCGCGGGCTTCTCCGCCTCGACGACGATCTCGTCTACCGGGATCATCGCCTGCTCGAGCTCGATCACGCCGACATCTACCTCCGGCTCGCGAGCGCCTATCCGTATGTTCTCGATCGTCTCGAGGTGATACCCGATGAACTTTACTTCCATGTAGTAGACGCCGGGCCGGATTCCCTTTATCGTGAAGAGCCCGTCCTTTACCGCCATGGCGCCATTGACCTGCTCCCCGGTCCGCGCGTTGTAGAGGACCACATTCGAGTACTCGAGAGGTACCTGGAACTCCGATTCGACGATGCGGCCCTTTATGACGCCCCTTGTCGGCTGACCATCCGGACGCTGCCCGCTCGGGCGCTGGCCGTCCGGCCGCTGGGCCCATAGGGTGCTATTTGACAATAGGATGGCGAGGACGATGAACAGCACTGTTCGAATTCGCACTTGGTGTGGCTCCTTCTTTGAGTGTCACGCAGATTGTTGCGTAGATTACAGATAACTCATAATAACGGGCGGTTCCCGGCGTGTGCGGACTCCCGCCACCAAACCGCTAGGCCATATATATGTTACAACGTACTATTCGCCTATCTCTTGCGCAATTTTTTCGAAATATTCAGGGGTCACCGCCGGGTTGTAGATACGGCCGTTGGACTTAACGCGTGTGGCGCATCGCCGCAGTCGAAGCTGAGATTCGATGTATCGAACACGAAGCCCTCGCCCCAGATAACGCATTTCAGGCGCAGCTGGCGGCGCAGGTTCCAGTACCCGGACCTCTCGTTCGAGATGCTCTGCGACATGACAGAATACGGGCCGATGGCGAGGACCTCGATCGCGTTGACTCCCGGATCGGGGATATAGCCCCGGTAGATCCAGTTGAAGCTTCCCGTCGAATCGGCGGTCAACTCTTCCGATGTGGCGTACTGCACGATCGTCCGGGGACAGAGAGTTGTGACGCTGTCCTCGGGATCCTGCCAGTCGGTGAAGAGGAGGTAGTGCGTGTCTTCGTGCGTCATAACAAACGGATTCTCCGCCTGCCCGCCAGTCGTCTGGCTCCCTTCGCCTTCCTCGAGCCTGCGGGTCGCATCGATATAACCGGCGCCCGTCCAGTATACGAGATCGTCAGAGTATGCGACGGTCACCTCGCCGTACTGGTTGAGGCTCTTCGCCGTAGCGAACATGACCCAGCGCTGATCAACTGGATCCCAGATGACGAAGGGATCCCGGCACTGCTGATTGTACGAGCCGGGCGGACCGCCCCAGGTTGTCCAGCACTCGTCGCACTCGTATATGCAGCCGTCGCCAGATGTCCCCGGGCAGTTGTTCTCCGGATAGCGAGTCCAGTTCACTAGATCCTTCGATGTCGCAAGACCGATACGCTGCTTCGTCATGGGATTACCGCCAGTGCCGTCGACTCCAGTGTAGAACATAAAGTAGGTATCTCTATGCTGTATCACATGCGGGGCCCATAGGCCATGCGAGTCCCAGCCGTCGGGATTGGGATGAAGAGCCGTGCCGACATAGCCGAGGCTCTCCGGATCCGCCCACCTGTAGTGCTCGATGAAGCTGCCGTCGCCGTGATCCTCGGTCATGAAGAAAAGGTGGTATACGCCGTATGAGTCCCTGATCCAGGTATGATCCATGATATCGTCGTTCTCGTCGTCTATCGCGGGAAAGTCCTCGTCGAGAATAATCCCGTCGCCGTCGTCATCATCCGTCTTCGATCTCAGAAAGATGGGATCTGCGCTGTCGTTACAGCATACTGTCACGGCAGAAACCGACCGTCCATCATCGCAACCGGCGAAGGCGAACAAGAAGACGGTGAGCATCGCAAAACATGCAGCCAAACAGCACTGGGACATGGACATAGCATTACTCGTATCGGAAAGGCACTAGGCGTATAGAAAACACCGATCAATTGTGATATAATTGATCGAGAGAGTCAACATCCGCTTCGGAGTGAACGAACTCCACGGGCTAAAGCCCGTGGCTTCCGACCTCGTATAATCCGCCCTTACCTCTTTTGCTCCCGGATATACTTGCGGATCATGCTCTCATCCGAAACACCGACTGATTCAGCAAAATATCCATCCGCCCA
>DAOUUU010000046.1 GCA_030667985.1 Candidatus Krumholzibacteriota bacterium
ACTACAACGATCCGCAGTGGACCGAACCTGCCAGAAAACAGATCGACCGGCAGGAGAAGTTGAAGAAGCGGGAGGCAGCGCTTCGAGAGCAAGGAGCACTGGAATAGAATTTTTTAATATTATAGTATCGGTGCTTTGATCATTCGAGGCCTTCCTGGCATGGGGAGGCCTTTTGCTTGATTTGGAGGTCCTGGCGTGCATAGAGTTCCGATTCCGGCTGGATGGGTGCCGGCAGTGGCATTCATTCTCACTATCTGTGCCGGGCTGGTTGTTCCGCCCGGTATCGAAGCTACTGAGCGTTCGGAGAGCATGTATGCCGCCCGAGAGGATACGGCATTGACTCCCACCCATGAGGAGGCCCCGAGGCAGGGACTCTGTATGAAGCTCGAGAAAGGTGGTGCCGTGATCATAGAGCTCTATCCGGAAAAGGCTCCACTGGCGGTCGCACGAATCACCGAACTGGCCGAACAGGGTTTCTACGACGGGCTCGAGTTTCACCGAGTCGAATCCTACCTCGTCCAGACGGGCAGGAAAGAGCACGAGCTGAAGCCTGTGGAGGGGGAGATGTTTTCTCAGAAACTCTGGCACGAGGAGGGGTGCGTGGGTATGGCCCGACTGCCTAACGATTACGATACTGCCACGACTCAATTCTACATAATGAAAGAACGCCGCCCGAGGCTCAATGGTGAGTATACACTGTTCGGCCGTGTTGTGGAGGGAATGGAATTCGTGCACAAGATCAAGAAGGGGCATGAGATAGAGTCTCTATCCCTTTGTGAGTTGAAGTGATATGATGCTTGCCCGGCGCGAGGGCATAGCATATATTTTAAATAGATGAGTGAATGACTCTGTTATTGAAGGAGAGGCATGAAATTTACATCTATGTTCAGGTACGGGCTTCGCGCGCTCGCCGTACTCGCCGAGAGCTACGGCGACGGCCCGGTTTCGGCGAAGGAGATCTCGCAAAAGGAGGGTATCTCCCCGAGTTTCCTGGAACAACTCATGGCCCAGCTGCGAAAGAGTGACATCATCGAGGGCGTTCGTGGGCCGGGAGGAGGGTTCAAACTGCATAAGCATCCGTCTGAGATTCTGATAAGCGATGTGGTACAAGCGCTCGAAGGCCCCGTGCTCGTCGCCAAATGTCTCTGCTGTGATGACAACCCGAACGAGGAGGTGTGCGCCAAGTATGACGACTGTTCGGCGGTGCCGTTGCTCGAGAACTTGGAACATGATTTCTCGGAGATTCTATCCAGGTACACCCTTTTGGATCTATACTCGAAGAGAAGCGTCAAATTGACGGATCGCACTCCTTCCTGACGTCCCGGGAGGTTTCTAGATAATGGGTGAAAATACAAGACGCATTTACTTTGACCACAACGCCACCACATACATGCGCCAAGAGGTCATCGACGCGATGCAGCCCTTTTTAAGGGACCGCTTCGGAAACGCGAGCAGTCTTCATTTCTTCGGGCAGGAGAACAGGGATGCCGTCGATGATGCGAGGGCTGATATCGCGCGGATCCTGGGAGCGGAACCCGAAGAGATCATTTTGACGTCGGGCGGTACAGAGTCGGACAACCTCGCGATACGGGGCGTCGTGATGGCGCGAAGAAAGGCACCTGGCAGGTGCCATATAATCACATCGGTCATCGAGCATCCCGCTGTACTCAAGACCTGTGAGGCACTCGAGGACGAGGGTTGCGATGTGACATATGTGCCGAGTGACGGCGAGGGTCTGGTGCGGGTCGATATACTGGAGGAATCGATTCGTCCCGAGACCGTTCTCGTGAGCGTGATGCTGGCGAACAACGAGACTGGCGTGATACAGCCGATCGGGCGGATCAGCGAATTGACCAGGAAGAAGGAAATAATCCTCCATACCGACGCGGTCCAGGGGGTGGGGAAGATAGGTGTGAACGTAGATGATCTCGGCGTGGACCTGCTCTCGATCTCGGCCCACAAGTTCTACGGACCGAAGGGACTCGGAGCGCTCTATGTCCGCAGGGGCACCGACCTCGAGCCGGTCTATACAGGCGGCAGCCACGAGAGGGGTTTAAGGCCCGGAACGGAGAATATCCCGGGAATCATCGGATTTGGCAAAGCGTGCAGGATCGCGAAAGAAAGCTTGCCGAAAGAGATCAAATACATAGGCGAGCTGCGGGAAAGGCTAGAAAGAGGAATATTGGAAAGAATCGAGGATGTGATCTTCATAGGAACCGGAGCGCCCCGTGTTCCGAATACTTGCAGCATAGTTATACCGCGTATCGAGGGAGAGGCGGTCACACTCAATCTCAGTATGCTCGGATTCGCCGTATCGAGCGGGAGCGCCTGCTCGAGCGGAAAGTCGGAGGCGAGCCACGTGCTGACCGCGATCGGTCTCGATCCCGCTGATGCGCAGGGGGGAGTGCGTATCAGCCTCGGAATTGAGAATACCTCCCTGGAGGTAGATGCCTTTATAGAGGCCTTCGCCGTTGTCGTCGAACGGC
Source organism: Candidatus Krumholzibacteriota bacterium (assembly GCA_030667985.1). Lineage (GTDB taxonomy): Bacteria > Krumholzibacteriota > Krumholzibacteriia > Krumholzibacteriales > Krumholzibacteriaceae > DAOUUU01. The sequence continues at coordinate 2,487 of DAOUUU010000046.1, forward strand.
TCAGGAAACTCTCACCCCTTAATGGATAACCCTGAATACCAATGCCCGGTTTCAATATCGTAGTCGGAATGAGCGGCGGTGTCGACAGCACCGTTGCTGCGCACCTGCTGGGGGAGCAGGGGTATCGGGTCATCGGTGTGACATTCGAGTTCTTTCACTCTCCCGCTTCGAGCGTCCGGCATGGAGAAGACTCGGTCCGCAGGGCACAGGAGGTATGCGGGAGGCTAGGGATAGAACATCATGTGGTCGATGCCACGGCCGAATTCCGGGAAGAGGTCGTCGAACCTTTCATCGAGGAGTACAGGTCGGGGCGAACGCCTAATCCCTGCATCATCTGCAATGAAAAGATAAAGTTCCCGCTTCTGGAGGCCGCAGCCGACCGGTACGGCTGCGACAGGATTGCTACCGGTCATTACGCACGTCTATCAATAGATAACAGCGGAAAGATCCATCTCGCGAGAGCGGCCGATCGAGGGAAAGACCAGAGCTATTTTCTATACCGCGTACCTGTCCGGCTACTCCGCAGGGCCCATTTTCCACTGGGGGATCGACGCAAGGCCGAGGTGAGGGATCTCGCGCTGAACCTCGGTCTCGCCGGCACCGGTGCGCGTTCGAGCCAGGACACCTGTTTTCTGGCGGGCCGGGGCCTGCACCGATTTCTGGAGGAGCGGGGCGTGGATAGGCCGGGAGAGGTGATAGGCGCTGGAGGCGAGGCCCTCGGAAGGCACAAGGGGATCTCCTACTACACGGTCGGGCAGCGGAAGGGACTCGGTATCGCCGGCGGAGGCCCTCTCTATATCCGTTCGATAGACGCAGGGCGGAACGTCATAGAGCTTGCCCCGGATGCGTGTCTCTATTCATCAAGGATACTCTGCAGGCGTGTAAAGCTGAGAAGCAGGAAGCCGGGAGGAGGCCTCGAGGGCAAGATCCGGTACGGCCATGGACCCGCGCCTATCGAATCGATCGAGGTCGGCAAAGGTTCGATTCAAGTATCATTCGATTCGCCGCAGCGGGCTGCGACCCCGGGACAATCACTCGTCCTCTACCTTGGCGGAAGGGTCATAGGCGGGGGGATCATCGAGGAAGCGTTGGGATGAAACGGCTGATCATAATAGTTCTCCTCTGCTTGGTATCGATCCATGGAGCATATGCGGCGCCGTCTAGCACTGTGGGGTCCGAGGGCTACGGTACTCTCCTATCTGATGACGGGCCGTTTATTATCCACTATGAGCCGCGGTTCGAGAGGATGGCGCGTAGGGTCGATGAACTGCTCACCGGATCCTGGAAGGAGCTGGCCCGGGAGATCGGGCTCGAGCGCGTCGACACCGTTAACGTATATATAACGGGCGACGAGGATGTCTACCGGTCCCTGCACGGCGGGTTCATCCCGGAGTGGGGAGCCGCCTACTGCAACAGCGGCAGGCGGGAGATAGGCCTGAATGCGGATGTTGTTCTCAAGTCGCCGCGTCCGATCAGGATCGTGATCAAACACGAGCTCAGCCACATCCTCCTCGCCGACAGGGTCGCCGGTGCGTGTGTGCCGCGCTGGTTCGCCGAGGGACTGGCTATGCGGCAGGCCGGCGAATGGACATTCGGCCACCAGTGGGGTCTGGTGAGCGCCATCTGGGCGAAGCGGCTTCCCTATATCGAGGACTTCGACGGTCCGCTCCCCAGGGGAGCATCCGAGGCCCATCTCGCCTACGGCATCAGCTACTGTGCGGTCGAGGAACTGCTGAGGGAGAGGCCGGAGGATCTCATTACACTGACCGCCTATGTGCGCGACCTGGAAGATTTCGACAGGGCTTTTACTCTCACCTTCGGGGAGTCGCACGGTGAATTCTCGACGAGATTGCACACTCAGCTTTTGAACCGGTACGGCACGACGGCGGTGCTGCTCCGCTCGGTGCCTTACTGGGGAGTGATGACCTTGCTCTTTCTCGTCGTTTTCCTGATCAAAATGTACAGGGGCCGCAGGAAGCTGCGGGAGTGGGAATCGGCCGAGAGGGCGGATCCTAACCTGTTTTGATTGACAGCGCAACTGGTTGATTTTATACTTCAATCATCCAACCCTCTATAAAAAAGGGGGATTGTTTTTTTACAGGAGGGCTAGTCCTAACTGGTAAGGCAGCGGATTTGAAATCCGCCGGGTGCAAACCCTTGGGGGTTCGACTCCCTCGCCCTCCGCCAGAGAAACGATGAACGGACGGAGAGGTGGCCGAGCGGCTGAAGGCATCCGCCTGCTAAGCGGTTGTGGGGATAAAACTCCACCGAGGGTTCGAATCCCTCCCTCTCCGCCATTTCTACGCCCGCCGGGCGGGTATGGGAAATAATCGTTGACCGACGGCCCGGTTCGGGCTATAGAATGCGTAGGTTCCAGGGTCAACGGAGGAGTTGTCATGAGAAAGACTTTTGAGATGAGGAGGATTCCGGTCTGGCCCGTCATGCGGGTCGTCTTTATCATCTTTCTCATCGTAGGGATCATCGTGGGTATCATGTACGGGTTCATGATATCGAGCTTAGGACTCCTGTTCTCCGCCCTGGGGGAATCTCCCCTCGATGAGGGATTTCCACTGATCGGCAATCTCGGATTTTTGATGATCCCGATCCTCGCCATCTTCTACGCCGTTTTCGGCACGATCGCCGCGATCATCTGGGTCGTAATATACAATACCACCGCATCGGTCGTCGGGGGCATAGAGCTGGAATTGGAGGAGAAGATGATGCCCTTCTCAGGGGGTGCGGCAGCGCCTCCTGCCGTCGCCGAGGAGCCGGCACATGGAATCGAATGACTTTATGCGCCCATAGCTCAATTGGATAGAGCGTCTGGCTACGGACCAGAAGGTTGGGGGTTCGAGTCCTCCTGGGCGTATTTTTTTATATCATCTCCTTGCGCTTTTTATTTTAAAGATTAAATTATAAGAGATAACAAAAAGGGCTTGACCCTGCGGTTTCGAAGGGGTAGGCTCTTTCGGAGCGAAAACCCGTCTATATACGGCCTTTAACAAAGGTCTCGAGCTCCATTAGAACGCCATAATTCAACTTGTGATCAAGGGGTAGAGTATGATCGAGATACGAACCCATGGCCGAGGTGGCCAAGGATCCGTCATAGCGTCCGAGATCCTGGCCGAGGCATTCTTCCGCGAAGGCAAGTTTGTACAGGCCTTTCCGGCGTTCGGTGTCGAACGCCGCGGAGCTCCCGTCGTAGCATTCACCCGTATTGCCGACGGAGAGATCCGGGAGAGATGCCAGATATACGAACCCGACCATCTTATAGTACTCGACCCCATTCTCATCGATACGGTAAACATCACGGTGGGTTTGAAGAAGAATGGTTGGATCATCATAAACACGAACAGGCCGATGGAGGATAGCGAGCTCCTCAAAGATTACAGGGTGGCGATGGTCGATGCCAACGCTATCGCCATCAAGTACGGCCTCGGCTCGCGCGCGACGCCGATCGTCAACACGGCGATCATCGGCGCCTTTGCCGGAGCTACGGGGCTCGTCAGCCTCGAAGCTGTCGTCAAGGCGGTCGAAGAGTTCGTTCCCATGAAGAAGAAGGATAACGTAAAGGCGACCGAAGAGGCCTTCAAGAGTGTCGAGATCATAGAGAAAAAGTGACCGCACGACCCTGCGGAACAATGATTATATTGGAGACCAGAGTAGAACGCTGGAGGGTACATGGGTGAGAAGATAGTATTCAAGAATTACAAGGAGATGCCGATACGGGCGATGTCGGTGGCCGATATGACCTGGAACCTCACCGGTTCCTGGCGGAATATCCGGCCCTACTACGATTTCAAGCTGTCCCCGTGCAGAGTCGGATGCCCTGCGGGCGAGGATATCCAGAAGTATATCTTCCTTCTTATAGAAGACAGGGCCGAGGAGGCCTGGCGCACGATCATCGAGACGAATCCGATGCCGGCGGTCACCGGCCGTGTCTGTTTTCATCCCTGTATGGAGAAGTGCACACGAAAGGATTTCGACCAATCGATCAACATCCCGGGCATCGAGCGGTCGATCGGAGACCTGGGACTCGAAAACCCCGGTTGGATGAAAAAGACCAAGGCGTCGAAGAAGGAAAAGGTGGCGGTCGTCGGTGGAGGTCCGGCCGGGCTCAGCTGCGCCTTCTATCTCGCGAGGCGGGGATACGCGGTCACTCTCTTCGAGGCGGACAAGGCGCTGGGCGGAGTGCTCAGGTGGGGGATCCCCGAATATAGGCTGCCCAATACGCTTCTCGACGACGTGATAACACAGATCGTCGAGTCTGGTCCGATAACGGTCAAGTCAGGGACGGCGCTCGGCAAGGGCGTCGATCTCGAAAGCCTCGAGAAGGAGTTCGACGCTCTGTTCCTCGGGCTCGGTCTAGCAGAGAGCAGAGCGCTCGGTATCGACGGGGAAGAGACGGATGGAGTGGAGGCGGGACTCGAGTTCCTGAGGAGGGTGAACAGCGGCGAGAAGGTCGATCCGGGCAAACGCGTGGCTGTTATCGGCGGTGGAAACACGGCGATGGATGTCGCCCGCTGCGCCTTGCGGTCTGGAAGCGATGTAACGGTCATATACCGGAGAACACGCCACGAGATGCCCGCGATCAGCGACGAGATAGAAGAGGCGGAGCATGAAGGCGTGAATTTCCGTTTCCTCGCCGCACCGAAAGATATAATCACGAAAAATGGAAAGCTCGAGAAGGTCGTCTTCCAGGAAATGGAGCTGGGCGAGCCGGACGAATCGGGCAGGAGACGCCCGGTGCCGGTCGAGGGCAAGACATTCGAACTCGAGTTGGACCGGATGTTCACCGCAATCGGTGAGACTGCCGATCTTGGGCCGATAGAGGGCCGCGTCGGATCGGAATGGAACCTGATCGGGGCTGACGGCGAGTCGTATCAGACGAGCCGAAAGGGGATCTACGCGGGAGGGGATGTGGTGACCGGAGCCGCGAGTGTCGTCGAGGCGGTCGCAGCCGGCAGGAAGGCTGCCGAAGCGATCGAACGTTCCTTCACAGGTGCCGAGGATAAAGCCGTGGAGGAACCGAAGGTCATAGGTTTCGAGGATATCAATACGGCATACTTCGATCATTCGAACAGGTCTCTGCTGCCGCGCATCGATCACAAGGAGGCGGTCAACGGATTCGGCGAGATACACCTCGGGTTCAGCCCGGAAATGCTGGCCCGGGAGACGGAGCGCTGCTTCTCGTGCGGTGTTTGTAATTTCTGCGACAACTGCTGGGTATTCTGCCCCGATGTCGCGATCATTCGAAAAGAGGACGAATACGAGGTCGATTATGATTTCTGCAAGGGCTGCCTCGTCTGTGTCATCGAATGTCCACGCGGCTGCATCTCGACCCGGGAGGAGGGAAAATGAAAAAGGTCATCATGGGGAACCACGCCGTCAGCTACGGCGTGCGGGCATCGGAAGTCAAGGTCATCTCGGCATATCCTATCACTCCCCAGACGCAGGTGGTGGAACTCCTCTCGGAGATGTGCGCAAACGGCGAGATAGACGCCAAGTTCATAATGGTCGAATCGGAGCACAGCGCCATGACGGCCTGTGTCGGCGCTTCAGCAGCGGGGGCGAGGACCTTTACCGCCACCTCGGCGCAAGGGCTTCTGCTCATGCACGAGATCCTTCACTGGGCGGTCGGAGCGAGACTGCCGATCGTACTTGCCAACATCAACAGGGCGGTCGGCCCGCCCTGGAGCATCTGGACCGACCAGAACGATTCGCTCTCTCAGAGAGACGTCGGGTGGCTACAGATCTACTGCGAGAGCAACCAGGAGACACAGGACACGATCATCCAGTCCTTCAAGATCGCCGAGAAGATAAAGCTTCCCGTGATGATCGTCCTCGACGCCTTTTTTCTCTCTCACACCTTCGAGATCGTCGACATCCTCGAGGCGGAGCAGGTCAGGGCGTTTCTGCCTCCATACGTCGCGGACAAGCAGGTTGATGTTACCGAGTCGCACTCCTTCGGCAACCTCGCTTCGCCCGATAGCTACATGGAGCTCCGGTACATGATTCAGAAGGCGATGGAGGATTCGAGAGAGGTCATACGCGAGGTGGACGAGGAGTTCGGAAAGCATTTCGGCCGTAGCTACGGACTCGTGAAGCCCTACAGGTGCGAGGACGCGGAGACGATCCTCGTCACGAGCGGGACGGTGGCTTCGACGACGCGCGCAGTCATCGACGAGATGAGGGACGAGGGCATCAAGATAGGAGCTCTGAAGATAAGGGTATTTAGACCCTTCCCCTTCGAAGAGGTCTTCGATGTGCTCTCGAAGGCGAAGAAGGTCGCGGTGATAGACAGGAACATATCATTCGGCCACCACGGCATATTCTTCCAGGAGGTCAAGAGCGCCCTCTACGGCCGCACCGATATACCAATAGCCGGTTACATCGCAGGCCTCGGCGGCCGTGATGTGACGCCGACGGTCATACGCGAGATAGCGGACAAGGCGATTTCTGACAAGAAACCCGAGCGGGAGATCAACTGGATAGGAGTGAAGGAATGAGACCGGCTAAGATCCCAACTGAAGAGCTCATGACATCGGGGCACCTGGCCTGCCAGGGATGCGGCGCCACACAGGCGATGCGTTTCGCCCTCAAGGCCCTGGGCCCGAAAACGGCCCTCGTCATCCCGGCCTGCTGCTGGTCGGTGATAGACGGTCCCTTTCCCCATTCGTCCCTGAAGGTGCCTATCTTTCACACCGCCTTCGAGGCGGCGGCCTCGACCGCATCGGGACTCAAGGCCGGGCTCGAGATGCGGGGCGACACGGAGACGGTCGTCATGGCCTGGGCGGGGGACGGCGGGACGTTCGATATAGGCATCCAGGCGCTCTCGGGCGCCGCCGAACGGAACGAGGATATGATCTACTGCTGTTACGACAACGAAGCATACATGAACACGGGCATACAGCGCAGTTCCGCGACTCCGGCGGGAGCCTGGACGACGACGACTCCGATCAAGCACTACAAGAAGAGACCGAAGAAGAAGATAATCGATATCATGGCTGCTCATTCGATCCCCTATATAGCGACCGCCTCGGTTGCCTATCCTCTCGATCTGATCGAGAAGTTCAAGAAGGCCCGCGAGATCAAGGGAACGCGGTTCATCCACGTCTTCGCCCCCTGTCCGACCGGTTGGAAACTGGCCCCGGAGCTCAGCGTCTCTATGGCGCGACAGGCGGTCACCTCCAAGATCTTCCCTCTGATGGAAGTTACCGACAACGGCCGCAGATGGAGTGTCTGGAAGGATTTCGAGCCGACACCTTTGCAGGACTATATTAAGGCACAGGGCAGGTTTCGTCACCTCACCGACGAAGAGATCGAAGGGATCGGGCGGGAGACCGAGAGGAATTGGCAGGAACTCCTCATGAAAGAGCGCATTTCCCTCGAGCTTCCGGGACTCGAATCCGAATGAATTGTGCGAGGCGTCCGTGCATATCCGGTCCGCCTGGTTACTCAACCGGGCGGCTCAGCCGTTACCCATCGTTGTCCATCATTTCTCGCCGGAAAACCTGATTTTATCCGATAAATATCATACATTCCCGCATTGCTTTTCGCACGACCGTCCGATCATTTCCAACTTACTGCCATAAAAAATTTTAGGCCGCGGGTCGTTCCGTTCTGAAAGGTCCCTTTTGCACAAGGAGATTCGAGCCATCAGGCAAAAATATCCGAGGCATACTTTTTGCAATTGCTCCGACCGGAACGAGCAAAGTCAGTGAAGGCTGAAGGATGCGGAGGCAACAAGCTCGGGGAATGATCAACGATCGCCATCCTTTACGGATGACGAAGAGCGGCACGAACGATACAGGGGAACAAATGAGAGCCATGAAAAGAATAAACGCTGGATTTACCTTGACCGAGTTGATGATCGTGATCTCCATAATCGGACTCATAGCCGTGCTGGCACTCCCGAATTACGGCCGGTTCGTCGCGACATGGCGGCTGAACGGCGAAGCCCAGCAGTTCGCCACGACCCTTCGGACAGCTCGATCGTCAGCCGTCATGAAGAATATCGATGTGATATTCACATTCGATACGGACGCAAGTACCTACTTCTATTTCGAGGATACGAACGAGGACGGCGGCCATGACGCGGGCGAGTATATGAGCGCCCTCTATACGCTGCCCGAGAGTATCAAGATCACCGCCTTCACCCTCTCTAATCCGACACTGACATTCGGGAGCAAGGGCAATACGAGAGAAAGCGGGACGATCACCCTGCTAAACGTTCTCAGCAATACTAAGGATATCAGGATCTACGGAGGCACAGGCAACGTTACTATCGATTGAAAAGGAAGCACAAGCCATGATGAAGTCTGAAAAAGGAATAGGATTGATCGAGATCATAATCGCGATGCTGATCTTCAGCATCGGGATTACCGCGGCCATCCGCACGCTGCCGCTCAGCAACAAGGCTGCGTCGCGGGCCAGGAACCTCACGAAATCGACGAATCTGGCCCAGGAGAAGATCGAGGAGCTGATGTCGATTCCATTCGCCAGCGCCGACCTTTCGGCTGGCGGGCATGTGGATCCTGACAATCCGTTGGATCGAATTTTTACCCGTACGTGGAATGTGACCGACAACGCACCGGTCTCCGACATGAAGCAGATCGATGTGACGGTGAGTTATGATACGGACAACCCCGATAACTCGGTGACACTGACCACGTATATAACCTCGAGGCGGTAGATACCCATGAATACATCAAGAAACAGACACTCGGAGACTGGGTTCACCCTCATGGAGTTGATGGTGTCGATCCTCGTATTGGGTTTTATCCTCGTCTCTTTCGCCGGCCTCTTCGTGATGTTCCAGAAGGGTTCGGCCCAGACGAAGGAGTATACGGAGGCGCAGCAGAATACGCGTGTCGCCCTCGACTTCATCACCGATTATATCCGCCAGGCGGGCTCCCATACCGACTATTTCAGGGGACAGAGCGCGATCGTGTACGCCGAGCCCTACCAGTTGGTAATGAACGCCGATATCGACAACGGACGGACGATAGACGGCAACGCTCCACTCACGGCTATGGACCGGGGAAGCTCCCCAAACAGGGTTACGCCTGCCGGAGCCACGCTCTACATGCCGGGTGAGGATTACGACTCCGATGCGGAGACGGTTCTCTTTACGCTCGATTCGAGCATGGACGGTACGATCTCGGCCAATGACCGCAGCGACGACCCGGAGGAGACCGATCTCAACAATATAAATCTCTTCGTCCTGAAGATGTTTACATACGGTTTCAATGCCAGCACCGCCTCGAATGTGCTGAGAACTTCCAATCTCGCACTGATTCGCGGGCCCAATCTGGCGCCGACCTGGATAATACCGCAACCGCTTTTCCAATACTACATGGACCACGACGACGACCCGGCGACGCCCACCAAACTCTTCGGGGACACGGATGGCAGCGGCGAGCTCGATTCGGCGGAGATCATGGCCCTGACAGCGGTGCCCGGCAGCGACCTGAACCGGATACGGAGGGTCAAGGTCACGGCGGTCGGCGAGTCGAACACCTATGATCAGAGGTACGAGACGAACGGGGGTTTCCTCAATGTCACGATGACCTCGGAGGTCGCCGTGCGTAACGTCTCGCTGACGAGCTCGATGATACGTGGAGTGGTCTATCACGACGGGGACAGCGATGGTGTGATGGACCCGAACGAGACCGGAATCTACAGCGTCGAGGTGAGGCTGGTAGGCCAGAGCCGCAGCGTCAAGACAGATAACTTTGGCAGATATTTCTTCCCGCTTCCCGCAGGCGATTATTCGGTGCAGGAGGTCGATCCTCCCTCGTACGCTTCGACGACGGCGAACCTCGTATCGGTCTCATTGTCGGCGGGGGAGACGGAGATCGTAAACTTCGGAGACCGCTCGACACATGCTGTCGGCGTCATCATGGGAACGGTATTCGAGGATAAGGACAAGGACGGCCTAATATCTCTCGGGGAGGATCCATTACCGAACGTTCTGATCTCCCTGGATGACGGATCGCAGACCAAGACCAATCCGCAGGGCATCTATTCGTTTATCGCCCAGGAGGGTATCTATACGGTCGTCGAGACCGATCCGCTTGGCTACTCATCGACTACGCCCAACTCCGGCTCGGCTCTTATCGCGGCGGAGAACGACACGGTTGTTATAAATTTCGGCGACTTCGCCGGCGATGTGTTCGGGACGATCGAGGGCTATGTATTCGACGACGAAAACGAGGACGGCATATTGAACAGCGGCGAATTTGGCATATCCAACGCAACGCTCACCATGTCGAGCGGAGATTCGACGATGACCAACTCGAGCGGGTACTACAGCTTCAACCTCCCGCCCGATATCTATTCGATCACCGAGAGGGATCCGAAGGGATATATGTCGACAACGGTCAATACCTACATCGATATCCCGATCGTGGCCGACACTACGGTGGTGCGGAACTTCGGAGATGTCGTTAAGGGGACATGGGACTATGTCGAGATCCATATCTCCAACACCGAGCGTGTGCTCTCTGTCGCGGCGGTCGACCTCAAGGAGGACGCGATCGGCGATTACGATATCGTGCTCGGAACGGCCCTTACGGTGGGAATCGGGAACATGCTCGTTTTCCACAACAACTGGACGAGTCTCGCGACACCGATATCCGAGCTCTTCGCCGCGGATCCCGATTACAGAAGGGATGCCGGGACCAATATCAACGCGATGGATCATAACGACTTCAACGGCGACAATGTGCCCGATATCGTAACGGGTCAGGATGACGGGTTGCAGCCCAACATACTCGAATGGTTCACGGGAGCGGGCGGCGTACTGAGCGAGTTGCCCGACCGGGCCTACATCACCAGCGGTCTTAACGAGGTGATGGATTTCAAACTGGCCGATTTCAACCTCGACGGCAAAATCGATCTGCTCACAGGTCTGAAATCGCCGATCGGAACATCGGGCGCTTTCGAGGTCTTTGAGGGGAGCGCCGGCGGCGATCTCACCTCTACACAGTATGTCACGCATGCAGGCGCGGGCGGGGAGTTCCTCCTTGCCGAGGTATGGGCTGTCGAGGCGGCCGATTTCGACGGCGACGGCGATGTGGACATAGTCATCGGCACACATGTCACGGACAAGGAAGGGTTTATCGACTTCTATGAGAACTCGGGGTATGCGAGCGGCATCTTCGCCTGGCATTCGAGATATCTGCCCGGCGGCGGCGTGAACGACCTCGAGGCTGTCGATATGCATGAGGATGACGCGGGGGATAACGATCTCCTCGTGGGATTCTCCGGAATATCCGATATCGGAGGCGTAACCCTCTGGTTGAATGACAGTGGTACATTCGGTATCCCCGATACGATTGGCAGCAATCCCTACCCGCCCCAGGTGACCAAGAACCTGCCCGACGATTATGTCGAGATAGAGGGGGACGTTCAGGCCATCGTGACGTTGCATGTGAACAACGATGTCTTCCCCGATCTCGCGATCGGGACGAAGGCATCCGATTTCTATACGGGCGATCTCTTTATACTGCCCGGGTACGGAACATTGCCATCTACGGGTATAAAGATCAACAGCGTGGGGGCCGGCGAGGTCGTGACGATGGATGTCGCCGATTTCAACAGGGACGGAAGACCCGATATAGTCCTCGGGACCCGTACGTCGGCGACACAGGGAAGCCTCGTCGCCTACTTCGGAAGAGATCTATAACGGCCGTGATATGCATACGGAAGGATTGGTTCGACATGTCGAAGAAACTGAAGAACAAGGTGAATTCGGAGAGCGGAAACGTACTCATCGTGACGCTACTCATACTGTTCGCGATAGCGATCATAGGTTCTACCGTGGCGATGGTGTCGACGATGGACCTGAAGATCTCCGGGAACCAGCGGAAGACATCGGAGGCGCTATTCGTGGCGGAGGCGGGACTGAACGAGGCGATCCACAGGATCTCTCTCCCTAATCCCACGACCGTGACGGTCGGAGGGTGGACGGGAAACGTGTCGATCGGCGACAGCGAGCCCTACGATCCGAACTGGACGACGCTGATCTACCTCGATAACCCGGCGGCTGTCGCGGCGGGCGGTGGCTCGATAAATACGACAGGCACGATACAGGATCCCACACAGCCCTACCTCGGATACAGCATGCCGACCGGCACGGAGGGTGTCCTCACCGTCCAGCACAAGTGGATCGACCGCAACGGTGACAGCGTGAGGGATCAGAATGAGATCGTACGGTACGATCAGCTCGCCGTTCCTCCCGAGAACTTCGTCTCGGGATACCCGGTCGAAGTTGTGACGATCACGGGCCGTTCTGCAGACGGTGAGCGTGTAGTGCAGGCGGAGGTCACAAAGAAGACGATCACTGTCCGTACACTCGCAGCCCTCTATGTCGACAAGGCGATCGAGATTCAGGGCCATGTCGATTTCTGCGGGCACAACCACGATATAGCCACTCCGATCAACACCGAGACGGACGCGTGTGGCGCGTGGCATCTCGCAGGCGGGCATCTTCCCGGCGTGACGGCGACTGGAGATGCCGTCAATGTCAAGGGAGCCGCCGATATCCTGGGGTTTCCAGCCCCGGTCGACAACTCCGCGACGAATCCGTTCTATACTCTTCCAGAGGTGCTGGGGTTGCCCGACCACGAGGTCAACGAGATGCTGGCCGGCGCTGACAACACCTCGATTGTTAATCCCCTGAACGGAATCACCTATATCACAGGCGACGCCAATTTAATGGCCGGCCTGGTCGGTGAGGGATTGTTCTACATCACCGGCGATTTCAAGGCGAGTGGAGATTTCGACTACAAGGGTCTGATCTATGTCGAGGGTGACGTGTTCATGACCGGTGAGCCCTGGATACTGGGCAGCATGATAATAAGGGGAACGAGCGATTTCAGTTTCAGCTCGGGTAACGCGGCTATCCTCTACAGTCAGGCTGCGATCGAAAGGGCTATGGACGACTCGATGCCTACGGTCGTACTATCCTGGAGGGAGATGTAGGGCCCAGGCATAAGAAAAATCCTCGTATGATTATGGAGGCGGCGATTCGAATATTTCGCCGCCTCCTTTCTCTTTTTGCAATAAACTGATAAAATTACTGCGTAATATGCCAGGCATCTCTTTGCGCTTTATCGAAGATATTTCCCCATTCAGCCGGCACTGCCGCACCGTCAATTCTTATTTACCGAGAAAATATACCGTTGTACAGCTAACCGGTTGCAGTCTTGAAATTCCGCTTTCGATAAGAATAAGGCATATTTATGGTATGTTTTATGCGGTTCTAGGCAGCAGAGAGACAAAATATAGGCGGCAAGGGTCGGAAAGAATGGATGGTGCGCGAGATGAATACCATAATTTCCGAGGGCCGTAGGGGAGAGAGAGGAAATATCCTCATCGTGACTCTCCTCATCCTGTTCGCGATATCGATAATCGGTATGACCGTCGCTTCGGTCTCCACGATGGATCTAAAGATCAGCGGGAACCAGCGATCGTCGATACGTGCGCTCTTTGTGGCCGAGGCGGGTCTCAACGAGGCGATACACAGGCTCACGATAGCGGACCCCACGACCGTGACGGTCGGAGGGTGGACAGGAAATGCGGCGATAAGTGACGGCGAGCCGTTGGATCCCAACTGGACGGCGATGATCTATCTAACCAGCCCCGCCACTGCTCCGGCGGCTGGCGGTTCGATAGTGACGACCGGAACGCTCCAGGATCCAAACGGGACATTCCTCGAGTACAGTTCTGCCGGCGGCACGGACGGGGTACTCACGATCCAGCACAAGTGGCGCGACCGTAACGGCGACGGTGTGAGGGACCAGAACGAGATCGTCCGGTACGATCCACTCGCCGTTCCTCCCGAGAACTTCGTATCGGGCACTCCGGTCGAGGTCGTGACGGTCACAGGGAGCGCGGGGGAGGGCTCGACGGTTATACGGGCCGAGGTCTCGAAGCAGAGAGCCATGGTCCGGACGCTCGGGGCCCTATACGTGGACAGGGCGATCAAGCTGACCGGTAGCTGCGCTTTCTGCGGGCACGATCACGACATCGATACGCCGGTCGGCACGCTGATAAGCAAGCCGGGCGCGGCTGCGGGTGGAGGAGGCGGTGGTGGCGCCGGCGCCGGAATGATCCTGTGCGACACCTATCACCTCACGAGTGGCCATCTTCCCGGAGTGACCTCGACCGGCGACCAGGTCAAGACGCAGGGAAGTGCGGATATCAAGGGGTATCCGATGCCAGTCGACGATTCGCCCGGTAATCCATTCTATTCGCTGACCGAGACTCTCGGGCTTCCCCAGAACGATGTGAACAGGATACTGGCCGGCGCAGACAATACGAAGATCGTCCAGCCGCTCGACGGCATCACCTATATTGTGGGGAATGCCAATATCAACAGCAACCTCACCGGCGAGGGCCTGCTCTATATAACGGGAGACCTGCATGCAGCCGGAAACTTCGTATACAAGGGTCTGATCTATGTAGAGGGCGACGTTCACTTGACCGGATCTCCCTGGATACTGGGCAGTATGATCGTGCGCGGGACTAGCGATTTTAACTTCAGCGCCGGAAACGCCGCGGTACTCTACAGCAGCGAGGCGATAATGAAGGCGATCGACAGCTCGATGCCCGCTATCATGCTCTCGTGGCAGGATATGTATGCAGGTTGAAGCGGGCAGAGAGCTCGAGGAGGATGTGTTGGTGTAGGATCGATCAAGGGATTC
>DAOUUU010000109.1 GCA_030667985.1 Candidatus Krumholzibacteriota bacterium
TCCATTCAGATGCGACAATGCTTCACCTTCGAGCCCTGCCATCTCGTCGTATGGGCAGAAGATTCCGTCCGCGCTCAAGAATCCTGTTCCACAAAATCCTCCCTCATCTCCCGGCTCGAGCGTCAGTACAAGCACGCTGCGGCTCCAGAATTCAGGATTGTCGTGGCCCTCCCCTGGAAACCTCAGTCCTTTTCCCACATCGGGCCGCCAGACGACCTTGCCGTATACCCATGAGTTCGCGTGCCCGAGCGATCCTTCTACCGGGTCGAAGACCGCATTCAATCTCAACCCTTCAACGAGAACCGCGATCTCGCCGAAGTGCGATAGCGCCGGTAGATCGAGACCGTTTGCCGCCTGAGGCGCAGAACGGAAAATGGGCTCAGCGTTGAATCCCGCCTCCCGGAAAAGGACCGCAGCGAGTACGGCACGGTCGAGACCGTGGCCGTAGGCAGTCTCCCACGTCCTTGTCGCGGGGCGTGGAGAGAATCGCCAGAATCCCGAATCGTAGTGAATGCTGCGGGTACACTCGTTGACGAATGAGGCGACGGCACGCGCCCTGGCGGCATTACTCGGTTCATGCTTTATATGTGCTGAAAGACTGTCAGTCAGCGCATCGCTCAGAACGGCCGCCTCGTCGAAGCTCGATGTGATCTTTTTGCCGAGCGTCTCCCAGTCCTTCCATGTCGACCAGGTCACATGCGGCGCGTAGACGGCCGGATTAGATATTCTGGGCGATCCCAGCCTGCCGACATTCTCCATCCTCCAGATGTATGTCGTTCTCTGATCCGAACCTCCGTTTGTCTCGGGCTCAGGCGCACCGTTACCGGAACGGAAGGCCGGAGTCACTCCCGATGGGACGCCGAGCGTGTACTCGACGAGAACAGCGGGTTCGGTTTGAGAAAACACCCAGAGACCATCGCTCCCTTCACTCGCCGCGCCCCGTTCCTCGATCTCGTAGATCGTCTCCATGATGCAGGGAAACTCGACGCCGTCGTGAAGGAGCATCGTCTCGCGCAGCGCCGTATAGTCGTCGGCAAGAGCCAGAGCGAAGGGCAAGGTCTCGACTACCGCTGTCTCGCTCACTTTCGACTCATCGGGCCACCATTTATTGTCCATCCAAGTTCTCAGCGCGATAATATTCAAGGTGGATGTGACCGAGCTCCAGGGAATCCTGAGATCGGCATGGGCATCTATACCAGCATCGGTCGAGATCCATACAACGCGGTGGACACGCGTCCGAAGATCGCCATTATCCAGAATCGAGATGTGCCTGCTCTCGAGCAGCAGGACCGCGTCCTGCTCGGAGATGTCAAACTGTGCCCGGGCGCGTGCCCAGAGCTCGTCGAGATCGTGGCCTCCTGAAACACCCATTGAAGCCGCGTGTAGCTGAATCGAGAGGATCATCAGAAATGCTGTGAGTACAAGACCTATAGAAATGCTCTTGAAGCGTCTCATCACTTCCCTCCCTTCTCGACTCTAAAGGACCGCTCGCCCCACTCCTTCGCCTCGTCGATTGCGCGCTTGAGGCCTCCGTATCCGTCAGACGGGATCTGACGCCTCCTCACCTCCGCGCGCTGTGTGATCATGAGATCCCGCCCCTTCATGCCGCTCGTGCCCTTGAAGTAGGCGTAGGTCTCGTCGATCTCGTCCGACGAAGGGGGATCGACGACCTTGAAGCCGCCCGGGAGCCGTATCGTCTCGGTCCCGTCTATGAGCTGCGTGTAGTAGAGAAAGACATCAGTCTCACGGCTTTCGCCCCATGCGGTCGTGCCGGCTCTAAAGAGGCGGCCGTTGTTCAACACGACCTGCATCATGGGACTCGTGAACTCGAATCCATCGTCTATAGGAAAGGCGAAGCGCGGGATCCTGTAGCTGAATGTTATCCACATATCCCGGCTGAAATCAGCGGGCGGATGGAATTTATACTTGATCCGTTCCACACGATCGCTGACGGGAGAGAGAAGCCGGGCGAAGGTCTGTGTCATATCCGCAAGCCTGCTGTAAATAACTATGCCTCTCAGCCGGCTGTCCATAGCGCCGGAGCCTGAGAGCTCGAAAGTACCCTCTAGTGTCCCGTCACCGAGGAGTTTCGCGTTGTGCTTGATTCTCAGCGGCGATTCCTCCGGCGGACTGTAGGGTATCCGCGAAAGTATCTCACCCTCGGGAGTACCGACCAGGTAGTGCTGCTCAGCCTCGAGGAGCGACCAGATGTTGTTGTTGTATGGTACCCAGGTCGGGTCGTACATCTCGAAGGTGCCGTCGCTCTTCTTCAGCGCGCAGACACAGTGGTTGAACTGATCGGCCGGCACCTCCTCGATACGGCTTCCCGCCATCGTCATCGCGCCGAAGCTGTTCATGTCAGCGGCCCGCATCATCGTTACAAGCATCCCCGCGATATCCTTGCAGACGCCGCTACGCTGATCGAAGATCATCCACCCCGGATGGAGCGTGAAGCCCTCGCCCTTCCCCATCGTCTGGCCGCTGTAGCGTATGTTCTGTGCGACCCAGTGGAGAAGCACCTCGGCCCTTCTCTCCTCAGAAGCATTCGCAACGCCCGCGTCGCGGAAGATCTCGTCGACCTTCGCCTTGATGCCGTCCGTCACATCGAACTGGTTCCTGTTCACATCGAAGAACCAACGGCTCTTCGCCTCCCAGGACTCGGCGGTCGCCATCACTACCTTGGCTACGTAGTCGCTCTGGTCTGGCTGGCGGGGCTCCTGTTTCCGCGGCGGCAGGTTCAATCCCCACCATGAGTACTCCGTCCTCTCCGGGGTGTACGTCGTGCCGGAGTAGAGCGGGCCGTTGTAGACCTCTGAATGGAGTCGCTTATCCGATGGGAGGCTCAGCACATATCTCTTCTCGATGATCGGTGCCGAGTCTGTGAAATAGACGATATCGAAGTACTCTCCCGGCATCGGCGGTATGTACCGCTCGTCGTCGGGCACCTGCACGGATGTATCCTCCTGGCCTGCGTGACCTGCGCCCGATCCGTTCGAGCCCCCGCTCAGAAGCGCATAGGTGAATCCCTTTCGGAACACCTTGATCTCGATGCCGTCGTTGATCTCAAGTCTCGGCAGTTGGAGGGTCTTGATGCGGTCTTTCCAGTATATCCAAGACTGGGGTGCGGGCAGATCGTGCACGGCGGAAATATCTACGGGGACCTTCTTCCCGTCGCGGATGATGTTTACTTCCCGAACCTCGACATAGCTGCTCTGGGGATCGTAGTTCCACCTGAGCACCGACCGGTCACGCACGCCGACAGCGGTGAGCACCTTGTAGATGATATAGCTGTCGACATAGGTGACGCCGGAGGGCTTTACATGGTTCTTTGCATAGTCGTAAACGATAATATGGCCGACGTTACCATGATCATTGGCCGTTCCAGCATCGGCGACTCTCGAGAACACATCCGCCAGCGGACTGTCCCCCGGCGGAAGACCCGTCTCGCCAGCCGGTGCTTGCACTGTTGACAATAAGAACAGAATAACGGAAAAAGTCATGACCAGACAGAATGTCGGAGCAATCCTGTGAGTACGCAAAAACTCCTCCTTGCTTTTTGGGGCTCGATTCGTTTCCCAGTCATTCATCTATTTAAAGAAAAGATCAGCAATCATCGCCTCAGCGATGCTTGCTGATTCCGAACAACTTTCTAAATCTGTAGCGGAAGAGAGCCGTCGTATAACTCTTTCGGTGATGACCGAGCATATAAAACCAGGGGTTGTTGCGCAGATCACCATCAATCATCTCATACTGGAAATTCTCCCTCCAGGCGGCATAGTTGAAGCTCAACTGATCGCGCCTGCTGCCTCTGGATATCTCGTTCCACCATCTTTCCATCATGCGAATAACGTCCGGCTGTTTATGCTTCCGTAGCAGGACCGCACTGAAAATCAGCCCATTGTGCCGCGGGTAGCCTTCCTCCCTGTAGCGCTCGATCTGCCGGTTCATTGTATCTGGGTCATCCTTGTAGACGCCGGATTTATTCCCCATCTCGACCATCGCCGCGCATTCATCATAGACACAGTCCCGCGGATCCGAGTGTGCCTGTTGATGGTCGAAGACCGCCATATCGGCGCCGGCCAATCTGTCGCGCACCAGCCGGCGCACGTCACCGACGATGAGATAATTGGCATCTATCCATACACTCGTCTCGAAGTCGGACAAATATTTGTGCGGGAGCATCTTGTGCTTTCTCGCATCAAGGGTCGCATTGGCATGTTCCGGTTCGACCACACGAACTTCCCAACACCTCGACGGGACCGGTCTATCGGAGAAACAGATGTATTCAATTCCATCGATTCTCGGCTGAGGGATTAGCCCCTCGTATCCGCCAAACACCGCGGTGTATACAGCAATTTTATCCATGTGCCTTATTATCCGATCATGCTCAGAGCTGTGGAGAAAGGAATACCATCGGATTCTTCTGTACAACTCTCCGGGATATCCACTGCCGGCGCCCGAAGCGACAGAACCGACCGCGGTAGATGAAGCGGCCGGGCTCTTAGAATGGTACTAATATTGAGAGTAGGTCAACCTGTTTTCTCATGACCGCCTGTGCGAATCATCAGGCAATCCATTGCACCATCATGGCTTTCATTATTGTAGCTGGTAGATTCCTTTGGATCGCTCTTACTCTATCCTGCCCAGCCAGCGCCGGATAAGACCGCCCACCGTCATGGCGGCCGGCGGATCGAGATTCGTCATGACGATCACCGTATAGCCGCCGGGCAATCCAATCTCGAGAAATGAATTGATGCCTGGCGCTCCCCCAGCTAGGGCGATGGCTCGCGGCTCCTTATTCTCTACGCTTTCACCAGATCCACCAGGCTCCGGTCCACCCAGGATCCAATCACCGAATTCCGGTGGAAGCAGTTCGTCCGAGCTGATTGCTTTTATGAACGCCAGGAGATCCATGACTGTGGAATACCCGCCGCCGGCCGAGCTCCCCCGAGCCGGACGCGAGTAGATATTTGTCCTGATCTCGCTCTCCTCGCCATCAGGCCCATGACGCGTGTACCCGGACGCGAGATTCTCGACGATCTCGTCGGCCTCGAATGAATCGGTATCCTTCATTCCGGCGGGTTCGAAAATATGTCTGCGGACGAAGTCGAAATAGCTCTCGCCGGACACTCTCTCGATGATGATTCCTAGAACCACGTAGCCCCCGTTTGAGTATTGATTGTCCGTTCCCGGCTCGAATTCAAGCGGCTTGTCGGCGAAGAGCGGTAGATAATCCTCGAGTGTGCGTATCCGTGATTTCGGTGTTTCGGAATACCGCTGCCCGAAGAAATCACCGATACCCGATGTCATATTGATGAGGTGCCTGACGGTTACCTTCTCCGCAGCCTCCCTGTTTGGATAATCGGTTATATATTTGCCGATCATGTCATCGAGCGACAACTTACCCTGCGAAACAAGCATTGCCACGGCGGTCTTTGTGAATACCTTGTTGATCGATCCGAGATTGAATTTCGTATCTACCCTGTTGGAGACTGAATACTCCCTGCTCGCATATCCGAACGCCTCTACAAAGACCGGATCATCGTTCTTCGCGACCAAAACGGCACCGGAGAATTCATCGTTCAGAGTCATCTCCTCGAGCTTCTCCTTGATGCTGCCGAAGGTCTCCGTTTCACTCATTGAGCCTGCCGGCGGCAGATCTTCCGGAGGACCGGACGGACGGAACATGAGACCTTTGATCTTGCCGGTCTCCTCATCGAACCCGATATCGACCTCCAGCCACACGCCCCCATCGCTCTGGACGAGAATACCCAAACGACCGGCCGCATCCCCCGCGAGTTGCTTCGGTGTGATAATCCCAACCTGCGAGAATACACCCAGGTACATGCTCTTGCGCTGCTCCGAGTCGAATCTGGCCAGCAGCGCTTCCGAACCATGGTCAATATAGAACCGGCTCATCGCCTCTGCGTCACCGCTGTTGAATGCCCGAATCCATCCGGCCGCAACGCGCCCATTCGTCGTATCGGGCAGAATATCATCACCAGTAATCGCGCCCGCCGTTACAGAAATACACAGAACGATCACCAACAGAACCGACACTAAAAGCGTGTACAACACGATACCGGGACCGGCGAGAATTCTCCTGTTCACTGTCAGCTACCTCTTTTCGGAATGGAAACTCTTGCAAATCACCTGAAATCTGAGTCTATAATCAAATTATACGACCAGCCAGCGAAAAAGTTCCTCGGGTGTGGACAATAAGGAGAGCTCCACCATGGGAAAAAGATCCAAGAGGGAAGCAACATCGAACCGCTCCACATCCCGAATCATCCTCGTTATCTTCGTTCTGGCCCTGGCGGCGAGGTTGATCTATCTTCTTCAGGTCTCTTCGATGCCCACATTCAACGTGCCACTCATCGATTCCAAACAGTATGATATTCTTGCTCGGAATCTGGTCTACGAAGGAGTCATGGATCGGCCCTTCTTCTGGCAGGGTTTCTTCTATCCAATCTACCTTTCCGCCGTCTATTTGCTGACGGAGGGCTCGTTGCTCTGGGCAAAAATATTCCAGATAGTGCTCGGCTCCAC
The DNA here is from genome assembly GCA_030667985.1 of Candidatus Krumholzibacteriota bacterium. GTDB lineage: Bacteria > Krumholzibacteriota > Krumholzibacteriia > Krumholzibacteriales > Krumholzibacteriaceae > DAOUUU01. The sequence continues at coordinate 6,550 of DAOUUU010000109.1, forward strand.
GGTCTGCGTGCTGGTTTTCCAACTGGGCCGTGAGATCTTCGATAAACGGACCGGCATACTCGCGGGCGTGATTTGCGCGTTCTACGGACCTCTGATATTCTTCGAGGCCGAACTACTAGCCACCGGCTGGGCCTCTTTCCTGTCAGTTGTAATTATGTTGCTCCTCCTGAAGGCAGGCAGGAAAGGGAAAGTGTGGATATACCTCGCAATCGGAATCTGTGGAGGATTGAGTGCCATAACAAGAGCCAACTTCCTTCCATTTTTTGTGGCAGCTGTTTTGTTTTCCATATTCAATCTTTCCCGGGCATCGAAGGCGCCCAAAGAGATAATGAGCCGTGCATCAGCAATCGCTGTGGGTTTTCTGCTTATCACGATCCCTGTCACCGTGCTCTGCCATAACAAGTCGGGAGAATTCACCTTCCTGCCGCTATCCGGGCCGATCAACCTCTACATCGGCAACAATCCAGATCCCGATGAGACGATAATGAGCAGGCCCGGCATTGAATGGAGAGAGCTCACACGCATCCCGATGGTGCATGGATCCGAGAGCGGACGGGAGGACAGGGCCTATTACATGAGCCTCTTGAAGGATTATGCCCTAACGAAGCCCGGGCACTTATTCAAAGGATTGGCAGACAAAACATCACAGTTCATCGGCTCGAGAGAGCTTCCGCGAAACCAGGATATGTATGTCTCGAGGAAATACTCGAGATTCTTCTCCCTTCTCGTCTGGAAAGCGGGAAGGTTCGGTTTTCCATTCGGCGTGCTTCTGCCCTTCGCACTACTCGGTATCGTTATCGGGAGACATCGGATTCCCTGGCCCATGGCGCTCTTCTTGATTCTATACCCTTTATCAATCATCCTCGTCTTCGTATCGGCCCGTTACCGTACGCCCATAATCCCGGTCCTGGTGATCCCGGCCGCGTTCGGATTCTGGGGCGTTGTCGATATGGCCAGGGCGCAGAAACGAAAATCAGTTGCGGCATTCAGCGCGGCGGTCGCGATCGTCGCTATACTATCGAGCATCGCCGGTCCCTTCCCGGCCGAAAGACACGACTATGAAGCCGAAATGCATACCTTCCTTGGAATGCACTATTCCAAACTTGGGCATAAAGACAAGGCGATCCATCATCTTACCCTGGCAAAACACCTCGATCCCGGATCATTCACGGCCCACAGGATGCTCGGGCTCGTCCTGTACGATCAGCTCAGGATCGATGAGGCCATCGAGGAGTTCGAGAAAGCGCACGAGCTCGATCCCGATTCGTATTTAATCCTCTACTACCTTGGCGCGGGATTACTTTCACTGGGCCGGACCGAGGAGGGCATTGAGGCTCTCGAGCGGGCTCTTCCGAAGACCGTTGCGGCACGAGAGGAGATTTTGATCGTGGGGAGATTCGTAATATACTGGATGCGGAAGCAAAAAAGCATGAATTGACTAAGGAAGAGTGAACGAACTCCACGGGCTAAAGCCCGTGGCTTCCGACCTCGTATAATCCGCCCTTACCTCTTTTGCTCCCGGATATACTTGCGGATCATGCTCTCATCCGAAACACCGACTGATTCAGCAAAATATCCATCCGCCCA
>DAOUUU010000153.1 GCA_030667985.1 Candidatus Krumholzibacteriota bacterium
GAGCCGGGGAAGAATCTCCCCCGACGGCCCCATGAGAAAGATATCGGCCAGCGGCGTCAGTTCCGACGGGGAGGGGTTGATCTCGATGACCGTGGCGCCAACCTGTTTTGCGAGGGCAGGGAGGCTCGCCGCAGGTTGCACGAGCCCCGAGGTCCCGACGACAAGCATCAGATCGCATTTCTGAGTCTCTTTGAAGGCGCATTCGAGCTCCACTTCGGGAAGGGGTTCCCCGAACCAGACTACATCGGGCCGTATGATAGAACCGCAGTGGCAGAGAGGCGGTTTGTCTCCCCATTTGTCGCTCGGTTCGGCAGGGTGGCCGTATTCGAAGCATCTGTAGCGGTTTATGTTGCCGTGGAGCTCGACGACCTCCCTGCTGCCCGCCCGCAGGTGAAGATCATCGATATTCTGAGTAACGATCAAAAATCGGGGAAGGAGCCTCTCGAACTCGGCAAGGGCGTAATGCCCGGGATTGGGCTCGTGGGACCGGGCGGTGGCGAGCCGCTCGCGGTACCAGCGCCAGACGAGTTCGGGATTTGCGATGAATCCCTCTCTCGTTGCGAGTTCCTCGGGCCGATACTTTTCCCATAGTCCGTCCAGATCACGGAAGGTGGGAATACCGCTCTCCCTCGATATCCCGGCGCCGGTCGAAACGATCATGTGCCGGGAACGGGCGATCATGCCGGCCGCCAGCTCGATCCCGTCATCGTCCAGCTTTCCCCTATTTGTGTTATAAGTCATTGTCATACAACCCGGTATTGGCTTCCCTGCCGGACTATACACAAAAAGTGCGAATATTGGAATATCTATTGCTCTTTTACTATTTCTTGTAACGAGTTACGAAACAGATCGTCCGGGACGCTCATTCCGGTCCGGATGGCGATCGGGAAATCATTGGAGAGACTATCCATGAAGACGGATCAGGGAACGATACTGAAGGAACTGATTCTCATAGCAACGGTTCTGCTACTGGCAGTCTCCGGGTGTACCCGGTTCGAAGCCTACGCAAACGATGCCGACCCTTTCCTCTTTTACAGCGTTCGCCTCAAGGATCATTCGCTCAATGTGGTCGAGGTAAAAGGACGCATATTCGGTTCAGGGAGTCACAGGGTCGGGTTGCGGCCGCTTAGCTCCTGTGACGGCGGCATGCTCGAACCGATAGGTTTCGGCGCGATCGGTCCCGACGGCGATTCCCTGCCGGTAAAGTGGATCGATGATATCTACGTCGTAGAGACGAAAGGATCGGATTTCACCTATTCTTACGACGTGGTTCTTACTGTGGAGGATCGCTACAGTCCCGAGATCAGATCGATGCTGACATTTCTCGATCGCGACCGCTGCAGACTCCTCGGAAAGGATATCTTTCTTCTGCCCGAGCTCTCGCTCGCCGAGGGCATTATCATAGATTTCGATCTGTTTCCCGAGGGCGAGCTCCAGACTCCATGGTCGACCAACGGCACGAGGACGCTCCTGCCGTCACTGGATGATCTGCCCCTGATGATGACCGTTTCGGGCGATTACCGGCTTATCGAGGAGCAGATAGGCGGTATCGCGGTCCGTCTCGCTATCGCCGGCGAATGGTCCTTCAGTGACAGAGAATTCTTCAATGTTATCAAGCGTATAGTTTCTGAGGAGATAGCGCTCTTCGGTTCGGCGCCGCACGACCAATACCTCTTCGTCTGCGATAGAAATCCGATCAAGGGGGGCAATAAGTTCGAATACTACGGTGCTCACTTTACGGCGGGCATGATCCTGCTCCTCGATCCGCATATCGACAGGAGCGATCTGTTCGGCAGCAAGATGGCGATCGTCGCCCACGAGTTCTTTCATAGCTGGAACGGGGGGGCGATCAGGTCCGACGGCGAAGATATGCTCTGGTTCATCGAAGGCGTTACTGTCTACTTTTCATATCAGGTTCTTCTCGACGCCAAGATCATTACCCGGACTCAGTACGGCCGCAGATACGAATCTGTCAGGAAGCGCTACTTCGACAATCCCTACCTGGGGACCGTCACGATAGGCAGTTCGGGGAACAGCGATCTTGCCGACAAGGACATGGTAAACTTGCTTTATGACGGCGGATTTCTTGCGGCGGAGGCGCTAGACAATGAACTGAGAGAAATCACTTCGGGTCGCGTGGGGTTGATCGATGTCCTCAGACTTCTCTACGAAACGGGATCGACTCTCGACGAGCCGACTCTCGTCGAGGCCATCGAAGAGCTTTGCCATAGAGACCTATCTGCGTTCATCTCGACGATGATCCACACTCCGTCGCCGGAGATTCTGGTTGAACCTCCGCCGGTTTCTTGAGTAATATCCTTCAATGATAATATAATGGATGCGCGAGCCATCTGGAGGTCTCAGCGTTTCGAACAGTGGAGAGTCACATGAGAATACGGATATTCATGCTATTGCTTACGCTCGTCGCCTTTGTCGGTGTCTCGGCACGGGAGCAGATACCGTCGAGCGGGGAGGAGATCGAGTTGGGGGGCTGGCTCGTATCGGGGAAGAGAGTCGGTTTCTCGGCGCTCGATCCATCGAAACGGCAGACCCCGCCTGGTGAGCTGGTAACATTCTGCCCGGCAAGGCGAATCCAGGATCTACTCGTTCACGGCGACACGCTCTGGATCGGAACCGAGGGAGGGCTATTTGCCTACAGTCTTTCCGAGGATTCACTCGCATTGGTAGAAGGCCCTGTTGCGGGATCGATAAGCACGATCGCGATAGACGATGAGGGGGCGATCTGGGCCGGCGGGAGGAATGGACTCAGCATCAGATCCAGGACGGGCTGGAAGCATTATACACGACGGACAAATCGATTCTTTTCGATGTTGACCGCTGTCGTCGTCGGCGAGGAAAGTATATGGATTTTGACCCATGGAAACGGATGCGGTTTCGTAAGAGACGGCATGCTTCGGATCTATACTCACGCGGACTCGCTTCTCGACGACAGGGTAGAATGTTTTGTCGAGGAGGGTGAGGGGACTGTCTGGTTCGGTACGGCGAGTGGTCTCTGCAGGTCGGATTCGCTCCAATGGAAATCTATGAGATATGGACACCGGCTGCCGGTCGGGCCGGTCAAGGATATGCTGTTCGACGAAGAGGGCAACCTGTTTCTCGCGATAGAGGGGCAGGGCGCTGTCATTTACAATCTCGGCAGGGTAAGAGTCTTTAGGCCGGGAAGGGGGTTGCCCGACAGGGAAGTGAACGCGTTCAGCCTCGATCCGCTCGGAAAGGTATGGGCGGCCGGCAGGTCGGGGCTCAGCATGTTTGACGGCTCCGGATGGGTGCCCTACAGGTTGCCGGGAGTTCCCATCGGCAGATACGATTTCCTGTCGATTCACCATGACGCCGAGGGTGATACATATCTCGGAACCGACGAGGGCATTGTGCTCATACTGAGCCGTGATACGATCCGGGAGATCGAATTGCCGAAACAACATCCTGGCGGCACTGTTTCGCCTCTCAGGAGCCTTGGGGATGATGTATGGTTCTCGGACGGCAACGCTATATATGGATACGGGACGTCCATGAAGAGGATCGATCCTCCCGACGAGTCATTCGAGGGCACGCTTACCGATATCGCAATCGAATCGGACCGGGACTACTGGATCACATCCAGATTCGGCGTGATCCATTTCGATGACGCGAACTGGGAGATATTCGACCGGCGTCAAGGTTTGCCGACCGAATACTTCACGCGGGTCGTCCGTGATGGGGAGGGCACGCTCTGGTTTGGGACGTACGATAGCGGTATCCTCGGTTTAACAGGCAAGAATTGGATACATCACTCGACTGAAACGGGCCTGGCCGATGACCGGATAGACGATCTGATCGTGGATATGAACGGCGATCTATGGGTCGTTACTGCAATAGGCAAGGTCAACAGGTTTCATGACGGGAACTTCGAGGAACTGACCCTGCCCTCTGAACGGTCCACGCCAAGGACAGCTGCTGCGAGTGATTCGCTGGATAAGGCCGAGGCCTTCATCAGGTTTCTTCCTTCCGGAGATAGAGGAGTCGATTCCGGCTCCATCGGCGGCAAGATCGCCATCGGTCTCGACGGCCCCGGAAATATCCTGCTTGCCAACGGACAGGGTATATTTCGATTCAGGGGTTCGGACTGGCAGGTCATTGCGCTGCCCGAGGGATTCGGAACAATCCGTCCGACTGCAATCATGGGATCGGCCAGAGGGCGTATCTGGCTGGGCACCGAGGATAAAGGCGTATTTATCAGAAGCCGTAACGGATGGTCGAGGATCGAGAGCCTGGACGGCCTTTTCGATGAGGAGATCAAATCCCTGACTCAGGATTCCTCCGGGAACATCTGGATAGGGACCCGAGCTGGAGGAATCACAAGATTTACACCTGCTCCATGAATCCGTAAGACTCA
>DAOUUU010000023.1 GCA_030667985.1 Candidatus Krumholzibacteriota bacterium
ACAGCTCGTTCCGAACGTATCCGAAAAGCGTCCGAAGCTGGAAAACTCGCGCTGCCGGTCTCCGGCAGGATGATCGAAGCGATAGAAGCCTGGACCCGCTTCAAGCTGTCTCCGTCAGCTTTAACCTTGGTGGCCGAGACTGAGATTGATTCGATGAGCAACCGATGGGATGAAGCCGCTCGCAGCGCTCTCGAGTGGTGGAGCCGTTGCGAGACATTCCAGCAGGGACTTAAATTCGGAAAAGAGACGGGAGTATGTGTGGATGATATTTTAAGCCGTCGCTCTGCCGGGCCCGGCAGGGATAATCTCCGCGCCTGGAGGGGTCTCGCGTCCTCCTGGCCGATGAGAAGAAAGCTCAGCCTCGTTCTAGGACTTAGAACGGGCATGCTTTCGACAAATCCCATAGGGCTCGTGCATGGATGGGGAGTGAGGCTTCTCGAGCGTTACGTTAAAACAGGAACAGGCGGGCAGGTAGAGCGTCCGGTGGCCGCCTATCCCCATTCGGGCGGAAGCTGGGAGAAAACGGTGAGGGATGTCACCGGCGCCTGGAAGGAGATCGTTTACGGGACGAAGGACAGCAGAAATGAAGAATAGATGCACGGTGGTAATACTTATCGACGCTCTCGGATACGAGCTTGCGGAGAGTTTCAGCGCGGCGGGGCTGGAACGGCGCGTGCGTCTTCGCTCGACCCTTGGATTCAGCCAGGCTGCGCTTACGACGATACTTACGGGGTGCGATCCGCAGGATCATGGTCTCTGGATGATGTACTCGTTCGCGAGGCGTAGTTCGCCATTCTCCTGGCTCAAATATCTGCCAGGATGCATCTCATCGAAAAAGCTCTGGCTCAGGAAAGCGATTCGGTGGAAACTGGAACGTCTCGACGGCGTTCGTTCCTACTACAGCCTTTACGAAGTGCCTCGGCCGGTTTTTCCAAATCTCGATCTGCCATCAAGGAAAAGGATGTTCGGCCCGGGAGGAGCGGGTGAGAAGAAAAACATATTCGATCACTTCATACGTACCGGAGCGAGATGGCGTGTATGGGACTATAGTGTGGACGAGAAACTGGCGTTCGAGGAATTGGAGCGCGAACTGAAGTCATCCCAAGAGGGATTCTATATGCTATACACGGCGGATCTCGATTCGATGATGCACATACACGGGATAAGCAGCGAGAAGGTTGAACGTAAACTGATATTGTATAGAGAGAGGATCGAACGGATCATAGGGGCTGCACCCGACGCTCGGATAATGGTCCTGGGAGACCACGGGATGTGCGATGTCACAAGGGGGATCGATCTGATCGCCATCGTCAATTCCCTGGGTCCCGGAACATGCGCCGGATTCATACCTTTCTACGACTCGACGATGGCCCGGTTCCGGGTCACGTCGGAGAGAGCCGGTAGAGAGCTCGAAGGACTCCTCTCCGGTGTCGATGGAGGGATGTTGCTGAATAGGAGCAGTTTAGAGCGAATGGGTGTATTTTTCAATGACGGCAGGTTCGGCGATGTGATCTTCTTGACCGATCCCGGTACGATTATAGTGCCTAGTTTCATGAGCTCGGAGCCTATCGCCGCGATGCACGGATACGATCCCGGTGCCGGATGCATGTATGCGGCCATGCTAACGAATTTCGATTCCGGTGGATTGGAGATGGACCTCAGGGAGGTCGCCCGTGTAATGGTGCCCGATTTCGAAGCGGGTGATAAGCAATGACGCTGGAAAAGCTCTCAGGCGCCATGTACTGGAGTGTGATAGCCAAGATCGCACGCTTTTCCACTGGTGTAGCGGCGAGCGTACTGATCGTCCGCTCACTAGGCCCGTCGGACTGGGGCGTTTACAGCGTGATCAGGACGATTCTCGCTTTCATCTCAACTATCATCATGCTCGGCGCAGGAAACGCGCTGCTGAAGTATCTGCCCTGCGCACGGGTGAAGGGAGGGATTCAAGACTTCATCGCGACGATGAGGAGACTTATCCTCCTGCAGGTCTCGGTCTGGTTCATGCTCCTTCTCCTGGCCTATTTCGGAGGCCATCTCCTAGAGACCCTTATGGACGGCAGATTCGAGCGGTTGGGCTACTACCTGTCATTCGCCGTAGGATTCGTCATATTCGAGGTCTTCCTGTCGCTCGTCACAAGCTTCGTTCAGAGCATGTACGAGACAAAGAGGTATGCCATTGTAACAGTAATATCCAATATTGGTTATATTGTATTATTAATCTTGTTTCTCAAATGTGGAATGGGCATCGTCGGTATCCTGCTCTCGGGTGCGATCGTTAATATATCCATAAGTCTACTCCTGTTGCCTCAGATGAGGAAGATGATCGGTGATTCTGAAGAGAGAGGTGAAAGAGGACCCGATCTAGCCGCGGTTATGAGGTTTTCACTGCCGTTTGTGGCAACCGGCATCCTGAACCTGATCGTATGGAGGCATTCAGAGGTGATCTTTCTCGGCATGTTTCATGGTGAAGAGGCGGCAGGTTTCTTCGGACTCGCCTACCATGTTCCCCAGATCCTGCTCGAGTTCGTGCCGTTGACGATCTGGCCTATCGTCATGGCTGGGATCAGCGAGGCATATACGAGAGATCCCTCCCGGCTTCCCGGTTCGATCGCTCTATACTACCGTCTTCTCTACATTCTCGTGATCCCGGTAGCGGCGATGGGCTTTGCCTTTGCGAGGCCTCTAGTGCCGATCATATACGGCGAGGGAATGCTTCCAGCCGCCCTGTTCGCACAACTGTTTTTCGTTGTCTTTTCATATTCCTTTATCTATACTCCGCTCAGCATGGCCCTCTATGTTATGGAAAAAAGCTGGGTTAACATGCTTGTCTTCACGGTTCTGGCGGTTGTAAACGTCGGACTCGATATTGTGCTGATTCCCCGGTACGGGCTCTGGGGAGCATTCTTGCCCGTTGCGTTGGTGATGGCACTGGGTGTCGGTCTGTTTTACGCAGTTGTAAAAAGGATGGAGAGCGGTATCTATGTGCCGGGCGCCTTTATCGCGCGGTGCTATATCGCCGCCCTGCCAACAGCAGCGCTCGCGATCACCGCGTCACGGTGGAACAGGCCCGAGCAGCTTGTGCTGCAGATAGTAGCCGGGATCGTTTTACTCGTAGCGGGATTTCGCTTGATGAGAGTTATAGGGCCAGATGAACGGGGAATCATCGAGAGATTACCGATTCCATTCAAGTCAATGATATTGAAACTACTTTAAGGCGAGGACATGATATGCACAGAGACAAAACCATTACAGTAGTCATACCATGTTATAACGAGGAAGAAGGGATCGCCCGTGTCATTCCTGCACTCCCCGGTTCCGTGGACGAGATCATCGTCGTCGACAACAATTCCACGGATCGGACCGCGGAGGTGGCTCGAAACCTCGGAGCGCGCGTCGTAAAGGAGTCGCGAAAGGGATACGGCGCGGCCTACAAAGCGGGGCTGACGGCTGTCACATCCGATATCACTGTTACAATGGACGGCGACGGTACCTACCCGATGGAGGAAATAGAGTATTGCGTGGATTATCTGCTCGACAAGGATCTCGATTTCGTATCCGCGTCCAGGTTTCCCCTGAAGGATCAGAAAGCGATGAATTTTTCCAACAAGGTCGGGAACGGCCTGCTCACCTTCGCATCGCTCCTGCTTTTCATGAAGGGTATCAAAGATTCGCAATCGGGCATGTGGATATTCAAGAGCTCGATCTATCCACTACTCGATCCGAAGAGCGACGGGATGCCGTTCAGCGAGGAGATAAAGATCGCAGCGATCAGGCGGCCCGAGGTAAAGTTCGAAGAGTGTCATATCAACTATCATCCACGTATCGGGGAGGTGAAACTCGATAAGTGGCGTGACGGATTCAGGAATCTTGTGTATCTGATAAAATTGAGATTCACACCTCGTTGATCGAGCGATTCAATTCGTGGATCGGTTGCACTGTGTCTGTGAGATCGCCTAAGACCCGCAAAGCAGGTAAACCTTCAAGGAGAAGAGGGCATGCTCAAGAATCTGTTGCTTATCATATTGACTGTGATGATAAACACGACAGGACAGTTCGTGATAAAGACCGGTGTGAACAGGATAGGCAAGATCAGTATAACGGAGGATTTCTTCGGCACTATCCTCAAAGCGTTCACATCATGGATCATCATCGGGGGTTTCGGGCTCTACTTCTTGAGCGCGATTATCTGGATCGTCATCCTCTCCAGGGCTGAATTGAGTTGGGCTTTTCCGATATTGAGCCTTTCCTACGTCATCACTGTACTGATCTCTCCGCTGCTACTGAATGAGACCTTCTCGCCCCAGAGACTCTTGGGAACTCTTGTTATTTGCCTGGGCGTGTTTCTGGTAAGCAGGACCTACTGATTCCCTTCGCGGCGTTCAGGCATGCACGAAAGAGGGGGTAGGGTGCATTGAGGGACCGGACCACTTGGCTATTCGTTAATTTCGTCATTTTATCTCTTTCTATCCTTACCGCTCTGCGTGTGCTGCCCGGTCCTGATATAATAGGGATTGCTCTGGCATTTTATGCTCTGTTCATCTTGCCCGGGCTGCTGCTGACGGGATTGCTGCGTATATCGCATCGGATGATGCTCGAACGTATCTGTACTATTTTCGTTGCGAGCCTTCTCTTTCTCTCGATACTGATCTGGATAGGCCTCATCCCCGGATTCTCGTACAGGGAAACGGCGCTTGTAGTTGCCGTACTGCAGTTTGTCATGCTGATACTTCTGTACAGGATGCAGAGGAGAAGGGAGGAGAAATCTTCTCGTAACGAGGTCTATTCGGAAAAGGGAGCTATTAGCCGCAATCGATTCGGTAGGGCTGTTTTTATTCTACTCCTTTTCACCGTCTGTTTTGTTTTCTTCTATGGAGCGGGCTCGACAGGGTGGGATACCGACTCTCCCGATCATATCAGTTATATCAGAAGGTGCCTCGACAGCGGTTCGCTCTTTCCGCACGACTCCTTCTATCAGGGGGGCGATGGGGTAGGGTTCGATCCACGAAAAGGAATCTGGCATCCGATTTCGGCTCTATGGACCTGGCAATCTGATACATCGGCAGAGACACTCTGGATGGCCATGCCCTCGTTTCTCGGTTTTTTCGCTCTCGTTTTTTTCACTTGGTTTGTTGTCGTGCTGACCGGTAGATCGTTCTATGCCGTCCTGGCTGTTCCAATGCTGCTCCTCTTCTACCGTGGCGAAGGCCTTGGATGGTTTGAAGAGATCGGATACAGTCGGAATATAGCCCAGATTCTCCTATGGGGAGGATCTGCCTTTCTACTCAGATACCTGGAAGGGGGAAAGGCACGATACCTTGTCCTTGTTTTTCTTGCGTCGCTTATCGGCACAGCCGTACACATAGTGACAGCAGTCATCTCCGCCGCGATGCTTTTGGCCCTTTTATGCTATACGGCATTCGCGCCGTCAGGAAGGAGGTGGCGCCTGCGATTCTGGAAGCTTCTGGTCGTTATCGCGGCCGGGACGGTACTGCCCATGGCCGCGAGGATGCTCAACACGAGCGGAGATTTCAATCCGATCCACACACATCGGCAGGGAATGCTCATCATCTCCAAGCGGCTGGCGATGATCGATCCGGCTGAGCTCCTTTTTGGCACAAGCGCGGCGTTCGTCTTCGCGGTCCTCATGCTCCCGATATTCTTTGTAGCAGCCGCCGAACGATCCCGAAGGACATTGATCGGAATTCTCTTTGCTGTTCCGGCGTTGATCGTTCTCAATCCGCTTTCCGGAGCGCTTCTCGAGGGGACCTTCGGATATCTCCATTACAGGATACTCTACGCCGCGCCTCTGGTATGCTATATTTCGGTTCTGCTATACGGCCTCTTTAAAGCGCTGATATATGGAAGGTTCGAATCGTTCAAAAAGGGCTCGCAGAGCGGGATGCTTCAAGGTTCCATAACGCGCCGAGATGCAGAGCGCCGCCGCAAGAAAACGCGCGCAGCTGGTATTGCGAGCGCGATCGGAACAAGGATACTGGCCGTCCTGCTGATAGGACTCTTCATCGCTGTTCCGGTTCGACTCTCGCTCTTCGGGACTGTCGATGCGGCGGGCAGCCTTCTCGAGGAGAGCGAACTCACAATGAGGGACGATCTGTACAGCCTGGCTGTAAAGCTCCAAGATTCACTTCCGGCGCACTCGGTTATCGCCTCCGATCCCAGGACCAGCTATCTTCTCTCGGCCTATTCCGATCACTATGTCACAGTCGTACTCGACCAACACGGCTCTCCGTCCGACACTCTGGCGATAGGACGGTTAGAGGCCGTGCGGGATCTTTTCTGTCCGGCCATGGCCATCGTAGAGAGCGCAGGATGGCTAGAGCGAAACAATGTAGGTTATATCATCCTCTGTGAAGATGAACGCCGAACCAACGATTTCTTTAACACGGTTCCACGGAATGCCGCTGGAGCAATATATGATAAATTCAAGAACGGCGAAGGCATGCTCGCTGAAATCGATTCCGTCGGCAGTTTCAGGGTGTTTGAGATCGATAGGAGCATTCTCGGAAGCGCCGCTGCGGTCTCGAGGCCAGGGTTGATTCCAGCTCATGTGCCCTGCTCCGGGTTTCCGGGTATTTCGGAGGGAACGGTTACTCAGTGTGAAGGGGTTATTCTGGATACTCTTGTTCTCGACAGGAATGAATACGCGCCGGGAGATACGCTCAAGGGGTACTTCTGCTGGCGTATCCAGCACAACCTGCCATTCGGCATGCCCATCGATTGGACGCTCCGGATGGACATGGAATTCCCGATGGGCCCGTTTTACAGGCACTGGTACGGAAAACAGTACAGAAGGAGGATCGAGAGGAGGGAGCAGAGATTCTATCGCTATACCGGATCAGGTTCGATCGGCAGCGGATTCTCCGCGCCCGACCAATGGAGTCCGGAGAAGAGTTACAGGCAGGACTTCGCCATTCCGCTCTCGCGTTGGCTCGGAGCGGGAAGTTATGAAATGCGCGTCAGCGTTGATCGTCTTTCCTATCTTCCGAACAGGAGTATATCCGATTATCTGCTGAATGAAGATTCCTTTCACGGTGAACTTGCCGGGAGCCTGCGTATCGTAAAAGAGCCTTCTCTGGAAAAGGCTGGAGGGATTTTAAATCGTGTCGAATAAGGAGAATAGAAACGAAACAACGGTCGCATTCTTTTCGGATGCTCCCTATGTTGGCGGCGCAGAACGCTATATCGGGTTTCTCGCCTCGGGAATAATGGACCATGGCTACAAGCCCGTATTGATTGCAAGTGGAGGCGTGGGACTCGAACCTCTGAAAGAGCAGATACGGAGCTATGGCGCCGAGATTTACGAACTGGATAAAAACGCCCGGCCCGGTAGCGGATTCGCACCTCGGCTCACAAGAATGTTGAGGAGTATAAAACCGGTCGTATTCCATTTCAATTTACCAGGCCCCTTCGATGCCCGGTACAGTCTCGTTGCTCCGATTGCCAGGTTGGCGGGTGTACGCAGTATTATCTCTACAGAGCACCTCCCCATGGTTCGATCATTTCCAAAGGGAAGGGTCTTGAAGAGTTTTTCAACCCGTTTCGTCTCTCGTGTGATCACGGTGAGCGAGGATAATCGTAAACATCTGATCGGCAATCACCATGTTCCAGACCGCAAGATCCGGGTCGTTCAGAACGGTATTCCCGGCTCTGAATGGACTGCCGACCTCGATCTCAGGCGGGAGCTGGGCATAGGAGCTGAATCACAGCTCATAGCAATTGTGGGCGCTCTCGAGGAGAGAAAGGGACATGCAACGCTCCTAGAGGCTCTCGAAAGCCTGCCCGCTTCGATGCATGCCGTGATAGTAGGGGATGGAGGGATGAAGAGAGAGTTGCAGGAGAGGGCTTCGGTGTTGGGGCTCTCCGATCGAGTGCACTTTACAGGATACCGTAATGATGTGCCGTCCATCATGCGAAACATCGATATACTCGTTGTTCCATCGAGCATGGAAGCCACTCCATATGTGATCCTGGAAGCGATGGAGGCGGAATTGCCAGTGATCGCGAGTTCTGTATTCGGTATACCGGAGCAGGTCATCGATGGAGAGACAGGAATACTGGTTCCCCCAAGGGATGTGGATGAGTTGGCGAATGCGATACGGATCCTTCAGGCCGACCCTGAAAAAAGAAAGCTCATGGGGAAAAATGCTCTAGATAGGTACCAAGCCAGGTTTACACTCGAGCGATCCATTAGAGGGACGATCGAGGTCTACCGGGAGTCCATACGAGGATGATGTGATGTGAAAGTACTCATAGCAATCTCATATGCGCCGTATCCTGTGAAGAGGGGAACGGACAGATTGGTGATGAACCTAATCGAGGGTCTTTCGAAGAACCATGAGGTGGTTCTTGCGACGATGACACTCGAAGAACGCGAAGATACGATTCTAAAACGTATAGAAAACGAGAGGGTCACTGTTAGATCGATTCTCGCGCCCAATAGACGAAGTCTCCTGCACAGGCTCTATTACAAATCGAGAAACAAGGCCTTGTCCGCGCTCAGAAGGATTCCGGAGCAGACGCTTTACGCGGCTCCACCCGAATACATCCGGCTCATAGAGGAGACGGCAAGGCGTCAGGGCGTCGATCTCGTTATCGCTTTCTACTGGCATTTATACGAGCTTCCCTCGAAGCTCCGCGGTCTGCCTGTAGCCATTGCTACTCAGGATGTCGATTTCCTTGTGCATCCGGAACGTGTGAAACGTGCAAAGGGGAGGATAGGCAAGATCCTCGCTTCGACAGAGGCCGGTAAGAGGGAAAGGGTCGAGAGGCTCTCCTATGAGTCTGCATCGATCATATTGACGGTCACCGACAGAGATAGGGACGCACTCAGGGGGATCTACGGCAGCGGTACGACCATCGAAACGATGCCTCTGGCGATGGATCTCGAATTATACAGGCCCGGGATGAGTGAGCGGGAAAAGGATCTGCTCTTATTCGTAGGCGCATATGACGCGGATTTCAACAGAGACGCACTTATCTATTTTCTCTCTGAGGTATTCCCGCTCTGCAGGAAGATGGACAGCCGGATTCGATTAGAGGTAGTCGGCCAGGGTGTCGAT
The DNA here is from genome assembly GCA_030667985.1 of Candidatus Krumholzibacteriota bacterium. Taxonomy (GTDB): domain Bacteria; phylum Krumholzibacteriota; class Krumholzibacteriia; order Krumholzibacteriales; family Krumholzibacteriaceae; genus DAOUUU01. The sequence goes on from DAOUUU010000023.1 coordinate 9,078, forward strand.
GACGAGATTCGTTTACATGCCGGACCGGGAGTCGAATTCCTCGGCCGGGTCAATGATATAAGATCGTACCTGGCGCGGAGCGGAATCATGGTTCTCCCTTTGAGATTCGGCGGGGGAGTCAGGATCAGGATGATGGAAGCTGCCGCCATGGGTGTTCCTGTAGTCAGTACACCGATCGGAGTAGCCGGTATGGGCCTCGTTGATGGCGGGGATTATATCGAAGCCTCGACAGCAGAAGAGATGGTGGAACGGATCATCGAACTGCTCGGCGATAGAAATCGAGCGTTGGAGATAGGAAGAAATGCTCGGCTCTGGGCCGAAAAGACAATATCTATGGCTGACTATCCGGAACGTCTCGATAGTCTAATTGGTCTACTTTCGCCGGGTCTATGAATCGGATGCATGCTCTATTCGGTGAGGGCCCGAGCATCGGTCAGCGATGGAAGGAAATGTGTTCTTCCATGGGGGGGAAGTTGTCCAGGTTTCCTGCGATACCTGCATCAAGGTAGGAGTTGACCCACCAAAAGATGTTTTGCCTCTTCACTATCTGCCGCATCTTTCTCATGCGGTCCCGCTTCTCCTCCTTGCTCATGGAGTAGGCCTGGTAGATTGCGGCGGAGACCTCTTCGATATCGTGCGGGTTGACGATGATGGCCCCCCTCTGTAACTGCGCGACTGCGCCGGCGAACTCACTAAGGATAAGAACACCGTCCTCCTCGATATTTGCCGCGCAGAACTCCTTCGCGACGAGGTTCATTCCGTCCTTGAGCGGTGTTATCAGGGCGATCTCGGCTGTCCTGTAATAGGCGAGTAGTTCGCGTCTGGAAAGAGCCCTGTAGATATAGTGTATTGGGACCCATCCAGACATGGTGAAGGTCCCGTTCACTTCACTGACGAGACGGTCTATCTCGATCTTCAGGTCGTTGTACATCGGGATGTTTCTTCTGCTGGGTACGACGACCTGCACCAGCGTCATTTTTCTACACAATTCTGGATAGCGCTCGAGTGTATTTCTGAACGCCTTGATCCTCTGGAGGATACCCTTGGTATAATCGAGTCGGTCTATACCGAGTATGATCTGTATGTGGGGTAGATCCTCGTGTATGTACCAGGCCTCATCGGCCACATCCTTCGATCTTGCGGCGATGTTAAACTCCTCATAGTCAATACTGATCGGGAAATAACCTACTCTAAGCTCGCGTTTACCAATGCTAAGGGTCAAGACCTGTCCCTTGCCGGATGTCCTGACGTTTTTTATGAGGGCTCTTGCGCACTGAATGAAATTGCGCCTGTCACGTAATGTCTGAAAACCGATCAGGTCATAATCGAGCAGGGCTCGAAGGATCTCCGATCTCCATGGAAGCTTGAGAAAGATATCGAGAGGTGGAAAAGGAATATGCAGATAGAACCCTATTTTCGATTTGATTCCGAGGTATCTGAGTTCTTGAGCGACGGTCATGAGATGATAGTCGTGTACCCAGATGTAATCCTCCGCGGTCGTGTTCTTAGCCGTTATGTTTGCGAATCTCTTATTGATCGCCTTGTACAACTCCCAGTAGGAAGGATCGAAATTGCAATACGATTGCAGGTCATGAAAGAGGGGCCAAACGACTTCGTTCGAGAAGCCTTCATAGTAATTGCGGATCTCGTCCTTTGAGAGTTGGACCGGTATCATCGAGTAGCCCTCCGTACGTGCCGCTTGATCGACCGCGGAGTCGATATCAGCGATCTCATGAGTGCCGGGCCAGCCGATCCAGAGGCCGCCCCTGTTACGGAGAACCGGCGCCAGGGCCGTAACAAGGCCTCCGGAGCCGTGGTGGATCTTCCATCCTGAACTCGAACGTTCGAGTACGAATGGAAGTCTGTTAGATATTATCACGAGACGTTTCACAAATTTCTTGTTCATTGTCTTGCTCCGCATGCTTCGACCCAGGAATGAAAGAAATCGAGCAGTTCGTCCGGAGGCTGGATCCAGATATGGGCTGCAGTCGGTCGAAGCCGTTCGTTGACCAGAATCCCCAGATCTTTCGGCCGTAGCGCCTTGAAGGCGTCTTCGTCCGTGAGGTCATCTCCAAGATAGGCCGCGATTGAATCAGGATCCGATCCGTCGATTATCTCCCTTACCGCATGGCCTTTATCCCTGCCGGGGGCCATGATCTCGAGTCCGCCGTCGAAGCTCTTGAGAGCGAGGCCGTACGCATCAGCTATATCTTGCCAAGCTGAGGAGATCTTCTCCTTCAATTCCTGCTTGAACGATTCACGCAGTCCGCGCCAATGCAGCGCAATAGAGGCATGCTTCCGCTCGAGCCTCTTCTCCAACTCCTCTGTTTCGAGTATACGCAAGGCTTCTGAAAGCCCCTTCCGTGCATCTTCGCCTGGATCGAAAGCGGTAACAGTGCCGTCCGGATTCATACGCTCCCAACCGTGAGAACCCCATAATTCCAGCGGTCGAGCCATCGACAGGAATTCCGAGACCTCTCCCACGTTCCTGCCGCTCACGACGACGATCCTAGACCGTTCTGACCCCGTTATCGATTCGAGAAGGCCGACCACACCGGGGTAAGGTATCGCCGCGGACCTCTCGATCTTAAAAGGTGCAAGCGTACCGTCATAATCCAGTATCAAGAGACGCTCGCTCGCCCCGGTTAGCCGAAGCAACCATCCAGCGTAATCTTCTTCGGTATTATCCAGAAACTGCATTTTTCAGGACGGCGAGGCTGTTCAGCCGAGCTCGATCCTCTCGTCTTCTCCGTGGATGAGAGATACCATGATCGTCAGGTATTCTCTCAAGTGCCGTGTCAGGAGAAAGTTGTCCTTGACGAAGGCCTTGGCCTTCCTTCCCATTTCAAGCCGCTTTTCATCGTGAAAGAGAAGGTATCTGGCTCTCAGCGCGACCCCTTCGGGGGATTTCACGAGAAAACCGGTATGGTGGTTCACGACCTGGATGCGTATACCTCCAGTGTCTCCTCCGATAACGGGTTTTCCCTTCCACATCGCTTCGGTGACCGTAAGTCCGAAACCTTCCCTGATCGATTTCTGCAGTACGATATAGGCAGCGCGTTGCAGGGCGTTGATCACCCTGTGAGCGTCCGCCGGCAGAAGAAGTATATGGATATCTTTGTCGTTATTCGCGGCCGTGCGAACCCCTTCGAGCACTGCCTGGGATTCCGGATCGTCGGCCGCCTCGCCGCCGGCCAGAACGAGCTGGATGGTGGGTGCGAATCTCTTTGTTAGACGGTATGCCTTTATCACGCCGATTGGATCTTTGAAACTGTCGAAACGAGATACCTGGAGCATGAATGGACGATCGGTGTCGATGCCAAGTCCGCTCACAGTCGAGATGACCTCGCTATCCTCGAGCTCTATGTTCTTCTCGCTGAGCGGATCGATGCTCGGGGGAATAAGGTATTCGGGATGGGGTAGTGGCTGGGCGAATGCCGCAAGGCTGAAGATGCTCGCGTCGTAGCCTTTTATAAAATCCCTCAGGTATCTCCAGACTATCCGGTTCGGCCTGCTCGCATCTATATGACATCGCCAGATCCATTTCCCTTTGCGGTCCGGGAAAAGATTCATGAGCGGCGCGGGCTGGGGATCGTGAATGAAGACGATATCGGCGTCCATGAGCTTTGAGCGCAACTTCTCCGCGTTCTGCTCGTTTGTCTTCTCATAAGCTTTGAGGAGTGTGTCCGGTATTTCCAGCTTATGACCCTGAAGGGCGTTGTGAAAACCTTTAGTCGCCTTGAAGAAATCAGAGTTGCCATCTATCACTTCCCAGGAGACATCGAGACCGAGTTCTTTCTTCAATGGAACAAGTTTATGGAGTATCTCCGCGACTCCGCCGCCCTCGCGGGTCGAGTTCACATGCACGACCCGGATGTTTTTTAGAAGCGACGAGAGCTGGTGGAGCTGGTCTATGACCTCCCATCCGACGATTTCTGAATATAGCTCGAGATTAGATGACATCTATGTGCGCTCCTCAAAATACTGTTCGAGAATCAAAGTCAGGCGATTTCTTAACTCCGTCAGGGAAAAGAAGAATGGGTCGACCGTGCCCAAGATGTTGCAGAGGTCGACGTATTTCTCCTTGAAACCGTACAGCCAGGCGCTGAAATCGTCTATATTGCCGAAGGTGCGTCTTCTCGCGTCAATAAAATGATAAAAGATACTGCTCGGAGTCATCGTGGAGACGGCGCCGACAAGTTCCGGGGGTGAAATAATCACCTTGCGCGTATCGAACACGACAATCTGCGAGGTTATGAAGTGAAACTGTTGATCGGGCGGAGCCCAGGGTATGTGCTCGTTCGAATCGAGGTGCTCCTCTATCGTGTCGATCAGCTCTCTTCTCAGATCCTCCAGATCGGGGAGGGTCGTCGGATCGATCATGCCGAGGCGCTCGGCGAGAATGCCGTCATGGAGCCCATGTCTCGTCCATGAGGCGAAGTCATTGTTGTATTCCGGATCGTCGAACCTCGGCTTCAAAAGGCCGCCCCAGAAATGGTAGTAGATGCTTCCAGGATGGACGGTCTCGATCGTATCCCTCATTTCCTTCAAGTTCTGGGCCTTTTTGCCTGTCGCCAGTGCGGCGAGGGCGCAATCCTTCACTTCGAAGGGCTGTCGCTTTGAATTCTTCTTTGTCAATTTATCACTCACATTGGCAGAAGTACTTGTTTTGTCTTTTCATGTACGAATGGTAATGGATGGGAATGATCCTTTCAACTCTTATATGGGCCGTGATCAAGTTCAGTTATGTAAAGACAATCGATATTAGCCCGCTCAGCGGGTAAAAACTCTAGAACTTGAACTGAATCGGGATACACGGTATACTCTGACCGGCCACCAATCAAAGGAGATATTTAGATGAAGGGGATCATTCTTGCGGGGGGCCTCGGAACGAGACTTCACCCGCTGACAAAGGTTACGAACAAGCATCTGTTACCCGTTTTCGACAAGCCGATGATTTTCTATCCGATCGAAACGTTGGTTAAGGCGGGCATCAACGATATCCTTATAGTGACCGGAGGGAACAACGCCGGTGATTTTCTCCGGCTTCTCGGCAACGGGAAGGACTTCGGCCTGGAGCATATAAACTATACGTACCAGGAGGGGGAGGGGGGCATAGCCGAGGCGTTGGGGCTGGCTGAATATTTTGCTGCTGGAGACAGCATATGTGTCATGCTGGGGGACAACATAATCGAGAAAAACATCATAAAAGCCGTCAAATCGTTCAGGGAGCAGCAGGGTGGGGCCAAGATCCTCTTGAAGGAAGTGAGAGATCCCCAGAGATTCGGCGTGCCTGTCCTCGAGGGTGATAAAGTCATCAGGATCGAGGAAAAGCCTGAATCTCCGGGATCGTCCTACGCGGTGACCGGTATCTACATGTACGACAGCAGAGTTTTTGAGATCATCAAGTCTTTGAAACCTTCCGACCGAGGCGAGCTCGAGATCACCGACGTCAACAACGCCTATATAGAAACGGGTGAACTGACCTGGGATGTCCTTGAAGGATGGTGGACCGACGCAGGCACCTTCGAGTCGCTCATCGGGGCGACCAATCTGGTCCACGAGACGGGAGCGAATAATCTCTGATATATCCGTTCCTAAAGGAATGTCCCCTTTACATATTCCTCTAGGGCCTCTCTCCAGTCGCGCATGAGGTCGAAACCGAGCAGTTCAAAGTTGTAGTTGCGCATCGATTCGTTATCTGGACGAGGGGCGGGGAGATTGAATTCTGCCGAGGGGACGGGGACGATCGAACATCGGTCGAATCCCGCGTACTCCAGTATCGCCTGCGCGACCTCGAATCTGCTCGCGCTTCCCTTGTTGACGCAATGATATCTGCCGTAAAGGCCCCCGTCGAGAAACTCGAAGACGGCGCGGGCAAAGTCGACCGTATAAGTGGGCGAGCCGAACTTGTCATCGACGATTCGAAGCTCGTTCTTTTCGCCTGCTAGGTCGATGATCTTGGCTACGAATTTCTTGTCTAAAGGGCCGCCACCGAACATCCAGCATGTATAAAAGACGAAATAGCGGGAGAGTAGCTCCTTGACGATCAATTCGCCCGCATACTTTGAACGGCCATAGACACTGATCGGATCAGGTGGGTCATATTCTGTGTAGGGGGATGTCTTTTTCCCGTTGTATACGCTCCCCGTGTTGATGTAGACCATCACGGCGTCAGCCCGCTGGCAGGCGAGGGCAACATGTCGCGTGCCGAGGGCGTTTATTTTGTAGGCTTCGTCCGGTTCGATTTCGCATCTGTCTACATCCGTCATGGCGGCCAGGTGGAGGACGTAATCCGGATCACACTTGCAAATATCATCTATAACTCGATCTGGTGTGCGGATGTCTATCTCTTCGAGGTTTTCCGGAAAGATATGGAAACGTTCCCGAAATATGGGAACAATGGCCTTTCCGAGCATTCCCTTGACACCGGTGATATAGATACGTTCAATGGAGCCGGCCACCTGTTGCTATCCGTCCTTTCGTTCCCAATCATAGGGTATATCGTTCACGTGGGGATCGATTCGGGATTCATCGGGATCTTCGTAATTGTAAGGCTCCGAGACGGTGTTGATGACGATCGCTTCTTTTCTGCTTATGCATTTAAAGCCGTGACAGACACCGGGCGGGATGGTGATACAGACGGGATTATAAATCCCAACGAAGAATTCGTTCACTTCTCCGTGCGTAGAACTGCCCTCACGCATATCATATAGGACTATCTTCATCATACCGCTGATCACGCTCATATGATCAAACTGCTTTTTGTGGTAGTGCCAGCCCTTGACGACTCCTGGACTGGCGGTTGTCATGTAGACCTGACCGAACTTACGGAAGCCCTCGTCATCCGCCCTGACCATCTCCATCAATCTTCCACGCTCGTCCGGAATCACCTTCAGTTTCTTGAGATTGACACCTTCGATCATTGCATGGCCCTCCATGGAATTATGGGAATCTTATCTTGACGATACTTTGACTCTAATCGGAAAACGTTGGAGTGTCAATCTTTCTCGGGGCGGCAATGCCGACCAGGCATTAATGAGTTAGGCGCTTGAGGTGAGGTTTGAGGTATTTGGCAAATACGGCATCCCAAGAGAGTTCGGCCACCTTCTCCGCTGTGTTTATCGTGCCGGAACGAATCGAGAGTATCCGTTCGGGTATCTCGGCGAAGCTGCGAATATAGTGGAACCCCTCACCCTCCCGGATGATCTCGGGGAGCGCGCCGAAAGGGGTCGTGACCACAGGAAGGTTGCATGCGGAGGCTTCTACCACGGAGAGGGGGAACTCCAGCGCGCCGGTCGGATTCGACACTGGAAATAGGTAGCAGTCGGCGGCCTGGTAAAGCTCGTGCATACTGTCGAGATACTCGTCGAAGACGATAACGCCAGCCATCTGGAGACGGTGGAGCCACGAACGCTCAACATCGCCGCCCTTGACGATGGGCACGATGTCCCGTCCCCATTCCCTGTGCTTGAGGAATACCTGCATGTTGTGATTTTCCTTTATATGCCCTACATGCAGTATGACGAATTGGTCCGGAGGAAACCCATACTTGTGTCTAAGCCGGGCTTTGACTTCCGGAGAGACCGGCTTGAAGATCTGGTCGTCGAAACCAGGGATGATAAAACCTGTTCTCTGGCCTAGACCCTCCATACCGAGGCTGAGCTCTCCAACGGGTGTCAGGATGAGCTCAGGCGTTCTCATGCGTGAGAAGAGCGAATGTAGTTTCCCGATTCTTCTGTGCTGCAGGGCGATGACGATCGTAGGGGCCTTGACCAGAGTTCTCAGGGTAACCGATCGAAGCAGTCCGGAGGCGTTGAAGCTGGAGGAGGGAACGTAGAGGACGATATCGAAGGATTCCATGCGCAGGAGCTGTAATAGGTCAAGTGTTACAACAAAGTTTTTTGATAGTATTTTGAGGGCTCTCTGCCCCTCTTCAGGGTTGCCGTCTGCATAGACAATGGTCAGATCGGACAACCTGTTTAGATACCTAGCGAGGTGCATGACGAATACGAGTAGACCCCTGTCCGGCCTGGTTGTGATCTCTTCGGTTGCTAGTAGTATTCTCATATTCGACATGTCATCGAGGTGCGATTTACGTGCCGGACCCTCATTATGGACAATCGTTTATTATATTGCAATAGAATAAAATAGAAGATTGTGAATATCCTAGAAATTGGGGTAGAATAAATTCTTTAAACATGCTATAATTTGTCTAATTGGGTTTGAGCATTAAACTAAGTGGGGCGGACTATATGGGAAATATTCCATTTATAGACCTGCGTGCAGGTACGGCAAAGATAAGAAAAGAGATAGACGAGGCGATAGCCCGTATCATAGATAATACGGCTTTTGTTCTCGGACCGGAGGTAGAGGGATTCGAGAAGGAGTTCGCCGAGTTCTGCGGTGCTTCCTATTGTACCGGAACGAGTTCGGGTACTTCGGCCCTGCACCTCGCACTGCTAGGTTGCGGCATCGGTCCCGGTGATGAAGTCATAACGGTTCCCAACACCTTCATCGCTACGGTCGAAGCGATTGCGATGACAGGGGCGAAGACGGTCCTCGTGGATGTCGAGCAGGATACTTCGCTCATCGATGTGAGCAAGGTCGAGGCCGCGATCACTAAGAATACAAAGGCGATCATTCCGGTCCATCTGTTTGGGCAGTGTTGTGATATGGATCCGCTGATGGAGATTGCGGAAAGGAAAAAGATCGTTGTCATCGAGGATGCGTGTCAGGCGCACGGCGCACTCTACAAGGGAAGAAGAGCAGGTTCACTCGGGCACGCGGCGGCTTTCTCGTTCTATCCGAGCAAGAACCTTGGGGCGTTCGGTGAAGGAGGGGCCCAGACGACGAGCGACGATGAGTTCGTGAGACGGGCGAAGGCTCTTCGTCATCACGCTCAGTACGAGAAGAACCTACATGCGGAGATCGGATACAACTACCGTCTGGATGCCATGCAGGCCGCCATTCTCCGTGTTAAGCTAAGATATCTGGATGAGAGCAACGATGGCCGGCGGACCGCGGCTAAGAGATACATGGAAAATCTCCAGGGCACCGGATACCGCCTGCCCGTCGAGAAGACAGATAGAAAACACATATATCATCTGTTCACGATAGGATGTGACAAAAAGGAAGCTGTAGAAAAGGCTCTTACGGATGCGGGGATCGGATGGGGGGAACATTATCCGGTGCCTGTTCATCTACAGCCGGCCTTTTCCGATCTGGATCTTGGAGAAGGCAGTTTTCCGATAGCGGAGAAGCATATGGGTGAGATAGTCTCTTTGCCTATGTATCCGGAACTGTCCGCTGAGGACGTCGATCGTGTATGCAGCGTTTTGAAAGAGAATCTATGACAGGCCAGGGCAGTACGATGAGGAGGTAGCTACAGGCTGATAGCTAACAGCACAAGCTAGAGAAGGGCTCGAAAAAGGACAACATTGGTATGAGAAATGATTCGTTAGCCCTAAACAACGAAAAGGTAGCACAGCAGCTTGCTGATGGCCTGGAAGAAACGACTGGTCTGAATATCAGCCGGCGAAGCTGGTTTGGAAGGGCCGTGAAACGGTCTGTTGATGTAGTAGTGTCTTTACTCGTTTTTGTCTTCGGTTTTCCATTTTTCATTGCCATAGCCTTACTGATCAAGATTACATCCAAAGGTCCGGTATTTTTCAAGCAGAAGCGGATCGGATGCGACGGCTCGTCGTTTATCCTGTTAAAGTTTCGCACGATGAAGCTGGGATTGGATGACACGGTGCACCGTGAGTTCACCAAAAACTTCATCAATGGCGACGGTATGAATACACCGCTTGACCATAATGGCGACAGTGTATATAAGTTGACGGATGATCCGCGTGTCACGGGGATTGGAGGTTTTCTGAGGAGGGTGAGCCTAGACGAACTCCCTCAGTTCATCAATATACTCAAAGGGGAGATGAGCATCGTTGGTCCGAGACCGTCTCTCCGGTACGAGTACGATTGCTTCAAGGACTGGCACAAACTTCGAGTCAAGGTCAAGCCAGGACTGACCGGTTTGTGGCAGGTGAGTGGAAGGAGCACTGTAACGTTCGACGAGATGGTGAAGCTGGATCTTTATTACATCGAGTCTTGGAGCATGATGATGGATATCAAGATCATGCTCAAGACCTTGCCAGTAATGCTCGCTGGAACAGGCGGATACTAAGATAGGAGGAGCCTTGATAAAAGTCGGAGTCGTCGGTTGCGGTTACTGGGGTCCTAACCTCATCAGGAACTTTATTAATCTACCAGGTGCGGATGTGAAATCGTGCGCTGATATATCCGAAAACCGTCTGAAACACATGAAGAACCTCTATCCTTCGATAGTAACGACTACAAACTATAAAGACATTGTAGAAGATCCCGAGATCGATGCGATTGTGGTGGCTACTCCCGTCTCGTCTCATTTCGAGATATCCCATGCGGCTCTCGACGCGGGTAAGCACGTGTTCGCGGAAAAGCCGTTGACTAGAACCGTCGAAGAGGGGCTGAAGCTCGTCACGAAGGCGGAGGAGAAGAAATTGACGCTGATGGTCGGTCACACCTTCGTGTTTACAGCTGCGGTAAACAAGATCAAAGAGCTGATCGAGTCCGGTGAACTGGGAGAGATCTACTACATCTCAACATCCCGGGTCAATCTCGGTATCTTTCAGGAGGACATCAATGTTATCTGGGACCTTGCTCCTCATGACGTCTCCATCATGAACTATGTCCTAGGTTCCAGACCCGAGAGTGTCTCCGCCGTAGGTCATTCCTACATAAGACCCGAGATAGAGGATGTGGCCTTCGTGACGATGAAGTACCCTGGGAACAAACTGGCCAACATTCACGTTTCGTGGCTCAACCCGAGCAAGATCCGAAAGACGACCGTCGTGGGAAGCAAGAAGATGCTAGTTTATGACGATGTGTCGAGTCTCGAGAAGATTCGCATCTACGACAAAGGCGTAACGGTCCAGCCTCACTACGATACATTTGGTGAATTCCAACTCTCTTACCGCTACGGCGACATCTCCATCCCGAAGCTCGATGATGCCGAGCCCCTCAAGATCGAGTGCCAGCATTTTGTCGACTGCATAGAACAGGGCATCACATCGAGGAGCAGCGGCGTCGATGGTCTCGATGTGCTCCTCGTCCTGGATTCGGCGGACCGTTCCGTCCGGCAGAACGGTGCAGAGGTCAAGATCGAGTATCCTTGAAAACAGGACGAGGCAAAGAACCGGAAGGAAATCTAAGATGAATCTCGGCGATGTCCGTCTGGGTGAAGGGGCCGATGTGGATCCGGGAGTGGTTCTGGGGTATCTTTCTCCACGCAAGGGTATAAGCGATGTGCTCGAAATCGGCCCGAACGCGCGAATTCGGAGTGGGTGCATAATCTACGCGGGCTCGGCCATCGGATCGGATTTCGAGACAGGACACAACACGATAATTCGGGAAGAGAATTCGATCGGAGATCATTTCTCCATCTGGAACAACTCAGTCGTGGATTATGGCTGCAAGATAGGATCCGGCGTCAAGATCCACTGCAATATCTATATTGCTCAATTCACCGTTATCGAGGACGATGTGTTCATGGCGCCTGGGGTCAAGATCGCCAATGATTATCATCCGGGCTGTCCCGATTCGAGGGAGTGCATGAAGGGACCGATACTTAAAAAGGGCTCGAAGATAGGTGTAAATGTAACGATACTCCCATATGTAACGATAGGGGAAAGGACGCTAGTGGGAAGCGGCTCGGTAGTGACGAAAGACCTCCCACCAAATGTCGTCGCCTACGGCAATCCCGCCCGTGTCATTGGGGGTATCGACGAGCTTCGGTGCAAGACCGGGCGCAGGGAGGCGCCCTACCTCTGAAATTCCCCATAATGAAGGCTTCCCGAGACATGCCGAACGTTTGCATACTCGCCTCTACGCTGGTCACAGGGGGTGCTGAGCGCGTCGCGCAGGCTCTCGCACGTGGGCTTGGACGTTTCGGATTGCGTCCGTCTGTTGCATGTCTGCATGCTCCGGGCCCGGTAGGGGAAGAGTTGTTGGAGCTAGGGCTTCCTTTCATATCAGGCCTGGCTCACGGCAGCCGCGATCCAATGGCCGTTTCGAGGCTCGCAAGGAGTCTGCGCAGGTTGGATATCGATCTCCTCTATTGTCTCGATCACCATGACGCGCTCTTCGTGGGCGGGATCGCATCCAAGATTGCAGGTGTCAGGCGACGTGTGCTCGGCGTCCATTCGACCGGGCTCTGGGGCAAGGCGAGCTCCTTCACCTTATCCGACAAACTCATCATGCCGCTATACGACGAGGTTGTTGCTCTCGCAAAGCCGCATGCCGATTATATCGAAAGGATCTGTTCTATAGAGAGCAGCAGGATATCGATCATACCTAACGGTGTGGATACAGAGCGCTTCAAGCCGATCTCCTCAGAAAAAGAGCGGCGCCTTCTAAGAGGGACCCTCGGCATAACTGACGATTCCTTTGTCATCGTCATCGTCGCCGCCCTTAGACCTGAAAAGAACCACGAGATGTTGATTCGTTCCATCCTGACCCTTCCTGATCCTCTCGAACCCCGTCTCCTCATAGTGGGAGAGGGTCAAGAGGCGCAAAAATTGCATACTTTGGTCGAGGAATCCGGGTTGAGAGATAGGGTCGAATTTATGGGTGGCAGAGGGGATGTAAACGAGGTGCTCGCCGCCAGTGACCTATTTGTCCTTTGCTCGCATCCGGTTGTCGAGACCTTTCCGCTATCCCTTCTCGAGGCGATGGCGTCCGGTCTGCCCGTCGTCGCGACCAGAGTAGGATCCATCGATGAGATCTTGAAGGATCGATGCCAAGGGATCGTGATCGAGCCCGGTGATGAAGAGGAGTTGACAAGATCGATAGCCGAGATGATGACCGACGAGGGTATGAGCAAGGAGATGGGCAAGAGGGGACGGAGAAGAGTGGTCGAGCATTTTTCCGAAAATGATATGATTGGATCCTATGCCGAGCTTTTTCATACTCTTCTCGGTACCGGGATGGAGGGAAGAGGCAGCCAGGACTAGAGAGACGCACATGAAGCGCTTGAACATCGCAATGATAGGCTCTAAGGGTCTACCCGCCAAATTCGGCGGAGTCGAACGCCATGTAGAGGAAATCGGAAGGCGGTTGGTAGACCGAGGGCACAATGTCACAGTCTATGCACGAAAGCCCTTCAGCGAAGAGGGGACCTATATCGGAATGCGGGTCAAGATCCTGCCCTCTATCTCGACCAAGAATCTCGATACGGCGACAAACACCCTCGCCGCGACGTTTCACTCTCTATTCGGACATTACGATATAGTGCATTACCACGCGATCGGGCCATCCATATTCGCCTGGATTCCGTCGATGTTTGGTAAAGTGACCATCTCTACGATACATGCTCCCGACTATCGTCAGTCGAAATGGGGGCCGTTTGCGCGGTATCTACTCAGGCTCGGAGAGCGAACGGGAACCAAGGCGACCAGCGCCGCTGTCTCCGTATCCAAGTTGATGGCCGGCGGACTCGAGCAACGGTATGGCAGGCCTGTGCGCTATATTCCGAACGGGGCGACCCTGTACGATACTCCCGCCTTCGGCGAGGCGGAAAAGCTGGGGCTCGAAAGAGGCCGTTATATACTCGCGGTCGGGCGGTTCATCGTAGAGCGCGGATTTCACACTCTGATCGAGGCGTTCAAAAGGGTGAAAACGGACTATAGACTCGTCATCGTCGGTGACGCCCGTTTCGAGGAAGCGTACGCGGCTCGTATCAGGGACGAAGCGGACGGACGTGTACTCTTGCCGGGGTATATATACGGAGACCTGCTGAATGAGCTCTATGCCAACTGCTGCTTCTACGTGCTTCCCTCGCTAGTGGAGGGCCTTCCTATCTCCCTGATCGAGGCGATGAGCTTCGAACGTCCCGTACTCATAAGTGATATCGAGGAAAACCTCGAGGTCGCGGGCGATATCGCAGAGATATTCCACCGAGGTGACGCGGATAGCCTCACCGGAGCATTGACTGCAATGTTAGGGATGAATGATGATCAACGGGGCGAGATGGGATCGAGAGGAAGGGCGAAGGTAGAGAGGGAATATACATGGGACCTGGTGACCGACAAACTGGAAGCGCTCTATCTCGAATGCCTTGGAGAGTGAGAGTAAAGCTCTTGTGTTTCCTGGTGGGTCGGTAGTCGGGCCGGAGTGGCAATTTCTATTGACACTTGTTTGTATTTTTTGTTAGTTAGGGCGATGTTTGTGTTCGCAAATCCCGAGAGGTGGAATCCTATGGATAAGTGTACGGAATACGCTTCGTTGTCCATTCTCGCTCTGTTTTTCATGCTGTTTGCGGTTTTCGCGGGGTGTGCCGGGACATCAGCAACCGGTTCAGCCGGACAGGAAGTCGCCCGAGAGCCTGAACCAGCCGAAGAATCCTCCCCAGTGCCGCTTGCCGGTGTAGGAGAATCGCACTACGATCTCGAAGAGGAGATGCCCGAAGAGGATATAGTCGATCCCGATGAGCTGGAGGAGACGATCGAACCCATCGAGGCAGATCCGGTGGAAGTCGAGGATGTCGCTGCACCTGCAGCGCCCGCGGCTTACGGTATCGGATACCGCGTGCAGATATTCGCAACGGGAGAGCGCTCGGCGGCCGAGGGCCTAAAGATAAAAGCCGAGGGGGAAACCGCGCTGCCTGTCTATATCGAGTATGAGGACAGATACTACAAGGTGAGGGTGGGCGATTTTGCTTCGAGGGATGAAGCGGCGGCGGCAAGGGCGCAGCTTTCAGGGCTATACCCCGACTGCTGGATAGTAAGTACAACGATACAAAAATAGTCTATTGTTCTAAAAAAGGAGCCAAAACAGCATATGCCTGAACTTCGGAAAGACCCGATTATCGGCAGGTGGGTGATAATATCAACCGAACGCGGCAAGAGGCCGATGGACTTCAAGCGCGAGAAGAAAGAAGTCGTCGGCGGGTTCTGCCCGTTCTGTCTCGGCAACGAGGACAAGACGCCGCCGGAAGTGTTTGCGTTCCGGGATCCTCTATCAGCACCAAATGCGCCTGGATGGAAGATACGGGTTGTTCCGAACAAGTTCCCCGCCCTTCAGATAGAGGGTGAACTCGATAAGAGGGGGAACGGTATTTACGATATGATGCGCGGCGTAGGAGCTCACGAGGTGCTAATCGAATCTCCCGACCACGTCAAATCATTGGCCTATCTGCCGGAAGATCACATAGAGAGCATATTCTGGGCGCTGAGGGACCGGAGCGTCGACCTTAACAAGGATCCGCGTTTCAAGTACATCCTGATCTTCAAAAACTGGGGGGAGGAGGCGGGTGCTTCTCTAGAGCATTCACACATCCAGATCATAGCGACACCGATCATTCCCAAGAGGGCGATGGAGGAGCTGGGAGGCGCAAAGTTTCATTTCCAGTTAAAAGAACGATGCATCTTCTGCGATATAATCAAACAGGAGATGGAAGTGGGCAAGCGAGTCATCTGCAGTAACGACCATTTTATTGCTATCGCTCCGTACGCTTCGAGGTTTCCATTCGAGACCTGGGTGCTGCCTCTCGATCACATATCGGCATTCGAGAAAACCAATACGGAATCCTTTTCGGCGCTTGCCGAGATAATGAAAACGGTACTTCAGAGAATAGATACAGTGCTGGATGATCCTCCCTACAATTTTATAATCCACACCTCCCCGTGCAAGACGCCCGATCTCGAATATTACCACTGGCACATCGAGGTCATACCTAAACTGACACGTGTGGCGGGTTTCGAGTGGGGGAGCGGCTTTTATATAAATCCCACTCCTCCGGAGGACGCGGCACAGAACCTCAGGGACGCATGATACGAGAAAGCGTCTGTAATCAAAAAAAAAGGAAATGACCAATGATAGTTAAAAAGGATACACCCAGTGTAATTCTCGTTACGACCGAGATCGTCCCCTTCTCGAAGGTAGGGGGGCTCGCCGATGTAATGGGTGCGCTGCCGGGCGAGCTGGAAAAGTCAGGTTGCTCGGTATCTATCATGACGCCTCTCTACTCCTCGATCGACAGGACACGCTTCGGTATCAAGGGGCAACATGTCGAGGGCGGACTCGAAGTTCCCATAGCGGGAGAGAAAGAGCCCTTCACGATCCACAGGGCGAAGATGCCGGGCACGGGGATTGATGTATTCTTTATAGGGAGCGAACGCTTTTATAAACGCCCGGGGGTCTATACGGTTCCTGAGACCGGAGAGGCATTTCCGGACGAGGCGGAAAGAACCGTCTTTTTCAACAGGGCAGTGATAGAGGCGATAAAGACGCTTGAACTCTATCCAGACGTCGTCCATTGCAATGATTTCCATTCCGGGCTCATTCCCGCCTATATCAGCATAGAAGAGGAAGGTGACCCGCACTTCGCCGGAACGGGAACCGTTTTCAGCGTTCACAACCTCGCCTATCAGGGCATATTCGATAAGGATTTCTTTGGCATTGCCGGACTCGACGAGGAGCTCTTTGCACCGATGGGGCCATTCGAGTACTGGGGCAGGGTCAATGTGATGAAGGCGGGGCTTCTCTTTTCAGGGCTGATAAGCACCGTCAGTAAGACCTATGCCACAGAGATCACGACGACTGAAGAGTATGGGTACGGCCTCGAGGGCGTACTGCGGTCGCGAAAAAAGGACCTGATTGGTATCCTGAACGGGATCGACATGGACGCGTGGAATCCGGCCCTCGACAAGCTCATACCGGCGAAATTCACGCACGATGATCTAAATGGTAAGAAAAAGTGCAGCATGGAGTTACATAAGGCATTCGGGCTGAAGCCCTCCTCCAAGGCGCCGGTCGTGGGCATGGTCTCGAGACTGGTCGACCAGAAGGGATTCGACATACTGGCAGAGGCGATCGAAGGCGTGATGAAGCTCGATGTGAAGTTCGCGATCCTCGGAACCGGGCAGCAGAAATACCACGAGCTCTACTCCGAGCTCAGCAAAAAGTACAAGGGGAGATTCGGCGTTCGCCTCGAGTTCAACAACGAGCTGGCGCACCTGATAGAGGCGGGAAGCGATTTCTTCCTGATGCCCTCGAGGTACGAACCGTGCGGCCTGAATCAGATGTACAGCCTCCGCTACGGCACGATTCCGATCGTCAGGGCGACTGGCGGCCTGAAGGACACGATTCTGAACATCGATACGAAGGGAAGCAGGGGGAACGGATTCACCTTCAAGGACTACACGGCGAAGGCGCTCACCGGGGCCATCAGGAAGGCTGTCAAGTTCTTCCAGGATCCGAAGGTCACTGCCAGCGTACGCTCCAGGATCATGCAGGAGGACTATTCCTGGAAGAGATCGGCCGAGGAGTATGTCAAGCTCTACAAGAGGGCAATGGGACGGGTTGGAATGAGGTTGACAAAGCGGTAAATCGCTCTTTATACTATACAGAACAAAGCATATAAGCGGGAATAGCTCAG
>DAOUUU010000088.1 GCA_030667985.1 Candidatus Krumholzibacteriota bacterium
CTCGTGGAACGAATGCGATCGTTCGACGGATTCACCTTCGCGTTCTTCTGCATCTTTTACGGGGCGGCGCGGTTCACAGTCGATTTCTTCCGTTACTACGAGGAGTCGGCCATTCTGGGAGGCTTGACATACAATCAGGTCATCAGTATCGGGCTTGCGGCATTGGGAATCGTGCTGCTCCTGGTTATTCCGAGGAGGCAGTCGCGATAGGCTAGCGGGTGGTGGCGGTGCGGGAATTTCTCTCATTTGTCCTGGGAACGCTCTCTCCGGCGCTCTGTGTCCATTGCGGATCCGAAATCACCGATAACAAACAAGCCGATGGGATTGCCTTCACCGGCGATTGGCCTCCATGCGCCCTTCCATTCTTTATCGAAGGTTTTGGGGCGGACGTTTTCTGCTCTGATTGCTGGTTGCGGCTTCGGCCCGCCTTCTTCGATTCGACGTTCGTAAGGCCGCCAGGGCTCGAAGAGCCCATTCCGGTCATAACCCCATTCTATACTAACGATACGCTGCTATCCCTGGTGAGGTTCCTGAAGTTCGGTGGAGGTACACCCGTAGCGTTCCCGCTATCCTGGTGGATGGCCCGGGCCCTCGAACGGTTCATGGCGGGACAGGGCGAGAGGATTCTGCTTGTACCGGTTCCCCTTCACTGGACCAGGTTGTGGGGAAGAGGGTACAACCAGGCGGTGCTTCTGGCTCGCGGGGTCGCTCGCGAACTGAATCTGAGGGTCGATGACGGGATAGTCGTCCGGAACAGACGGACGAGGAGCCAGGCGAACCTGAAGGACCGAAGCCGCCGATCGAACGTCCGGAATGCCTTCCTGTGCCGAAACGGGGCATCGGTCCGGGGAACCGATATTGTGCTCGTAGATGATCTCGTGACGAGCGGCGAAACGGCTCGATATTGCCTCGAATCGTTGCTGATAGAGGAACCGCGAAGCCTTACCATTCTCGCGGCGGGGCGCAAAAGGCATGCGTTGGATCCTTGAAACAGCGGTTGGATCGGAAGATTCCGTATCCACTTGACACGGCGTTATCGTATATGCAAACATACCTCTGCCTCTGGTTCGAAAACGCCTTGATAAAGGTTTTTTTGTCTGTTTCAAAGGCGCCCGAACGGTTCAGGACCGGATGCCCGGGAACTAAAAGCGAGGGGATCGCTGGGGGATCGTCCGTGCGCCGAGGATAATACAAGGGGGGGGTAACGTGCTGGTTACGAACAAAGCGCTGCTCGACGCCGCAAGACAGGGTGGTTATGCGGTAGGGGCCTTCAATATCAACAACATGGAGTTCATCCAGGCGATCCTGTCATCAGCGGCGGAATCGAGGAGCCCTGTGATCATTGCAGTATCGGAAGGGGCTCTAAAGTACGCGGGATTCGATACGCTCGTCTCGATGGTGAGGGTAGAGGCGGAAGGAAAGAATATTCCCGTCTCGCTTCATCTCGATCATGGAAAGGATATGGACGTTATCGAACGTTGTATATCTGGCGGTTTCACTTCGGTCATGATCGACGGTTCTCATCTGTCATTCGATGAGAACATCGCTGTTACGAAGGAGGTCGTTGACAGGGCCGGGCCGGCCGGCGTCTCGGTCGAGGGCGAGCTCGGAAGGCTCGCCGGTATCGAGGACAACGTATCGGTTTCGGAACAGGACGCCCTTTTTACTGATCCGGATGAGGCAAAGATATTCGTAGAACGCACCGGTATCGATTCACTCGCAATCGCGGTCGGCACGTCGCATGGCGCCTACAAGTTCAAGGGCGAGGCGCGTCTCGCATTCGACCGGATAAGCGCAATCGCATCGCTGGTCGATGTGCCGCTCGTACTCCACGGAGCTTCGGGTGTGAACCAGGAACATGTCAAGCTGGCCAACAGCTTCGGCGCTGAGATCGCCGGGGCGCGGGGAGTGCCGGACGAAGCGATCACCGAAGCTGTCAAATTGGGCATATCGAAGGTCAATATCGACACAGATATGAGGATCGCGTTCACGGCCTATCTCAGGAAGTCTCTGGACGAGAAGAAAGAGAACATCGATCCGCGCAAGTATCTTGGAGCGGCGAGGGAAGCGGTCGGTGAAGTCGTCCGGTCAAAGATGAAGCTGTTCAGAAGCGAAGGAAAGGCTTGAGTCGTTAGAGTAGGACAGGAGTCAGTCAAAGGGGGAAGCGATGGCTATCAATGTTGCGATCAACGGGTTTGGCAGGATCGGAAGGCTCGTTTTCCGTCAGGTGGTCCAGGAGAAGGGTCTGAAGGTAGTGGCGATCAACGATCTGACCGATGCAAAGACCCTTGCACATCTGTTGAAGTACGACTCGGTCCACGGAAGATTCGACGGAGAGGTGAGTGTGTCCAGGGGTGGCACGATCGTCGTGAACGGCAGGAAGATCCAGGTCCTGTCCGAGAAGGATCCGCTCATGCTCCCGTGGAAGAGACTCAAGGTCGACATCGTCATTGAATCCACCGGTCATTTTCGAAAGCGCAAGGACGCCGCCAAGCATCTCGAGGCGGGAGCGAGGAAGGTCATCATCTCGGCTCCGTCGCCGGATCCCGACATCATGATAGTAATGGGCGTCAATCACAAACTATTCAGAAAGTCCAAGCATCACATCATCTCGACCGCCTCCTGTACCACCAATTGCCTCGCGCCGGTCGTCAAAGTCCTGCATGACAGCTTCGGCGTCGCGAACGGGCTCATGACTACGATCCATGCCTATACCAACGATCAGATGATCCTGGATTTTCCGCACAAGGATCTACGGCGAGCGCGTGCCTGCGCAGTCTCGATGATTCCGACGACGACGGGGGCCGCCAAGGCGGTCGGCACCGTCATGCCCGATCTCGCTGGCAAGCTCAACGGCATGGCGGTCCGTGTGCCCGTTGCTGACGGCTCGATTGTCGATCTTGTAGTCACCCTGAAGAAGAAGGCGACCGTCGAGGAGGTAAATGCGGCAATGCGGAAGGCGGCGAAGGGTTATCTCAAGGGTATTCTCGAATATTGCACGGATCCGATCGTCTCGTGCGATATCATAGGGAATCCCCATTCGTCGATCTATGACAGCCTGGCCACCATGCAGATCAGCCCCAAGGTCATCAAGATCCTCTCCTGGTACGATAACGAGTACGGATATTCGGCGAGGATGGTCGATATGATGAAGATGGTTGCCCGCTAGACCGATAACCACCGAAAGGGGTGTCGCGCCTTGAGAAAGAAGACTCTGAGGGATGTCGAACTCGACGGCCGAAGGCTGCTCATGCGCGTGGATTTCAATGTTCCCCTCTCCAAACAGGGGGATATCACCGATGATACGAGGATAAGAGCCGCTCTGCCCAGTATTGACTATGCCGCGGAGAAGGGCGCCTCGATCGTTCTCGTCTCCCACCTTGGCAGACCGAAAGGTCAGAGGGATCCGGAGTTGAGCCTTAAGGTGGTAGCTTATCATCTCGGCGGTCTGATCGAGCACCCTGTCAAGTTCGCCGACGACTGCATCGGCCCGCAGGCGGAGGAGAAGGCAGCATCGCTGAAACCGGGCGAGGTGCTTCTTCTGGAGAACGTGCGGTTCCATTCCGAGGAGACAGCGAACGATCCCCGGTTCGCGGCGAAGCTCGCCTGTTTCGGAGATCTCTACGCGAACGATGCATTCGGAACTGCGCACAGGGCGCATGCCTCGACCGAAGGCGTTGCCCGGCATTTTGAGGAGCGGGTCGCCGGGTTCCTGATGGAAAGGGAACTAGAAACACTCGAGAGCCTCCTGCTCGAGCCCGAGCGTCCCTTCGTCGCCGTAATGGGCGGCGCCAAGGTCTCGGGAAAGCTGGGTTTGATCGATAACCTCTTAGAAAGGGTGGACCGCATCCTCATAGGCGGAGGTATGGCCTATACCTTCTTCAAGGCTGTCGGTCTGGAGATCGGCGGATCCATCTTCGACGAGAAATCGATAACGCTTTGCAAGGAACTACTCGATAAGGCGGCCTCCGGCAGCGAAAAGAAGATATTCCTTCCGGTCGATACGGTAGTGGCAAAGGGCGTGGACGACGACTCCGGGATGATGACCGTATCGACGGGGGACATTCCGGAGAATTTGGTCGGAGTCGATATAGGCCGGAAGACGGTCGAGATGTTCAGCTCCGAACTCTCCAGGGCCAGGACGATTTTCTGGAACGGCCCGATGGGAGTCTTCGAAAATCCGAGTTTCAGCGAAGGGACGAAGCAAATAGCTCGATTGATCGCCGATATGACCAGAGACGGCGCCAGGACGGTCGTTGGCGGAGGGGACAGCGTCGCAGCACTCAGCATGCTCCATCTAAAGGGTAAGATAACACACGTTTCGACCGGCGGAGGAGCCTCTCTCGAACTTCTCGAGGGCAAGGCCCTGCCGGGCGTCGAGGCGTTGAGCGACACGTGATGACAGGTGGTGTAGTATGAGAAGAAGGATTGTCGCGGGCAACTGGAAGATGAACAAGGATCACCGCGAGGGAGCGCGTCTCGCGCAGGAGCTTCTCGACGGTCTCGAGGGCGGGGATCCGGTCTGCGAGGTCGTTCTGTTCCCGCCCTACACCGCACTTCCCGCTGTAACCGAGATCCTTGCAGGTTCAGCCGTACGGGTCGGAGCGCAGGATCTTTATTTTGAGGAGCGGGGCGCTTATACGGGAGAGATATCGGCGACGATGCTCTCGGCCCTCGGCGTCTCCTTCGCACTCGCCGGCCACTCCGAACGACGGCACGTCTTCGGTGAGAATGACGAGACCGTAGCGCGCAAGCTGAGAGCGGCGCTGGGTGCCGGTCTCGAGCCGATTCTCTGCGTCGGAGAGCTCCTCGAGGAACGGGAGGCGGGAAACGCCTCGCGGGTGGTCGAGACCCAGGTCCGTACATCGCTCGAGGGATTGTCCGCCGACGAGTTCAGCCGTGTGGTGGTAGCTTACGAGCCGGTCTGGGCCATCGGCACGGGCAGGACGGCGACACCCGACGACGCCGCCCAGATACATACGGTCATAAGGGGGATACTCGGCTCGATCTTTGATGCCGAGGCGTCCTCCCTGACACCTATCCTGTACGGCGGAAGCGTAAAGCCTTCGAACGCGCGGGAACTCCTCGATGCCGAGAACGTAGATGGTCTGCTCGTCGGGGGCGCATCGCTCGAGGCCGAGTCCTTTCTATCCATTATCTTTCCCGCCTGACCGGAATGGAGAGTTGCAACCGATCGAAACCATAGGGTAACCGGTAATATTCATTTGACTAACGCTCTTCCATTCATTAAACTACTCTTTTGCAAAGGTGGGTGGTTAAATGCTATTTAACGTATTCTTGGTGATTCACGTCGTTGCGTGCTTTCTTCTGATCGTCGTCGTGCTCATGCAATCGAGCAAGGGCGGAGGCCTCTCCGGTGCATTCGGCGGCGGTGGTGGAGAGGCGATGTTCGGGGGACGTGAAGCGGCCACGTTTCTCAGCAAGTCGACAACATATCTTGCAGTAATATTCATGGTTACGTCGTTATCGCTCGCATTCCTCTCGGCCGGCCGCGGCGGCCCCGAGCAGGAGAGCGCCCTCCACAAAGCTGCACAGCAGGGGCAGCGGATCGGCACGGTTGCGCCGGAAGAGCAGAAGAATATCGACGAGATCCTCGGCACGGTGCCGGAACCGGGTCAGGAGGACCAGGCGGAGGAGACTCAGGAGGAGCCGGTCGAATAGGAAACAACCTTCTTATGCCGGGATGGTGGAACTGGTAGACACGCTACTTTGAGGGGGTAGTGGGCGAAAGCCTGTGCGGGTTCGAGTCCCGCTCCCGGCATTATATGATAGAGGGGCTTTTTAGGCCCCCTTTTCATGCCATCGCCCCACCAGCTCGTCAGTGCGATCGAATCTGTATTGACAGAACCGGTCGCTCTTTTATCTTCTCGAAGCCGGCAGGCCGTAAAAATATCTTTACAGAGACGGAGTTGCTGGTTTACGCTCAACTCCATTCATTTTCCCCTGGAGGTTGAGCCCTTTGGATATACAGGCATTTATCAGCGCGAACACCGGCATGCTCCTCGCCGTTTCCTTGATACTGGCCGTGACCGCCCTCATTGTCGTCGTGCTCCTCATACGGGAAGTGCGTGCGCTTCGTCGGCCCTTCAGGGGCATGGCCCAGCTCTATGAAACGAGCGGAGGCGAGAAGGCGCTCAGCGAACTCCTCAAGGGTGTGGATGAGAACAGGAAATTCCTGCAGGAACAGGCGGAGGAGCTCAAACGGATATACAGTATGCTCGATACGGATTTCAGTAATCTCGGCCTCGTCAAGTACAATGCATTCGAGGATATCGGCGGCAACCAGAGCTACTCGCTCTGCCTGCTCACGAGGGAAAAGAACGGTTTCATCCTGACAAACCTCGTGGGGCGCAACTCGACCCGCGGATACGCGCTCGAGGTCGCCGCCGGTGTTCCCTCGCGGAAGATGAGCGACGAGGAACAAGAAGCCCTGGATACAGCCCTCAAGTCGATCGCCCGTAACTCATAGGTTGTAAGGGAAGATTGGGCGGCGCAGCCGACCAGTATTCACTGCTTTTCCTGGCTCTTTGAATAATTATCCAGGATCCTGCGTTCGGTCTCAGTCAGGTTCTCGTATCCCTTCTCCGATATCTTGTCCAGGATAGAGTTTACCTTTTCCTCGTCGTAGGTCTCATTCTCATCGTCGCCGTCCATCTTTATGCGGATCGGGAGGCCCTTGAACAGTTCCCGGAGCTTGTCCCAGAACTTCGATGCGCGGTGATCCGTTCTCATGTAGACGAGCCCGGCCGCCATCCCTCCGAGGTGGGCGAAGTGGGCGATTCCATCTCGTCCAGACACCCCGCTGAGGAATTCGATCGCGGCGAGGACTATGACGAGTGTTCTGGCGCGCACCGGGAAGATGCCCCAGACATAGATCTGATTGTACGGGAAGAGGATGGCGTATGCGAGCAGGATGCCGTATCCCGCGCCGGACGCTCCTATCACGAGCGAGTTGTAGGCGAATATGAAGCTGAAGGCGGCGCCCCCGATGCCGCAGACGATATAGTACTTGAGAAACCGTTCACTTCCCCAGACCATCTCGAGCTGCCTGCCGAACATCCAGATGATGAACATGTTGAACGCCAAGTGCCAGAATCCGCCGTGGAGAAACATGTATGTCACTATTTGCCACACGAATCCCCTAGTTATGACGAGTCGCGGTGAAAGCCCGAGAAAGATGAAGATATTTGTATTGCTGAGGAGTATCTCGAGGATAAATACGATGATGTTGGCAATTACGATCTTGTTGACGACACCCTGGGACCAGAAGCCCTTGAATGGGTTGGATGGCCTTCCGTAATAATCGGTCATTCTCACCTTTCCTGTTTACAACCATCGTTTTCCAGATAATAATCTATTCCCGTCAGGGGGGCAACCGTTGAAGTAAAAAATCGACTGATCCTTGGCGTGCTGCCGGGGGTAGCATGTGGGTTGCGCCTGTACGGAAGGAGTTTCCCTGATGACCACGAAGAGATTTTTTATGTGTACGGTATTGTGCGGTGCTTTGGTTCTGGCCGCCGTCTCGTCCGATAGCGGAGAGGAGCATTCGAAGGTGAAGAGGATCTTTTTCAACGGGAATATATATACGATGGACGATGGGAGACCGGTCGCGGAGGCTGTGGCGGTGACAGGCGGCAAGATAGTCGGCGTCGGAAGCGACCAAGAGATGTTCGCCCTCTGTGGGGAGGAGGCCGAGAGGATCGATCTGGGTGGAAGGGTCGTCATCCCCGGCCTGGTGGATGCTCACGCTCATTTCATGGGCTATTCGGAGAACCTGGCCCGTATAGATCTGGTCGGGACCCGATCGATCCCCGAGGTGCTCGAGAGGCTCGAGGTGGGGTTGGCCGGACCTGTCCGCGGCGGATGGATCCTCGGCAGGGGGTGGGATCAGAACGACTGGCCCGAGAAGGAATTTCCCACGCGCCATGATCTCGACAAGATCTCCACCGAGAGGCCGATTTACATCATACGCGTCTGCGGTCATGCCGTCGCGGTCAACTCGAGGGCGCTCGCTGTGGCCGGCATAGACGAAAAGACTCCCGACCCTGAAGGCGGCAAGATCATCAGGGATGATGAAGGCATGCCGACGGGCCTGCTCCTGGAAGCGGCGAAAGCTCTCGTCTATGAAACGATTCCTCCGCTGACACGTGAAGAGAAGAAGAGGTTGATGAGAAAGGCGGCTCTTAACTGTCTGGCCGCCGGCCTCGTCGGCGTGCACGAGATGGGCATATCACACGAGGAGAAATCCATCCTCGAAGAACTCTACGATGCGAATGAGCTACCCTTCCGCATAACAGCCTACTACGATGGCGACGACGAGTACGCCGGCGCGATCATGGATGCGGGACAGCTTCGCGGGACGAGAGACCACCATTTCTCGATCGTCGGGCTTAAATTCTATGCCGATGGCTCGCTCGGGGCGAGAAGCGCAGCGCTCCTCGAGGATTACTCGGACGATCCGGGCAACAGCGGAATACTCGTTGCCGGACCCGACGCGCTGTACGATGGAATAAGGAGATGCCACGAGAAGGGATTCCAGGCGGCTATCCACGCGATAGGGGACAGGGGAGTGCGAGTCTCTCTCGATGTCTTCGAGAGGGTCCTCCGGGAGCTGCCGAAAACCGACCCGAGGCACAGGATCGAGCATTCACAGATTGTCTCTCCCTCTGATATAGCACGTTACGCAGTACTCGGAGTCGTTCCCTCCATGCAGTTCACGCACTGTACCTCTGATATGCCATGGGCGGAGGACCGTGTAGGCCCCGAACGTGTCAAGGGCGCGTACGCATGGCGCTCTTTCCTCGATCAGGGGTGCAAGATCCCTGGTGGCAGCGATTTTCCAGTCGAGTCGATCGATCCCCTGCTCGGGCTCTATGCCGCGGTGACCAGGCGGGACCTCTCGGGCCGTCCGGAAGGCGGATGGTACGCCGAGCAGTGTCTTTCGATCGAGGAGGCGCTCAGAGCGTTTACGATCGACGCGGCATACGCTTCCCATGAGGAATCGGTGCGCGGCAGCATATCGGTCGGGAAGCTGGCCGATCTCGTCGTCCTGTCCGATGACCTGATGAAGATAGAACCCGCCCGCATACCACGGATCGAGGTCGTGATGACTGTCCTCGGCGGAGAGATCGTTTACAGGGCCGAGTGAATGTCGCTCGCAGGCCGTTATTCTGAAGGCAATTGTGCGTATATATCCGGGATGGGCATGAAATATTGGTCCATCAGGACACCCTGCAGCCTATCTTCCGTCCTCACCGCATGTCTTCTCACTGTAGAGCGTTTCAGGAGCCTGTCGATCTCCAGGATCGAGATGCCGGGGTAGGCTATCATCGGCGAGTAGGTGGCCGTCGTGACATCGATGGCCGCCTCGTCGGCCGAGAGCCCGGCTGTCCCGGTGAGGTAGAGGGCGGCCGATTCAGTCGTGAGCGTGCCCGCGTGGAGCTTGAGTACGACGATCGTCAGAGCGAGCGCACGGATCTTCTCCTCGAGAAGCGATTCTATCAGGGCGGGTTTTTCCGAGGGAAAGAGATCGATGAGTTTCTCGATCCCGATGTACTGGACGACTCCTGTGTAGATCTCGCTGGGAAAGATGGCCCTGACCGTGTCGGCGCCCCGGCACAGCATCTCGATCGGAAGGGCCAGAGTCAGTTCTTTCAGGCTCTTGTATATGAGCTCGGTCTTTGGCAGGCTTCCGTCCGCCAGGAGATGAAGCACGCAGGGTCCCCGGTGGAAGGGACCGGTCATAACGAGAGAGACAGCCTCTGCGCGCATGGGAAGGAGGGTGAGATTGCCGCTCTTTGACAAGCGGCCACGGCCTCTACCGGTCGTTGTGGCGGCGCCTCGATCCGAGATCCTGATATTCCCGGGAAACGAACCCTCTGAAAAGTTTTCCTGGACCGTCTCGAGGACGCGCTCGAGGATAGTTCTCTCATCCTCTTTGATGGTGTGATCGGCACGATCCGGAATCACCACGTTTCGCTGTATGCGGGCAAGTTCCGTCTTGAACCGGCGTATGCCCTTCTCGGCCTCCTCGATCGTTCCACCGATGTTGATAGCGATCGATTCGTCATACCGGAATATTCGTGAGATGTTCTCCGAACCGAATATCAGGTTTCCACGTGTCTGTGACGAGAGTGTTCCTTCGAGAAAACCGAGATATCCCGTGATACTTCGGGATAACCCTTCGGGTAGACTCGCCTCGTCGCCGTATCTCTTGTCGAGAACGTTCTCGAGGGCAGGCAGGTTTGCAAGCTGGCTCCTGATGAGCTTCGATGCGAGCTCTGTGTGGGGTCTTGCCGGATTGACGACGAGAATCGAAGCCTGTCCGAGCAGATTCGGTATTTTATCCAGCCTCAAAAGGTAGGCGGCGAGCTCGCCATCGTGTGGCGGTGCGGTTCTCGAAGGAAGCCCCCACAACGCCTCGTCTAGGATCCAGC
>DAOUUU010000065.1 GCA_030667985.1 Candidatus Krumholzibacteriota bacterium
AAGCCCGAGATACTCAAGACGTTCGGGTACGAGAACGTCATGGAAGTGCCCAAGCTCGATAAGATAGTCGTGAACATGGGTGTAGGGGAGGCGATAACGGAGGCGAAGGTTCTCGATGCGGCCGCAAGCGATCTAGGGCTCCTCGCGGGGCAGCGTCCGATGATCACCCGCTCGAAGAAGGCGATTGCAGGATTCAAGCTGCGCGCCGGTGTTCCGGTCGGCTGCAGGGTAACCCTCCGCGGCGACCGTATGTACGAGTTCTTCGACAGGCTTGTCAACGTGGCTATCCCGAGAATCAGGGATTTCAGGGGTTTGTCGTCAAAGAGTTTCGACGGACGCGGAAACTACACCTTCGGCGTCAAAGAACACATCATATTTCCGGAGATAGACTATGACAAGATCCTCAAGATCATAGGCATGGATGTGACGATCGTTACTACTGCAAAGACGGACGAAGAGGCCCGCGAGTTGATAATGCTCCTGGGTATGCCACTCAAAAAGAACTAGCGATAGCTACAGGGAGGATACGTGGCAAAGAAGAGTTTGATAGCGAAGGCAAAACGGCCGCCGAAGTTCAAGGTGCGGAACTACAACCGTTGCAGCCGCTGCGGGAGATCAAGAGCCTATCTCCGAAAGTTCGGGATCTGCAGGATATGTTTCCGTGAACTGGCGCTCGAGGGGAAGATTCCCGGCGTGGTCAAGGCGAGCTGGTAAGTACAGGACTTTGGGAAGGAATATTAACAAGAGGTGATACGACGATGATGACAGATCCGATTGCTGACATGCTGTCGCGGATCCGCAACGCGCTGAAAATAAAAAAGATTCATGTGGATATCCCCGCCTCGCGCATCAAGGCCCAGATTGCGAAGATACTACGCGAGGGCGGGTATATCAACAACGTCAAATACATCGATGACGGCCTGCAGGGCAGAATCAGAATCTACCTGAGATATACCGAGAGTAACGATAGCGTGATCGAGGGGCTCAAGCGGGTGAGCAAGCCGAGCCGAAGGGTATATGTCAACAGGGGAACGATTCCTCGCGTGATGGGTGGATACGGAACGGCGGTCATATCGACATCGAAGGGAGTCGTCACCGACAAGGATTGCCGCAATCTCGGAGTCGGTGGAGAGGTTCTCTGCCATATTTGGTAACGTGAATGAAGATCGCCGTGAACCGCGAAGGGTTCGAAGGCGATCGACAAAGAAAGGTTAGAAGAGTCATGTCACGAGTTGGGAAAAATCCTGTGCCGGTGCCGTCGGGAGTGACGGTCGAGCTAAAGGCGAATGTCATCTCGGTGAAGGGCCCGAAAGGCCAGCTCGAGCGCACGCTCCATCCCGACATGATCATCGAGGTAGAGAGCGATGAGATACGGGTGAAACGTCCCACCGAGTCGAAGCCGCACAAATCGCTTCACGGCCTGACGCGGACGTTGATCGCGAATATGATCGAGGGAGTCTTGAACGGCTTTGCGAAGGAACTGCAGATCGAAGGGGTCGAGTACAAGGCCGAGCTCAAGGGCAAGACACTCGTGCTCAACCTCGGGTATTCTCACCAGGTCAATTACGAGTCGCCCGAAGGGATCACGATAGAAGTTCCGGAGCCCAAGAAAATAAAAGTGTCGGGTGTAGATATTCAGAAAGTCGGTCAGACCGCGGCCGAGATAAGGTCGTTCAGGCCCCCCGAGCCCTACAAGGGGAAGGGGATCAGGTATGTCGGCGAGCAGGTCAGGCGGAAAGCCGGAAAGGCAGCCGTCGGCACTGGGTTCTAGCCTTTTTTTCGAGAGGGTTGGAATCCGTTGAGTGGGAGTTGAAGAGCGTGAGAGACAAAAATCGAGAGAAACGGCAGGCGAGGCTGAACAGACACAGGCGGGTCCGCAGCAAGGTGTTCGGAACAGCGGAATGTCCGCGTTTGACCGTCTATCGCAGTCTTGGTCACATGTATGCACAGATAATCGATGATAGCGCCGGCACAACGATTGTCGCCTCCTCTAGCCTGAAGATGGAGCTGAAACCGGCTTCAGGCGACGATAAGCCGGAGGGTCTCAAGATGAGGCGTTCCACGGCTGTCGGCGAAGCGATTGCCGCGGCAGCCGTCGCGAAAGGAATCGAGAAGGTGGTCTTTGACAGAGGTGGACGCCTCTACCATGGTCGTGTCGCGGCCTTTGGTGCGGCGGCCCGTAAGGCTGGTCTGGAGTTTTAACTGTATTCGGCGGGTCCCCGAGTGGGGGCGGTCGTTAACCCATGGGGGTAAGTGAGTTTGGACAGAAATAGGGATCCAAGAAGAGACGCGAGAAGAGGTCAGAGAAGAGGCCCGAGAAGAGAGGAAAGCGCTCCCGAGTTTCTCGAGCAGACGATTCATATCAACCGTGTAGCAAAGGTTGTGAAGGGCGGAAGGCGCTTTAGCTTCAACGCGCTCGTCGCGGTCGGAGACGGGATGGGTAAGGTCGGTATAGGCCTGGGGAAGGCGAACGAGATCAGCGACGCGATAAGAAAGGCGAACGAAGCGGCGAAGCGTGACATGTTCCGTATCCCGATGGTCGGTGGAACGATTCCATATCAGGTCCTCGGGCGCTTCGGAGCCGCCAAGGTTTTGCTCAAGCCGGCCGCTCCCGGCACCGGTGTCATTGCGGGCGGCGGTGTCCGCTCGGTTCTCGAGGTCGCAGGAGTGAAGGATATCCTGACCAAGTCGCTCGGGTCGAACAATGCACATAACACGGTAAAGGCGACTATGGTCGGCCTCAGGAGCATCAAGAGCGCCAAGGATGTCGCCCGCAAGCGCGGCATTTCGATTAAGAAACTGTTCGGTCTTCCCGAGAAGGCAAAGGAAGAGCCGAAGGAGACTACCGAGGTAGAAACGCCCGAGAAGCCCGAAACCGAGACCGGAACCGAATAGAACGGCAGTGAGGAATGTCGATGGAGAAAACAATACTCAAGCTTACGCAGATTAAGAGCCTTATCGGATCCCAGCGGGCCAAGCACAGGGTAGTCATGGAATCTCTGGGATTCAAGAGGAACCAGCAGACGCTTTACAAGAACGACACTCCGCAGATACGCGGCATGATACAGAAAGTGCGTCATCTCGTCCTATGTGAAAAGATCGACGAGAAAGCCATTCCCGGACCAGTCTTGAAATCGCCTGGATTCACGATTGTGAGCGGGAAGGCGGGCGGCGCGAAGAAGAAGGTCAAGAAAAAAGCTAAGAGCAAGGCGAAGAAAAGCCCTAAAACGAAATCGAAGGCCAAGAAGAGCACAGTGAAAAAGGCCGAATAGAAAGACCATAGAGGGAGCTTGACGCTATGAAGTTGAACGAGATAAGGCCTGCTAAAGGAGCCACCAAGAAGAGAAAGAGGATCGCGTGCGGTCCCGGTTCCGGGCACGGCAAGACGGCCGGCAGGGGTCACAAGGGCCAGAATTCACGATCCGGCGGTGGAACTCCTCCCTGGTTCGAAGGCGGGCAAATGCCGCTGCAGAGGCGTGTTCCGAAGCGCGGATTCACCAACATCTTCAAGAAGTATTACCAGGTAGTCAACGTCGACAGCCTGAATGACAAGTTCGAGAAGGGCGCGAAGGTGACCAGGGGGACCCTGATCGAGAAGGGTCTTGTCAAGAAAGCCAACCTCCCGGTAAAGATACTGGGTCGAGGCGAGCTGAATGTGCCGCTCGAGATCGAGGTCGATGCGGTGAGCAACACCGCTATGAAGGCGATCATGGATGCGGGCGGTTCAATCCGCCTCGCAGCCGGCAAGGATTTCAAGTTTGCCGATAGCGAGGAGCGGAAGTAATGCTCAAGAAATTCCAGGATATATTCAGCATCCCGGAGCTCAAGAGGCGGATTCTTTTTACGATCGGTATCCTGGTCGTCTACAGGATGGGCGGGCACATCACTGTCCCTGGAGTGAATCCCATTGCGCTGAAGGCGTTTTTCTCGAACCAGCAGGGGACGATCTTCGCACTTTACGATCTTTTCGCCGGAGGAAACCTCAGGCGGGCGACGATCTTCGCTCTCGGCATCATGCCCTACATCAGTGCGTCGATTATCATCCAGCTTCTGCAGGCGGTGATACCCTACTTCGAAAAGCTCGCCAAGGAGGGGGAGGAAGGCCGAAAGAAGATTACACAGTACACGAGGTACGGCACAGTCGGCCTCGCGCTGGTCCAGTCGATCGGCATCTCTCTCTTTCTCCAGAACATGAATGTCGGAGGCGTGCCGGTCGTTCCGTCCGGCGGACTTCTCTTCAAGCTCATTACCATGATCACGCTGACCGCCGGTACGATATTCGTGATGTGGCTCGGCGAACAGATCTCGGAGCGCGGTATCGGAAACGGCATTTCGCTCATTATCATGATCGGTATCGTTGCGCGTTATCCGACCGATTTTCTCAACACCTACCGGGCACTTACGCTCGGCCAGATCACACCATTCAGGCTTGTATTCCTGCTCGTCATCATGGTTTTTGTCATCGGCGCCGTCATTTTGATTACGCAGGGCCAACGGCGCATACCGGTACAGTACGCCAAGAGGATCGTGGGACGGAAGGTCTACGGCGGACGTTCACAGTATATACCCTTAAGGGTCAACACTGCGGGCGTCATCCCGATTATCTTCGCTCAGTCGATCATGGTCTTCCCGACCACCATCGCCACCTTCTTCAAGGCCGGTTTTCTCGAGTCATTCAGTATCTGGCTCTCGCCCGGCTCCTGGCTCTATATTTCGATATACGCTCTAATAATCATATTCTTTACATATTTCTACACGGCGATCGTCCTGAATCCGGTCGATCTCGCAGAGAACATGCGGAAACACGGAGGCTTCATCCCTGGTATACGCCCCGGAAGGAGAACGAGCGATTACATCGACGGTATCCTGTCGAGGGTAACGCTGCCCGGCGCTGTCTTTCTCGCGTTCATCGCCATCCTTCCCGATATCATGATGCGCAGGGGAGGGCTGCCGTTCATGTTCGGCGGCACGGGGCTCTTGATTGTAGTCGGTGTCATGCTCGATACTCTCCAGCAGATCGAGACGCATCTGCTGATGAGGCATTACGACGGATTTATGAAGAAAGGACGCCTGCGCGGCAGGCGTTAAAGCATAGAGGAGAAGCATGGAGGGACGTAAGGTTATATTGCTAGGGCCTCCCGGTTCCGGAAAAGGAACCCAGGCAGCCCGTTTCGCCGGAGAGCTTGGCCTCGAGCATATCTCGACAGGCGATCTTCTTCGCGATGCGGTCAAGGAGGGTACGGAGCTCGGGAAGAAGGCCTCCCAGTACATGGAGAAGGGCCTGCTCGTCCCGGATGATATCATGCTCGGCCTCATAGAGGAGAAACTCGATTCGCTCGATTCGAATGGGTGGATTCTCGACGGTTTTCCGCGGACACTTACGCAGGCCGAGGCGCTCTCGACGATGCTCGGGGGCCACCAGCAGAAGATCGATCGCGTGCTCCTGATCGAGGTCGATTCAGAGCTCATCGTGCAGCGTCTGTCGAACCGCAGGGTTTGCCCGCAGTGCAACGCCGTCTACAACCTGAACACGATCAGGACGGCTGTCGAAGGAAAATGCGATGCTTGCGGGGGCGATCTGGTCAAACGGCCCGACGACGAGGAAGAGACCATACGCAAGCGACTCGATGTTTATGAAGAACAGACCGCGCCGCTAATAGGTTATTACCGTGAACACGACGATCTTGTCACGGTGAGCGGTGCAGGCGGAATAGAGGAGATCAACGCGGAGATTCTCCGCGTATTGAAATGATTGCTATAAGAAACGAGTCGGAGCTGGATCTCATCCGGAAGAGCGGCGAGATCCTCAAAGAATGTTTTCTCGAAATCGAGAAGGCGCTCCGGCCGGGAGTGAAGACCGAAGAGCTCGACCGGATAACCGAAGAGCATATTCATTCGCGCGGCGCGATCCCCGCCTTCAAGGGTTACCAGGGATACCCGGCGAACATCTGCGCTTCGATCAATGAGCAGGTCGTTCACGGGATCCCGGGTCCCCGGGAGCTGGAAGAGGGGGATATAGTCGGGATCGATATCGGTGTTCTCCGCGAGGAGTATTTCGCGGACGCCTCGCGCACCTACGAGGTCGGCGAGGTGGATGAAGCAGCGCGGAGGCTGGTGGAGACGACGAAAGAGGCGCTCGAGTTGGCTATTGACAGAGTGCGGCCGGGTAACCATCTTTCGGACATCTCAAACGTTATTCAGACTCACGCCGAGGGTGCGGGGTATCAGGTGGTACGGACGCTCGTAGGCCACGGTATCGGCCGGAGGATGCACGAGGAGCCGCAGATACCCAACTTCGGACCACCGGGAGCGGGACCAATTCTGAAACCGGGGATGGTCTTCGCGATCGAGCCGATGATCAACGCCGGGACACTCGATGTCCTGACGCTGAAGGACAACTGGACGTTCGTAACGGTGGACGGCGAGCTTTCCGCCCACTTTGAAGATACGGTGGCGGTCACCGATGGTGATCCGCTCATATTAACTCGATGAGGCCGATTCTCGGCTGGGCCTGCGGCCTGGGATAGACATCGGTCTAGAGAAGAGAGGGATGGCTAAGCAGAAAGGGATACCGGTAGAGGGAACGGTCGTTGAGGCTCTGCCGAACGCCATGTTCCGGGTCGAGCTCGAGAACAAGCATATTGTTCTCGCCCACGTTTCTGGAAAGATGAGGATGCATTTTATCAGGATCCTGCCCGGCGACAGGGTGGCGCTCGAGCTCAGTCCCTACGATCTTGGGAGAGGACGCATAACGTACCGGTACAAATGATAGAGATAGAACGCAGTGAATATCGTCCTTGAACCCTACTCGGGCCCGAGGGCATTAGAATTCATCGCTCGTTGAGGGTGATAGAGAAGGAAGAATAGACATGAAGGTGAGAAGCTCGGTAAAGAAGATGTGCCCGCATTGCAAGATCATCAAGCGCAAGGGCGTACTGAGAGTCATCTGCAAGAACCCCAAGCACAAGCAGCGGCAGGGGTAGAGGGCTTGATCCCTCGCTGAGTACGAAAGGAGCATTTCTGTGGCACGTATAGTCGGAGTCGATATTCCCGACAGGAAACACATCGATATCGCATTGACCTATATCTTTGGGATCGGCCGTTCGAGCGCGCACAAGATCCTCAAAAAGGCAAACGTGCCGTTCGATGTGAAAACGAAGGACCTGACAGAGGGTCAGACGGTCAAGATCAGGGATATCATCGAGAACGATTTCAAGATCGAGGGTGCTCTTCGAAGCGAGACCACGATTAATATCAAGCGTCTGATGGACATCGGCGCATATCGCGGCCTGCGCCACCGGCACGGCTTGCCGGTGCATGGGCAGCGCACACATACGAATGCGCGGACCAGGAAAGGACCGCGTACACGGCCTGGCAGCAAGAAGAAAAAATAACTCGTACCGAGGCGCGATAACTAGAAAATGCGCATGAGCAGATAACAGACAGGGAGGTATATCGTTGGCTCGACCGCAAAAGGGAAAAAAGAAAAAGATCAAGAAGGTTGATGTCGCCGGAATAGCGCACATCAAATCGACCTTCAACAATACGATCATCACGATCACTGACCGCGAGGGTGCAGTCATCGCCTGGTGCAGTCCAGGCAAGCTCGGCCACAAGGGATCGCGGAAGAGCACGCCGTTCGCTGCGCAGCAGGCCGCATCCGCCGTGGCGAGAGAGGTGCTGGCCCTCGGTATGAGGAAGGTCGAGGCATGGATCAAGGGTCCGGGTCCGGGCCGCGAGGCGGCCATACGCTCGCTAAGGGCGGCTGGCATGGATGTCTCCGGGATAAAGGACTGCACACCGATGCCGCATAACGGTTGCCGACAGAAAAAGAGACGGAGAATATAGGGGGTCTGGAGCCCTTTCTATACAAGGAGCGTTCGTACGAAACGATTTTTACTGTTCAATAAAGGAATCGGCCCTCGGTGAGGGCCTGGGAGGTAATGATCGATGGCAAGATATACGGGTCCCAAATGCAAGCTTTGCAGAAGAGAGGGGACCAAGCTCTTACTGAAGGGAGACAGGTGTTATTCGGAGCGTTGCGCGATAGAGAAGCGTAACTATCCGCCCGGTGAGAGGGGACGGGGAAGATTCAGCAAGCGCAGCGGTTATCGCGTGCAGCTTCGCGAGAAGCAGAAGCTCCGCCGCATGTATCAGGTACTCGAGGCGCAGTTCCGCAACTATTTCAAGAAGGCTGCGCGCATGAAGGGCATCACGGGCGAGAACCTGTTGAGGCTTCTAGAGTGCAGGCTCGACAACCTGGTCTATCGTATGGGATTCGCGCCGTCGAGGGCGACCGCGCGCCAGCTTGTTCTCCACAACCACTTCGAGGTAAATGGCAGAAGGGTCAACAGGCCTTCCTACCAAGTGAGTGCCGGCGACCGGGTCGCGGTCCGCGAGAAGAGCACGAATCTGCTAGTCATCGATGAATCCCTTAAGAGTTACGGTAGTAGGGGAACAGTTCCCTATATCTCCGTCGATGTAAACAAAAAAGAGGGCGTTCTGGCGGAGATCCCGACGAGGGACATCATGCCGGTTCCCATCGAGGAAAACTTGATCGTGGAGCTTTACTCCAAGTAATGTGGCACGCCCCTAGAAGCCGAGACCCGCAGTCGGTTTCGGCTGTGAAGGAGGAACGCGTAGATGAAATGGCGTAATCTGTTGATGCCGAAAGAAATCGTAGTGGACGAGGCGAGTGCTACTCCGACATACGGAAAGTTCACGGTCGAGCCGCTGGAGCGCGGGTTCGGCAATACCATTGGTAATGCCGTGCGAAGAACGCTTCTCTCCTCGATCCAGGGGGCGGCAGTCACAGCCGTGAAGGCGGATAAGGCACTTCACGAGTTCTCCACTATGAAGGGTGTCAAGGAGGATTTGACCGACATCGTATTGAATCTCAAACAGCTGATTGTCAAGATGCATTGTGATGATCCCAGATTCCTTACGATCGATGTGAATAAAAAGGGAGAGATCACGGCGGATGATATCAAAGAGGACGCGGAAATCGAGATCCTCAACAAGGATCTCTTGATTGCGACCTGCACGGCCAAGACAAAATTCAAGATGGAAATACTGATCGGCCACGGCCGGGGGTATGTCCCCGCCGAGCATCACGACCTGGAAGACTATCAGATCGGCCTGATCCCGATCGACTCGAATTTCAGCCCGGTCCTTCATGTCACCTATGACGTTAAGAACACGCGCGTAGGCCAGCGGACCGATTATGACTCGCTTGAACTCGAACTCAAGACTGACGGAAGCGTCACATCCGAAGACGCGCTTGGTTACGCTGCGAAAATACTCAAGGATCACATGCAGTTCTTTATTCACTTCGAAGAAGAGCCGATGGAAGAAGAAGAGGAAGAGGTTGACGAGGAGCTCGAACGCATGAAAGAGCTCCTGAACCGCAGCGTCGAGGAACTCGAGCTATCTGTTCGTTCGTCGAATTGTCTCAAAGCGGCAAATATCAAGACCCTCGGGGAAATGGTCCACAAGACCGAGGCCGATATGCTCAAGTACCGCAACTTCGGGCGCAAGAGTCTCAAGGAGATCGCCGAGATCCTCGAAGGGATGGGGCTATCGCTAGGTATGGACGTAGACGAGCTGCTCGCCGGCGAAAAGAAGGAGAAAGAGGAGAAGAAGTAATGCGTCACAATAAAGACGGCAGAAAGCTCAACAGGACCGCGTCTCATAGAAAGGCGCTCATGCGAAACATGGTCACATCGCTGTTCACCAGCGAGCGGATCGAGACGACGACCGCCAAGGCTAAAGAGGCGAGACGTGTGGCCGAGCGCATGATCACATTCGCCCGCAGGGGGGACCTCGCTGCTAGACGCCATGTCGCGAGGACTGTACAGAATCCAAAGATACTGAAGAAACTCTTTGACGAGATCGCTCCACGTTACACGGACAGGCCCGGAGGTTACACCAGGGTTCTAAAGCTTGGTGTGCGTCGGAAGGGCGACAACGCTGAACGGGCAATACTCGAGCTTGTCGGTGAGAAGGACGAGGGCCGTAAGAAGAAAAAAACCTCGCGCAAGACCTATCACAAGGTTGATATCCCGAAGAGCCCCGAGAAGGAGTCGAAGGCGAAAGAAGAAGCCGACGAGGCCGTACCCGCAGAGGCGGACGCCGCAGGGGAAGAAGCTCCCGTTGTAGAGACCGAAGCGGTTGTCGAAGAGAAGCCGGTGGCGGAGAAAAGGCCGAAGGCTAAACCTGCGAAGACCGAACCCGCTTCCAAGAAGAAGGCATCCGAAAAGCCAGAGGGTAAAAAGAAGAAGTAGCCGTGCCGGCACAAAGATACAATACTCGAAAGAAGCCGCGACTTGAGGAAGCGGCTTTTTTCAGTTCTACCGGGGGAAGGAAGATATGGTTATAACCGGGGTCATCCTGCCGATCTTCTCTATCATCTTCCTCGGGTTTCTCCTGAGGCGCTTCGGCGGAGTCCAGCCGAAGCCCTTCTCCAGAACGCAGCTCTATGTGCTCAGCCCCGCCCTCGTCTTCAGCGCGATGGCACGGGCAGACGGTATGACCCTCACCGTTATCAAGATATTCTTCTACATCGCGATACTATCCGGGATCATCCTCGGCCTGGCACAGGGGATAGCTTATCTCATGAAGGGCTCGAGGGAGGACCGGCAGGCGATGTCGCTCGCGGCGGTCTTCATGAACAGCGGTTTCTACGGGATTCCCGTCTGCATGCTCGCCTTCGGCGATATCGGTTTCGTCTATGCGACTGGCTATGTCGTGGCATCGTCGATGCTCCAGTCGACGCTCGGCATCTTCATAGCGAGCGCGGGGCAGAAGCGGGCCAGAGAAGCGATCCTCACTCCGCTCAAGGTGCCGTTGATATGGGCAATCGTAATAGCGAGGGTCGCCGCTCACTTCGACGCGCTGCCGCCGGAGCCATTCATGAAGATGATCAACCTGCTCGGCCAATCGGCGATACCGATAGGGTTGTTGCTTCTCGGGATGCAGCTCGAGGGGATCGTAAAGGATCTTGTTGCCAGGGGAAAGGCCGCTGCGGCCGAACGTGATCAGAGAGGAATGAGCTACGTGAAGGGCGGGCTCATAGCGGCTGCTCTGCGTATTGCCGGCGGCTTCGGCCTGGCGCTGGTAATAGTCCGGTTTTTCGATTTCGAGCCGACTCTGGAGAAAGTGATTATCGTCGAGTCGGCGATGCCGACGGCTGTCAATGTGGTCGTCTACGCGACCGAGTTCAAGTGCGGGCCGAAGCTTGTCGCTGTCGCAATCCTCGCTGCGACGCTTGGCAGCATGTTGAGTGTTACACTTATACTCGAATACTTGCTCTAACGTATTATGGAACCTAAGATACATTATCCTGTTACAGCGGAAGAGGCGGTGGACCTGTTCCTCGAAGCGAAGAAGGCCCGTGAAGCGGACGATAGTGTCCGCGCCGGTATCGTCGAGAGTCCCTACCGGCCCGCCAGGCCGCCGGCCGCCGGGGCGTTTCTATTCAGCTGTGAAAGAATGAATCGGATTGAGGAGGTATCGAACACCGACCTGCTCGCCGTGGTCGATGGGGGCGTCAGATATGCCGAGTTCAAAAGGGCTGTCAGAGATGCCGGACTCTATTTCCCTCATGTTCCAAAGACCGACGTGACGATAGCCGAGATGATAATGGACGGGATGATCTTTCCCACCGAGGGAGGATTCGGTGGGCTTCGAGAGTCGATCCTCTCGGTCGAGCTCGTAACGCCCGATTCGGAGACGGTCCGCCTCGGCTCACGCGCGATCAAAGATGTCGGCGGCTATGAGATCATAGGCTTTCTCTTGGGGCAGGGGGGTAGGTGCGGGATGATAACGAGTGTAACACTGAGGCTTCTCGCCGCGCCCAGCTGCCGGGCATATATAGCAGGCAGGGGTGGAGGGAGGGCGCTCAAGACTCTTGCGCACAACCTGCGCAAGGAATTCCGGCCCGCATCGATCGAGATCTTCGAGGGCGGGACGGCCGATATCGTACTCGGAGCGTGGGAGGAAACGCTTCCCTCGGGAGGTTCGAAGCTATCCCATCTATTCGATGGGCAGGGCGATTCGCTGCTTGTTGGGGAGCTGCAGGGCCCGGAGTCCGCGGTAGAGGATCAGCTGCACCGGTTCGTCGATTCGAACGAATCGGAACATGCTGCATTCATTCTGGCGAGTGAGGAGCTCCTCGATGTTTCGAGAGGGTGCCCGCAAGCTGCGGCAGCGAAAAGAGGGGGAGCTGTTGTACAGGTCTGTTACGATGGGACATCGGGACCTGAGATCCCGGCAGGGTCGTTTCTTTGCAGAAGCCTCTATCCAGAGAGGCTCGAGATCCACGTGCCCGTTGAGCGTATATCATGCAAACCGATCGATACGATCCGGTCCGATCCGGGAATCGCGCGTTTTATCTCGAGTGTCATTGGCACTGGCCGCCGCGAACAGATCAGCATCATCGAATATAGAGAAGATAAGGTGGAGAGAACAAGAATCACCGCCGCCAACCTGCTCGATATCGTAGAAACATCCGGCGCCGGAGACAGGGAAAGAGAAGAGCAGATAGAACAGGCGCGCGCGTTCGAGGAGTTGAACTCGAGGGTGCTCCGCGCGTTCGATCCCGAAGGGATCATGCTCCCATAACGACTGTAGAAGCATAAAAAAAGAAGAGATATGACAGACACCGATCCAAAAGAAAATAAGCGTCCGCGCGATATCACGGATGATTTCCTCCTCTGCAACCGCTGCGGGAATTGTCGCGCAGTATGTCCGTTATTCACTGTATTCCGATCGGAATGGGCTGCCGCACGCGGAAAGGTCGAGATCGCCGAGGCCTACTTCAAGGGCGACGACTTCGACACGAAGAAGATTCAGGAGATATTCGATCTCTGTCTACACTGCATGGCATGCGAGGATAATTGTCCCAGCGGGATGCGGGCCGACGAGATCGTCATGGCTGTACGGGCCGATATGGTGCGAAAAGGCCTCATGCCCCGCATCAAACGCATCGCCTTCAGCGCACTCGAGGGCATGGACGGTTGGCTGTTTAAACTGATGAGGGTGCTGGGGCTTGCCCGTAGATATCCGCTTCATGGCACGGCTGCGAAAAGCCCTTTGAATTTCCTATATCCCCTCTTTGGTTGGAAGCGCGTCAGGTTTTTCCCTCTGCCGTCAAGAAAGCCCTTCCTCTCGAAAGGTCCAGAGCGATACAACGCTGCCGATATCGAGGTATCCTTCGGTGAGATCGGCTCTGTATTTGGATCATCCGAAGAGGTTGTCAAAGCCCTCGATGTGTCACGTACGAGAAAGCTCGTAGAGCTCATTGAGCGTGCGCGCGAGAAAAACCTCGACGATAAAAAGACTGCTTATTTTTTTGTCGGTCATGCGGTGAATCACTTCTTTCCCGAGGAGGCCGAAGCAATCGTAACCGCTTTGAACCTTCTGGGAATCGATGTCATCGCCCCGAAGGATCAGGTCTGCTGCGGTGCGCCGGTCTACTACGCCGGCGACATAGAGGGAGCGAGGAAGGCGGCCGCCGCGGCTATCGAGCAATTCGAGAACCACAGATAC
>DAOUUU010000096.1 GCA_030667985.1 Candidatus Krumholzibacteriota bacterium
AAATCTGAGCTCGACATTTGTGAGCAGCAGAACTCTACCGCCGATGGGCAAACCGTTATCTTCGAGTGGGCCGAGTGAGTTCTCCTTGTAACCACGCACCGAGTTGCCGCCTCCGGTGAAGAAGCGGCTCTCGAGAGGTACACCCATCTCCCTGCTGTCTCCGAAACTCTGGGCGTATCCGCTTCTCAGGCGGTACGCAAAGACCGTCCGCTTCCCGATCTTCCTGTAGGCCTGATACGAACCAATCAGCGAATAGTAATGATCCTCGCCCCCGAGAAATCCTCCAGCATACCTTCCCCTCGCGTTCAGGTATCTGCCCTGCTTCGGATTGAAATAGGAATCGCGCGCATCTCTCGTGTAGGCGAGATCGAGCGAACGTCTATGCGAGCTCTCCCGTTCATCCTCGACGTTCTCCCTTTGTACGTGCTCCAGTCCGTAGGTCAGCTGTATCGAAGTCTGACGGGTGATACGCCTGGTGACCGAAGCGTTCGCCGAGGTCGTTTTCACGACAGCCGGCTCTACCGTCGCGTCCCTCACATAGAAGGCGCCGACGGAGAAGGTGTTCCATGTAGAGAATATATGGGGAAATTTGAGTTCTCCTCCATGACGCTGATACCGCTCCCAGAATTCCAGCTTAGAGAGCTTGTACTCGTTCTCAGGGAAGAGCCGGAAAGCGTACTCGGAACGGAGGTTGAGGGCATAACCGCGCCCCAGCAGGTTCCGCTGTCCCCACTCGAGAAATACACGGTTACCACGGACGTTGCCAACGCCGATTCCGGCCTCTATATATCCCATCTTGCGTTCCCGGACAGTAAGGGCCAGATCGACGCTCCCATCCTCGCTGTTGAAAGCAGCCGGCTCGATCTCGACGGAGTTGAAATATCCCGTATCGTATAGGTTCTGCTTGCTCTCGAGTATCTTCTTCAGCTTGAAATATTCACCGCTGGTTATAACGAGTTCCCGCCTGATCAGGCCCTCGGCTACCAGTTCATTTCCGCCGAGTTCTATATCCGCTATCCTGACCGGCTCGCCGGGCGTTATGGTCCACGAGAGATCGACATCGGTCGAATCGATATCGACTTCGTATTCTATCTCCGCCCGCAGGTAGCCTTTCTCGAAGAACTTACTGAAAAGAGAGTACTGATCCACATCGAGCAGATTGGGATTGTAATGGTTTCCCTCGACCATTCTCAGGTCCTCGAGGAGCTTCTTGTGTGGTATGATGTCCTGCCCGGAGAATTCCAGCTTTCTGATGACCGTCTGAGGGCCCTCGTTGACCATGATCCTGATCTGTACGGAGTTTTTCCTCTCGTTCTCGTTCACGAACTCGATCCATGCCTCCACATCGAAGAAACCGTTCCTTCTGTAGAAGGACTTGATCGATTCGATGTCGCGCCTGAGGAAATCGTTTCTGAATTTCGGCTTCCGGAAGATATGGTAGAAACGCGGCTCCTTCGTTCTCATCCGCTTCTTGAGAACGCCGTCGTCGAAACTCCTGTTTCCGAGGATTTCTATCTTCTTGACGGTGGGCAGGTCGGCTTCGAGATCGCTCGGCAAAGCCCCCACGGGCAGGACCAGCAGGAGAGCGGCCGAAATCATCAACAGTCCCATATTGGGTCTCATCAGTCTATATAGCATAGCAA
Source organism: Candidatus Krumholzibacteriota bacterium (assembly GCA_030667985.1). Classification (GTDB taxonomy): domain Bacteria; phylum Krumholzibacteriota; class Krumholzibacteriia; order Krumholzibacteriales; family Krumholzibacteriaceae; genus DAOUUU01. The sequence continues at coordinate 1,644 of DAOUUU010000096.1, forward strand.
TTGACATTCTACCGGCCGACGTGTACTTTCCTCTCGTAATGAGCGCGAAACCGAACCATCAGACCGTAAGTCTTTTCAGCGTTATGGATATCGCCCGCCGGATCAGCAGTCCCTTCCCTCTATCCCGCACATTAGCGGCGGTGCTTTTACTGGCTGTGATGCTGACTCTTAGCTTTTTGCCCGCCTGCCAGAGCAGAGATCCGATCAAACAACAGAAGGAAAGGTCCCTTTCGCCGGACGAGCGCTATCTGGTCGAGCTATATATGAAAATAACCGAAATCGAGGAAAATCTCCAAGACAATCCGGAAACCCTCGAGGAAAAACGGGCCGAGCTCCGGGAGGAGATAGACCTGGAAAGGATCAGGCGAATCCTGCTCGAGCTAGAACAGGACCCCGAAAGGTGGCTTGCCGTCTATAACCGCATATTCGAGCTCCAGCAGCGGAGCGAACCGAAACCATCTAACTAAAGATATTAAAGATATCTATAAACAGGATAAATACCATAAGCACGACAAGTATTATAAATCCCACCTGCATCATCACCTGCTGTACCTTCCGATTGATGCTCCTGCCCGAAACAAGTTCGATCAAAAAGAGAACGAAATGTCCGCCATCGAATGGCAATATCGGCAGCAGATTGAAAATCGCAAGGTTCAGCGAGAAGAAAGCCATGAAATATACAAGATAGCTGAATCCCCATGCGAGCATCTCCCCCGCCATGATCCCGACCCTTAATGGACCGCCCACCGCCCGGACGGTAGCCTTCCCCGTAACAAGCTTTTTGAGAAAACTGAGGATTGCGGAGACGAGATCGGCGAAACCACGCGAACCGTATCTCACCGCATCGCTGAATGGTATCCGTACCATCTTGTATGGAGGGCCGATCCCGATCCCGCCGATCTTGATTACATCGATCCTCTCGCCCCCGCTAGAGGCTTCAATCGAGGCGGGAGTTATTTCGGCGGAGTGGATCTCGCCGTCCAGTTCCCATTCGAACTCCATCGGAACTCCGGGCCTGGGATGTATGAACTCCTCGAGATCCTTGTATGCTGTGACCGTCGTATCGTTGATCGACAATATGATCGCTCCACGGCGTATGCCAGCTCTCTCTGCCGGGCTGCCCTTCTTTACATTGCCCACCTTTGCCGGCAAGGGCGCTCTGAGCCCCAGCCGCCAGATATTCTCATCAGAATCGTATTCCGGCGCTGCCTCGAACCTCAGGGTCTCTCCTTCGCGATCTACGACGAATTCGCTCGCGATTCCCTCTTCGTACGTTATGAGTGTGGCTATATCGCTCCAGTACTCGAACTCTTCCCCGTTGATCGAGATTATCCTGTCTCCCACGAGGAATCCGGCCGCCTCTGCGGGACTGCCCTCGTCCACACCTAGCACGACAGTGCCAGGCTGCACATTCACGCCCTGTATCCAGAGACTGAAAATAAATATCAATAGGGCGAATATCGCATTCATGAAGGGTCCGGCGAGCACCGTCGACATCTTCTGGAGAGAATGCTTGTTTCTGTAGAGGCGGTCCTCGGGCACGAACACCTCCAGCTCCTTATCCTGATCCTCTGTCTGCTCGTCCTCCTCCGTCTCACCGGCGAACTTTACGTACCCGCCGAACGGGATGGCTGAAAGCACGAACTCGGTCTCGCCTATCTGCTTGCGCAGCAGTTTCTTGCCGAACCCGAACGAGAATGTCATCACGAATATCCTGTTCAGCTTCGCTACGAAGAAATGACCGAATTCGTGAACGAAAACGACAATACTCAATACGAAGACGAATGCAACGATGGTCGTCAGTATCATGAACCCTCCATCATCCGGAATGTGCTTGACTATGTGCTTCGACGAGGAATTTCCTCGTCCACCGGTCGGCCGCGAAGACGTCATCGACCGTTCTCACGGGCGCCGGTTCATGGCTTTCGAGCGCTTCATCTATCCATGCGATCACATCGAGAAAACCGATCCTGCCCTCGAGAAATGCCTCCACGGCAATCTCGTCAGCCGCATTGAGAACAGCTGGCGCGGTACCGCCGGCGGCCGCAGCCTCCATGGCCAGACGGAAGGCTGGGAACCGTTCCATATCGACGGTATGGAACTCGAGCTTTCCGATATCCGCCAGATCGAGCACCTCCCACGGGAATTCCACGATCTCGGGATGGAACAGAGCACTCATGATAGGCAGTCTCATATCGGCGGGACCGAGATGAGCGAGCATTGAACCATCCCTGAACCTGGTTAGGGAATGAACGAGGGACTGGGGATGTATCACGACCTTAATAGCATCGTACGGAAAATCGAACAGGTGGTGCGCCTCTATTACCTCGAGGCCCTTGTTGAGCAGGTGCGCCGAATCGACCGTCACCTTTTTCCCCATGCTCCAGGTCGGATGATCGAGTACCTCCTCTATCGCGACATCCTTCAGATCTTCCAGGCTCTTTCCGTAGAACGGCCCGCCGGAAGCGGTCAGAATGATCTCGGCCGTCTCCTCCCTATTACCGCGAAGGCACCTCGAGAGCGAAAAATGCTCGCTGTCGACTGGTATGATATGCTTTCCCGCCTCACGGGCCTTGCAGGTAACCAGCTCGCCGGCCGTTACGAGGGTCTCCTTGTTCGCCAGTGCCACATCCGATCCGGCTTCGAGAGCCCAGAGAGTGGGTCCCAACCCGGCAATGCCGACGAGCGCGTTGATTACGATATCGGGCGCGGACTCCTTGATGAGAGCTTCGATCCCGCTCTGGCCGTATCCGGCCGCGCGATCCTTGGCCGACGGCGCGAGCCGGCCGACCTCGACGATACCATCCGATTCACCCGCCGCATATCTAGCATCGGGAAAGATCTCGAGCTGCTCGGCGAGAAGCTCTGCATTCCTGTATGTACTCAATCCCGTCACCCTGAACCGTTCTTTATAACGGGTGACGATCTCGATGGCTGATCTTCCAATCGATCCAGTCGAACCGAGTATGATGACACTCTTCAAATCATACCTCTCATATCTCAATCGAGTATAAAGTATTTGAAAAAGTAATAGATCAGAGGAGCGGTAAAGAGCAGGGAGTCGAAGCGGTCGAGCGCTCCTCCATGACCGGGTATTGTCGCCGAAGAATCCTTGATCTTCGCATCCCGCTTGATCATCGACTCGACCAGATCGCCGAGTTGACCCACGACGGATGATATCAGGGCGAGACCGACCGTCTGCACGATAGTCAGATAGGGTGCCACGATCCATCTGGCTATGAGGCTTCCGATGATCGAGAACGCAACTCCGCCGAAAACCCCTTCCAGGGTCTTTCCCGGAGATATTGAGGGAAATATCTTGTGTCTTCCGAATTTGGACCCTACAAAGAAAGCTCCGGCGTCATAGCACCATGTCAGGGCGAAAACGACAATGACGAACGAAAAACCGAGCGAATAGTCAAGCCCCTTCAGATGAGGCAGCTCTCTGAGAAGGATCAGATGACTGCCGAGCCAAGCGACGTAGAAGACGCCGAATATAGTGACCGATATATGATATACGGCCAGTCCTTTCTCCTTGCGCACGAGCTCGAGCGTCATTACCAGAAAGAAGATGATGCTGAGAAAAAAATTGGCGTATACACCCTGTTGAAAGAATACGTACCAGGAGAGGGCAAGCCCGCTTATGATCCCTATCGCCTTATAGGGACGAAGCCCCTTGGCCTCCATCATCTTATAGAACTCCCAGAGCCCCACGAGTATTATGATATCGATAAGTGCGAGGTAATAGAATCCGCCGCGTTTCGCGATGATGATCAGGCATGGGATATAGACGGCGGAAGCTAGGAGCCGTTTTGCAACGGAACTTCCTTTTTTCTTATTTATGACGCCTGTCTTTTCTTGATCTTGTGTGTTCATGTATTCTTGAGCGCTCCGAATCGACGATCCCTTTCGAGATATTCCATGATCGCCCCGAACAGGTGTTCTTCGCGGAAATCGGGCCAGAGGACATCCATGACGACAATCTCGGCATAGGCGAGCTGCCAGAGGAGAAAGTTACTGATCCTCTGCTCACCGCTCGTTCTGATGAGGAGATCGGGATCGGGAAGATCGGGCGCGTAGAGGTATCTACCGAACATCTCCTCATCGATCTCCGAAGGCGCGATCCCGCCTCCCGACGCGTCCTCGGCAAGTCTCCTGGCGGCATCGGCTATCTCCGCCCTCCCACTGTAACTCAGGCAGAGGTTCAGCATCATCCCGTCGTTCACCGAGAGTTTCTCGATCGTCTCGTTCAACGCGTCGAGCGTCTTCCCGGGAAGCATCTCCAACCTTCCCATGGCTCGCAACCGTATATTGTTCTCTTTGAGCTCCAGATATTCGGAATGGAGCACTTCCCTGAGAAATCTCATAAGGCCGGACACTTCTGCTTTCGGCCGTCTCCAGTTCTCGAGAGAAAAGGTGTAGAGCGAGAGAGCTCCGATCCCCAGCTTGGCACAGGTCCTGACAACGGTACGAACCGATTCGCGGCCTTTCCTGTGGCCCGCCAACCTCGGCAGATTACGGCTCTTCGCCCAGCGGCCGTTACCGTCCATGATAATGGCTATATGGCGCGGTAATCCAGGGCGAGCCTTCAGCTCATCGATCTTGCGTTCGATCTCATCCATCAATATCTGATCCCGGATATCAGAACTCGAGAATCTCCTTTTCCTTGGCGACCAGAACCACATCGAGTTCCTTGATCGAATCATCGGTCAGTTCCTGGATCTCCTTGTGATACCTATGGTAATCATCCTCCGAGATATCGTGGCTCTTCTCGAGCTTTTTCAGATGTTCGTTCGCGTCACGCCTTATGTTCCTGACCGCGACCTTCGTTTCCTCGACCATATCCCTGACCGTCTTGACGAGCTCATGTCTCCGCTCCTCGGTCAGTGCCGGCAGCGGTATGGTGATAAAATTACCGTCACTCTGCGGATTGAGTCCTAGATCTGAAGCCTGAATAACCTTCATGATCTCCGCGATGAGCGGTTTCTCCCATGGCTGAACACGGATCATCTTGGGATCTGGAACAGCGATCTGGGCGACCTGCTTTAGCGGGACCATCGTTCCGTAGTAATCCACCTTGATCGTATCCAGAAGCGCCGGTGTTGCCTTCCCCGTTCGGATGGTGGAGAGCTCTGTCTCCGCCATCTCGAGAGATTTCTTCATATGTTTTTCTGTTTCGTCGAATATTGCATCGACACTTTCCATCACATACCTCCTCAGCAGACGATGGTTCCCAGGTTCTCCCCTTCGAGTATCCTCTTTAGATTGCCCTCTTTTACAAAATTGAAGACGATGATCGGAATCCCGTTCTCCCTGCATAGAGTAACCGCAGTGGCGTCCATGACCCCGAGTTCGTCTTTGAGCACATCGAGATAACTAAGTTCACCGATCATCTTAGCATCCGGATTCGTGACCGGGTCGGAGCAGTAGATACCATCCACCTTTGTCCCCTTGAAAAGCGCATCAGCCTTGATCTCGGCCGCCCGTAGCGCCGCGGCCGTATCTGTTGTGAAGAATGGATTACCGGTCCCTCCGGCCAGAATGACGAGCCGTCGCTTTTCGATATGGTTGAGGGCTCTTCTTCGGATATAGGGTTCGGCAAACTCGTCCATCGCGATTGCGGTCATGACTCGCGTCTCGACGCCGAGCCTTTCCAGCGCGCTCTGTAGCGCCAGCGCGTTGATGATCGTGCCGAGCATTCCCATACTGTCGCCGGTCACCCGTTCGACACCCTGGCGGCTCATGCCGTAGCCACGGACGATATTCCCGCCACCGACGACTACTGCGATCTCAGTTCCGGTATCGTAGGCCGATTTTAGCTCGCCGGCGAATTTCTCGACGTGGTTGAATTCAACGCTGACCTCATCTCCTCCGAGGACCTCACCGCTCATTTTCAAGAGCAATCTCTTGACATCGAGTCGCCTCCGCATGCACAGCTCCTTCCAAAAAAATGCGCAGGAGAAGGATTCTCCTGCGCGTATTCGGTTATTCCGATTCCGATCTCTTCTGTCCCCTCACCGTTCAGGATATATCCTCTCCCAGCTCAAAGCGAGCGAACCGCTTGACAACGATGTTCTCGCCGATCTTGGCGATCGCCGCTTTTACGAGATCTTCCACCGATTCCTTATCGTTCTTAATAAAAGTCTGCTCCATCAAGCAAATATCATGATAGAACTTCTCGAGCTTGCCATCAACAATTTTCTCCACAACCTTCTCCGGCTTGCCCGACTCAAGCGCCTGATTTCTGTATATCTCCCGCTCATTCTCAAGGACTTGCTGATCCAGTTCGTCGCGGTTAACAACGGACGGAGCTGTGGCAGCGACCTGCATCGCGAGATTCTTGCCCAATTCCTTGAAATCCTCAGTGCGCGAGACGAAATCCGTCTCGCAGTTGACCTCGACGAGCACGCCGAGTCTGGATCCAGGATGAATGTATGAAAATATAACCCCCTCTTTGGTCTCCCTGCCGGCGCGCTTCGCCGCTTTTGAGAGACCCTTTTCCCTCAGATACTTGATTGCCTTCTCGATGTCACCGTCCGATTCCTTGAGAGCGTTCTTGCAATCCATCATTCCAACGCCTGTGCGCTCCCTCAGATCTTTGACGAGCCCAGGTGTGATCTTCATCTATTTTCCTCCAGAGTCATGATTTCTTTTTCTCGTTCGTACCGGAATCATCCCTTGATTTCTCTTCTTTCTTTGGCGGCGCCTTGGCCCTTTCATCCCTTGCGGGAGCAGGTTTCCTCTTGGCATTGGCTCCCCTGGGCTCCTTCGATTCCCTTTTCGCCTTCTCCTCTAGGAATTCCTTGTTCTTGATGAACTTGGCTTTCCCCTCGATGACAGCATCCGAGAATACCTTCGTAAACAGCTTGATGGAGCGGATAGCGTCGTCATTGGCGGGAATCGCAAAGTCGAGCTCGTTCGGGTCACTGTTCGTATCGGCCAGTCCGATAAGCGTGATCCCGAGTTTCCTCGCTTCACGTATCGCGATCGTTTCCTTAGTCGTGTCGAACACGATGATGCAGGACGGTATCTTTGTCATGTCTCTTATGCCGGAGAGCACCTTGAGAAGCTTCTTCTTGTCCTTATCGACCGTCAGGAGCTCTTTTTTCGAAAGCTGTTCAGCGCGTCCGTCAGTCTCCATCGCCTCTAGATCGTCCAGGCGGTCCAAGCTCTTGCGTATTGTCTTGAAATTGGTGAGCGTCCCGCCGAGCCAGCGTTCGTTCACATAGTACATGCCGCACCGTTCGGCATCTTCTCGGACGCTATCCTTCGCCTGGCGCTTCGTTCCGACGAATAACACAGTTTTCCCTTCCGCGGCGAGGTCGGAAAGGATGGAGTAAGCTTTATCGAGGTTTTCCTTGGTCTTGCGGAGATCGATGATATATATGCCGTTGAGCTCTTTAAAAATATAGGGCTTCATCTTGGGATCCCATCGGCGAGTCTGATGCCCAAAATGAACGCCCGCTTCAAGCAGGTCCTTGATTGTGACGTTCACAGCTACTGCTCCTTTCGGTTTGTCCTCCATCCCTACTGTAAAGGCATCCGATCCATTTTCATGGACACCGTGGACACCCAATAAGGGATGTGTGTCGTTAACTGCAGATTATCTCTTGGAGAATTGGAACTTCTTTCTAGCGCCGGGCTGACCGTACTTCTTCCGTTCCTTTTCTCTCGGATCCCTCGTGAGGAATCCGCCGGCCTTCAGGACCTTCTTGTGCGATTCGTCGTGCAGGAGAATCGCCCTCGCTATTCCGAGTCGAAGCGCCCCAGCCTGCCCCGCGGTCCCTCCACCCTTCACATTCGACTTGATGTCATACTTATCGGCCGTATTCGTCACCTCGAGCGGCTGCTTGACAAGAAGGGTGAGACTGCCTCTCTGCAGGTAATCGCTCAATTCCTTGCCGTTTACAGTGAACTTTCCTTTGCCCTCGCTGAGAAACACGCGGGCGATAGACGACTTCCTTCTCCCGACGGTGTGCATTACTTCTTTCGCCAAAAAACATTCACCTCCCTTCAGATTCAATGTTCATACCGAACGGTCGGTTGGA
>DAOUUU010000120.1 GCA_030667985.1 Candidatus Krumholzibacteriota bacterium
ATCCGCGTCGTTCCTTCAAATGGATTCGGCGTGTTCCACAACATTGCTCGCGGCGGGGGAATCTCATCTACAACGAGCGTGATCTTCAGTATATCGACCAGAGCCGCAATATCGGTCCGCTCGAAGAGATCGGGTCGATCGGTCGAGAAGCCTCCGTGGCTCATGAAGTGATGGTTGTAGTAATCGAGGTTGACCGTCTTCCCCGCGACCGGATCGATGATACTCATGTATCCCATGTTGATCATTTCACCGCAGATCAGGCAATCGTACGTGCCGTAGACGACAAATGGATTGATATAGGTCTCGTCGTCGGGGGGCGTGCAGCCGAAACCGCACACCGGCAACGATTCGACAGCCTCGTGCAGGACCATCGCCAACTCAGGCCCGTCATAAATGCCGTCCGAGTCCGTATCGGGATTTCCAGGTTCCAACCCGAGGCTTGTCTCCTCGGCGTCGGTCAGGCCGTCCAAATCCGTATCGCCGGTGACCGGGAGCCTGTGCGCGCCGCCCGTGCTGTTCAGGACGACATCAATCACTGTCGGCAGCATATCGGCATTCAAGTGCACATCGCCGTAGGCGCCGTGACTGCCGTGGGCGAGAAAGTGGAGCGCTATGTAGGGAAGCTCCACGGTCAGTCCCTCGAGCGGGTTCACGATCTCCATCATACCCATATTCATGACATCCCCGCAGACGGGGCAGGTCTCGAGTCCCCGCTCCTCGTGCTCGATGATATAGGGTCCGTCCGTCCTCACCTCGCGAGGAATAGTGCTGAGCAAGGACAGCAGGCGCTCGGCGACCTGCGGAGCGTCCTCGAGAGAGTCGTTATCCGTGTCCGGGACAGTCTTCTCGGTATCGAGGAGAGGCTCTTCGACATCACCAAGCTGGTCGCTGTCGGTGTCGTCGCCGACGTAACGAACATGGTAGTGAGCGGGATCCGAGGGAAAGAGTATGCTCTTCAAGCCTTCGACATCTGCCCTCCCTTCACCGTGCACGTCGCCATCGTAGCCGATATTCCCGTGCTCGAGGTAGTGGAGAGCGATCACGGGCAGGTCTACCTGAAGCCCTCTAACGGGGTGAATGATCTCGTAGTAACCCATGTTGACATACTCACCGCAAACGGCACATTGCTCGAGGCCGTCCATCGGTATCTCGATCGCATATGGTCCGTCCGGAATGGGCGAAGTGGGCAGCGCCGTAATCAGATCGTGCAGCATCAGGCTCATATCGATCCCGTCCGCGACACCGTTTACATCCACGTCATTGAGTGTCGGGCATGTTCCGAGCAAACGCTCCTCTGCATATGACAGCCCGTCGAAATCAGAATCGTCCGGAGCCGGCAGCACATGAGGATCGATATCGGCCATGCCATGCAGGGCCGGCAGGAAGGCGAGCGCGGCGATCGAAGCGGCCCACGGCAGCGATTGCACGAGACGGGAGCGACTCGGGTTACTCATCGGCTTCAGTTCTACGCCTCGTTCCACGCCGAAGATCCTCACACACTCGTCATGCACGTACCGGTAGTCCCGGAGCAGGGACTCGGTCGGGCTGCAGCCGGAGCAGGCCCAATGAAAGAGGATGCTCTGATCCGTTTTGGAAATGTTGTTCTTCACATAAGGCTTCCGTATGAACTGCTCGATGCAGCAGGACGGATAGCCGAAGTGCCATCCCTCGAGCCGCACATCGCGCGGCGCCCGCGACAGGCGCCTGCCGTCGAAGCGCTTGATATAGCTCTCGGTATACAGCGAGCTCCTGCTGAAAACGACCCTTGGCACCCTTCGCCCGAAAAGTGTGCGGCGCGAGAGCGGGGCCGTCTCCAGGCCGAGCCCGCCGAGTATATCCAGCGCTTCCGGAGTCAGCGATGACTCCCACCGGCTCAAATGCTTGATTCGGTATGAAGTGAGAAGCGCCAGGTAGGCAAGCTCGAACGGGAGCCGGACAAGCTTATCGAATCGATCCATGAGGAATCCCCCCTTGCATAAGTGCGTGCCAGCCGCCCCATGGCCTACACGACTCAGAGACCGGTACGTGGATTTGGTCGGCGGGATCTATCTTAAAAGACAGCAATTTATTTTCTATCAAAACGCTTATCTATATATAGTATACGCGCGATTCATGGAGATGTCAACAAGGCCGCGCTCTCTTTTACAGAGCGGCGAGCGTGCCGAAACCTATCGCCGATGCTAGCAGTACGGCGATGATGCTCGCGAATATATTGAAGACCCAGACGAGGACCGCCTTTCCAGTAGAGGTCTCGAAGGCGCCCTTTATCACGAAAATCTGGAGGATGAGGCCGACAATAAAGCCGACCGCATTGCCCAGTACCGGTATAAAACTCATGATAAAGGTGATGATGAAAAGCACTAGTGACGTTCCGATCGCCGCCAATATCGCCCGCCCGAAGGAGGAGCGCTTGACACGCGCGATCTTCGCAGCGATCCACATGAAGAAGCCGCCGAGTATGACGGCGAAGATAAAGGCAAAGACCGCGCCAACCCCTAGTCCCACAAATATATCCATCGTCTACCTCCCGTTCCGGTTCGATAACGCATCGATAGCTTCATGGCCGGTTCCTCGTTCCTGACGGCGGAATCATGGAGAGATGATCACTATTTAAAGTCCCCATTACCTTCTGAACCTAAACGACTTGCCCGTACTTTACCACAAAGTTTCGTGCTTGGCACTCCGTTTGCTCTAAAGAGTGTGGATTCATACACCTGGCAAGATACTTACCCTGTTTTTCATCAACGAGTTGCCTGGATCTTTCGAAACGGAGGCGGTTATGTCACAGTTTATGGAGATTCTAGAGTGGTTCGACCAGACCGGCGATGAGATCGTTCACCGCATCCCGCCCGAAGGCTCGGCCGATATCAAGATGGGCGCCCAGCTCATCGTGCGCGACAACCAGATGGCTGTTTTCTTCAAGGACGGTAAGGGCCTCGATGTTTTCGGCGGGGGACGTCACACCCTGACCACAAAGAACCTTCCTATCCTGACCAAGATCCTCTCACTCCCCTGGGGATTCAAGAGTCCCTTCAGGGCGGAAGTCTACTTCACCAACATGAAGACCTTCCTCAACTCGAAGTGGGGAACTAAGGACCCTGTCGCGTTCAAGGACAGCAAGCTCGGCCTCGTGCGGCTGCGGGCATTCGGCGTCTACACCTTCAAGATCGTAGAACCGGTCCTTTTCATAAACACTGTCGTCGGCACACAGGGTGTCTACACGAGTCAGATGATCGGCGACTATCTCCGCGACATCACTGTCGCCAGGATCAACGATCTATTCGGCGAGAAGCTCGACACGATCTTCGAGCTCCCGCAGTACTACGACGAGCTGGCGATCGAGATCAAGGAACGGCTCGTAAACGATTTCTCGAAATACGGCATGGAGCTGATCGATTTCTTCATCAACTCGATCACACCGCCGCCCGAGGTCCAGAAGATGATCGACGAACGTAGCGGCTTAGAAGCGGTCGGCAACCTCGACGAGTTCTTCAAGTTCAAGGCGGCCAAGGCGATGGGCGATGCCGCATCGGGCAGCGGAGCGGGCGGCGCCGGGTCGGCTGCCGCCGGCGGTATGGGAATCGGAGTCGGCGCGGGGCTCGGGATGATGATACCCGGCATGCTCGCTCAGAACATGGGGGGCGGCGGCACGGCGACCAAAGAGATGATCCAATGCCCCAAGTGCCATAACGAAGTTCCTGTCGGCTCGAGGTTCTGCAAGAACTGCGGAGCCCAGCTCATCATCCAGAACAAGTGCCCCGAGTGCCAGACCGAGCTGCCGGCCGAGGCCAAATTCTGTTTGAGCTGCGGCCAGAAACTCGGCGTGGAGCTCACCTGCCCTCACTGCAGCACGAAGCTCCCTCCGGGAACCAAGTTCTGCACGAACTGCGGAGAAAAGGTGGAGTAGCTCAGCGATGATAGTAAGCTGTAATCTATGCGGCGGCGAAAACAAGGTCCATCCCGGGCAAAAGATGCTCTTCTGCTCATTCTGCGGATCGGCTCTCGCGATACAGAAGGAACGAGGCCTCGAACACCTGATACTGCCGCATGAACGAAACGATCGAAGTGCCGGGGAGGCGCTCCGATCGCATCTCCTGTCGAAGCGACGCGGACGGTGCGAAACCGAGAAGACCCGTTTCGCCTACCTTCCCTTCGTCCTTGTCGAGGAAGAGAACGGAAGGACGAAGATCGTGCCCGCCTCGAAAGAGACCTGGGCCTCTGTCTCCTACCCCCCGTCGGGCAACTACCAATTCTTCGACGAAACACTCGTGGGCAATGAAACGGTGGTTCCCCTCTCTGACGAGACAGTTGATGGAGAGAGGCTTCTTCATCTTCCCGTCTACGAGATCTTTTACCGTTCTGGAGGATTCAGGGGAAAATCGGTCGTGATAGGCGGCAGCTGGCAAGTCCAGGTGGATGAACTCCCGCCTGAAACGGGCGAATCATTCGATTTCGCGCGCGCGTTCAAAGCCGCGGCGCTGTTCACGCTCTTTATGTTCATAGGAAAGCTCGTACCCGGCTGGCTTGCGCGTTTCGCGCTTACGATGATTGTAGCGGCCGCCGGATATGCGATCATAACGATACGTGAGAAGGTGGTGAAGCGGGCATGAAAGAGGATGCGAGTCTCTCATCTCTGCTCGATCATGTGCAATCGGCGGGCGGCACGAACGATTCACACACAGATTCAACCACCGAAGAAGCGAATGTATCCGATCGCGCAAACGGAGCCGTGAGAACCCGCCTCGACGCGGCATCACAGGGAGAGACATTCGGTATCACCTGCACAGAATGCGGCGGATCGCTGCGCGTACACGAGGGAGAACGGAGCGTCAAGTGCGAGTACTGCAGCTCCGCCCTCTACGTGACCCGTCCGCAGGGTGTTCGCAGCTTCGTCATGCAACCGCGCATCACTGCCGGCAAGTCCCGTCTCGCCGCGCTCCAACACCTATCGAAGGAGACACACGGACGAATCAAGGCACGCCATGCGTCAATCGTCGACCAGCAGATTATCCAGGTGCCCTTCTGGCGGTTACACGGCAGGTTGATGGGATGGGTGTGCGGCGAAAAGAGCAACATGGAGGAATACGAGATCCCGGCCGGCCACAGATCGAACGGCGGCGAGCGGACGATCAAATCGGTCCGCGAGGTGCGTGAATCATTCTCCAAACTCGTCTTCAAGCGGGTCAACTGGAGCACTCCAGCCTGCACCCTGAAAAAATTGGGACTTCAAGGCATATCACTCAGGACCGGTTTTCTCGACTGGGACATCTTCGATCACGAGCTGAAGAGCAAACAGAATATCGCTCTGCCGATGAGAAGCGAGAAACGAGCACATAAGGACGCCTACAACTACCTGACGAAGATCACCGCCCCGATGGGATCGCGCGTGAAGGGCAGCAGATATCATCTGTTCGATTCCTCGCTCTCGATTTACTACTACCCCGTCTATTTTCTCAGATACAGGCACAAGGGGATTCTCTACACCGTCACTATCGACGGCGGCGACGGACACGTCATCCGGGGCGAAGTGCCAAAGCAGACCAAAACAGATTACAGGGGACTCTTCTTTCTGCCTGCCATCTTTGCGTTCCTGGCGGGCACATGGTTCCCACTCGTCTTCATAGCCATAGCGGCTACATACGCCTACGACATGATACAGGCCTCCACCTTCGCATCGCCGTTCAGGTGGGTTCCCTACAGGCTTAATTCACTGTTCGAGAGGTGCAGGTTATGAGCGACGCATTCATAATCAGGCCTCTAAAATGCGGGCACTGCGGAGCCGAGCTTCCGATCATGGGACAGCTCGTGACCTTCCAGTGCCAGACCTGCTTCAAGCACTGGGTCCTCTCCCCCGAAGGATTAAAACCCGTTGTCCTGTACAGGGCTCAACCGGCAAAGGAGTGTGAAGGGAAACCGGTCTATCTGCCCTTCTGGATAATAGAGATCGACACGAGCGGGCTCCGTGAGCAGGTTACTACGGTCGTCGAGGACATAATGGTCACGACGAGGACGATCGCGGGCGCTCAACTCGAGCCGGAAGAAGAATCGGACATTGAATCGCTGATGCGGGAGAACCTCGGCATCTCACAGGCAACCAGAATCTCGCACCTCAGAGAGAGCGCGACCAAGACCGTATCGGCTCCGACCTCGGCGGAGGTAAACCACCTGATAAGGCGGCTCGAAGCTGCCGGCACCTACCACGTCTATGTGCCCGCGTTTCAGTCGCGCAACACGTACGCCTACCTCAAGATCGGAAAGCTGCTCACTAAGCAGCAGCCGCATTTCAAGGTGAAAAGGGCCGAAGATATTCAGCGTTCGGTACTCTGCGCGCTCCAGGCGGACGAGGCGGTCGCGCTCATCGACTTCGTATTCTTCGCGACTCTGTCCGAATCGATTCGAGAGAACGGCGATTTCCTGAAACACATACGCCTGAAACCGGCAAAGCCCCCGTTTCTCGTCGAGTTCCCTTTCATCCGCCACCACCACTCCTACGAAAGCCTTATCACCGAATTCCATGTGTCGAGAAAACTCATAAGTCTCGACAGTTAATATTCTCATCTTTATAAAAGAGAACATAAACACCTTGTGTCTCCTAATGGTTAAAATCCAAGATCATTCCCCATCATGTTCTCGATATATACTGGAGTACTATTACTATATCGATTTGTTAAAAGCGGTTGAAAGGTGCCAGCAAAGAAATGCTAGGCATGCTC
>DAOUUU010000079.1 GCA_030667985.1 Candidatus Krumholzibacteriota bacterium
ATAACCGTATCGTCGAGCTGGCGCTGGGGGAGAGGGGCGGCATCTGGGCAAGCACGAATCTTTACGGGATCAGCTATCTCTCTTATGGGGGGGAGTGGACCCTCTACACGAAATGGCGGCTGGATTGGGGTGATGAGGCTCTATCCTATCTGGGGAACAACCTTGCTTTGCTATACGATTCGCAAGGGTATCTCTGGTGCAACGCTCTCGACTTCGATCTCGACAGGATCACGGTCAACGATCTCTCGACGATAGAGGATGACGAATGGGCGCATTACGAGCTGACAGTGGATACGATTACATCGAACCGGTTCATCAAGGCGAAGGAGGACCCGGCGGGCAATAGGTGGTTTCTATCCGACGACAACCTGCAGACGGGGGAGATCCTGTGGGGAATCAATGTCAGAGGCGAGGGGCCGGAGGACGGCTGGATGAATGTCGACCCGTTCCTCGCGCCCGATATGGAGGGAGGATTGGTCGTCGATTGCGCCTACGGTGCGAGCGGGGTTGCATACCTCGCAATCGGAGGTTACGGTGTGCAGGTGTGGTCGACTGGCGGCTTCAACTGGCCCAGCCTCAAGAACCTCAACGATGATTACTGGACTACACTGATCGGCCCGGACGATCTCGCAAGCACTAAACTCTACTCGATCGCGCGCAGCGAGGAGGGGATACTGTGGCTCGGGACATCCGGAGGGCTGGTGAGATACAGGTCAGGTGTCATCGACTCGATTCCCAGGAAAAACTCATTCGATGAGGAGGGATTGATCGGATCGATCGTCTATGACATCGAATTCGACGGATCTGGAAATCTCTGGGTGGCCACCGATGGCGGATTGAACATGATCGACACCGACGGGGTGATCCATGCTTACACATCATACGAGCACTGGACAGAGGAATTGCAGCTGCTCTATCCTTCCGATGTGATATCTCCTCTGCCTCATAATTTATGTACATCCCTCCAGTATGACGGGGAAGAGGAAACACTATGGATCGGAACACTGAACGGACTGGTTCGTCTGGATGTGGCTCCTCCTGCTGCGGAGAAGGTCCCGCTGTCGGACCTAGTGCTCTATCCTAATCCGATCCACATCTCCCGCGGTGACAGCGAGCTCCGAATAGGCCGCATCTCCGGGTTCGTGTCGATTAAAATATACACGATCGAGGGTGAGCTCGTTCACGAGGCGGTGGAGGTGGGCGACGGCGGTGCCGCGTGGGACCTGTTGACACTGAACGGATTCAAGGCCAGGTCCGGGATATATGTGGTCAGGATCGAGGGAGACGGATTCTCGGAACTTAGGAAGGTGGCGTTGATAAGGTGAGTGCTAAAAGGCGTATATTGATAGTCGGCGCAGGTGAAGCTGGACGGATGGTCCTTCAGGAGATCGAGAGTCACGTTGAGCTCGAGGCCGGTGTCGTCGGATTTCTCGACGATGATCCAGATTTTAAGAAGGCCGAGATGGGGGGGGTGCCCATACTTGGCGGAACGAGCGAACTGGAAGATATTGCGCGGACGCAGGAAATCGACGAGATCATAATAGCAATACCTACGGCTCCTGGCCGGTTCGTCCGCAAGATCCTGAAGCGCTGTAAGCGTACCGGCCTCCCGTTCAAGATCGTTCCCGGCATCATGGAGATCATCAAGGGTGATGTCCATATAGAGCAGATCCGGGACGTACAGATTGAAGATCTGTTGGGAAGAGAGACTGTCGATTTCGATCTCGAGTCCACCCGCAAAAAACTCAGAGGAGCGGTGGTTCTCGTCACAGGTGCGGGCGGTTCTATAGGCTCGGAGATCTGCAGACAGCTTGCGAACATGGATCTTGATACCCTGGTGCTTCTAGGCCGCGGCGAAAATCGTATATTCGATATTGAGGGGGAACTTAGGAACGATTATCCCGAGCTTGCCATCGAGACAGTCATCGCCGATCTGAGGGATGCGGCCAGGATGTCGAGGATCATAGGCCGTTACAGACCCGACATCATCTATCACGCAGCGGCGCACAAGCATGTCCACTACATGGAGCGGGATCCGGTCGAGGCGGTCATCAACAACGTCCACGGAGGCGTCAATCTCGTCAAGGCGGCGATCGAATCGAGAGTTAAACGTTTCGTTTTCCTCTCTACCGACAAGGCCGCCAATCCGATAGGCGTAATGGGCGCGACAAAAAGGATAATCGAACTCTATCTGAAGGAGCTGGGCAAGAGGGACGGGACTCGATTCATAACGGTCAGGTTCGGAAATGTGATAGGAAGCAAGGGAAGCGTCATTCCCCTGTTCCTGAAACAGATCTCCATGGGCGGAGCGGTAACTGTGAGCGATCCAAAGGCGACGCGCTTCTTCATGACGATCAGAGAAGCGTCTCTATTGGTGATCCGCGCTTCTGTCATCGGCGATGGTGGCGAGACGATGATCCTGGATATGGGAGAGGCGGTCAATATTCTAGAGATGGCGAGGGACATCATCATCCTCAGCGGACACGAGCCCGAAACTGAGATCCCTATAATGATAACAGGCCTCAGGGAAGGGGAGAAGATGGAGGAGGAGCTGACGAGTGCCGACGAACGGCTTTCGCCCCTGGCCGAGAAGAAGATCCTCATCGCGGAGTCTTCCCTGCCGATCCCGCAGGGCCTCGAGAAACGGATCGAAGAGATGGTGGCTTGCGCGAAGCGGGGTGAGGAGGACAGGGTGTTGGAGATCATATCCGAGCTCCTGCCCGGATTCAGCGGTTCGGACCGGCTCGGTCCAGGTAATCTAGGGGGGCGGTAGGAGGCTGTGACGGTTTCGATAGAACATTTTCTGGACCGTGAGGAAGCCTTTCCGCTCCTGAACGCTTTCCGCCGATCAACATTTTTCCATACTCCCATTTGGTTCGAGGCTCTCGTCAGAGCCTTTTCCTCGTTCAGCGGGGGATGGATAACAGAAAGGGAAGGCTCTGAGCTCGTGGGTTTCATGCCTTATATCGAGATCGGGAAGGGACCGCTCAAAAGCTTGTGGGCGATGCCTTTCGGCACGTACGGGGATCCGATCGTGAGGAACCGCCCGACGGCGTTACGTTTGATCGAGAGGTTCTTCGAGATGTCATCCGGGCCGGGTTGCATGAGGGCGGGGGCGAATCTCCTATTCACCGATGTTTCCTCCGGGCTGCCGAGCGGCGTCAACCGCCAGACCGAGGAGTGCAGGGTCGTAGAGCTCGAGGGGTCATTCGATCAATACCGGTCCAGTATCGTCAGCAAGAAGCGCCGACAGCTTTACAATAAGGCGCATAGAGCCGGGGTCAGGGTAAAGATGATCGACAGCCCGGACGGGCTTGCGGCTCTATACGATGCCTACCGTATGGAATCGAAGGATTGGGGGAGAATGCATCCCTACCCGCTGGCCCTGTTCGAGGAGCTATTCGCTTCGAGGGACGAGGGGGTCGTTTTCTGGGGCGCATTCCTCGATGGTGAGTTCCTCGGCGGTCATATCGATCTCTACTTCGGCGGCGTGGCCCAAGCCTGGCAGGCGGGTCTCACGGAGAGGGCGTCAGAGTACGATATCAGCTCGATGCTTGTGTTCTCCGCCGTCGAGGAGGCGTACCGGCGCGGTATGAGCGAATTCAATCTGGGCAGCAGCGGCCGGCACGACGGGATACGGTTCTTCAAGGAATCTCTCGGGGGCAGGGAATATCTCTACTCCACCCTGACGGTGGAGAAGGGATGGTCTAGGTTCCTCGGAAGGCGTTAGATCATGACACGTTCGAAGATCGTCGAGAACTCCGCCAGTCTCGCGGTGAGCAATCTCATCAGCCTAGTCTTCACCGTCGTCCAGCTCGGTGTTCTAAGCAGGTTCCTGGGCAGCGAACGATTCGGCCTCTTCGTCAGTCTCCGGGGGCTTGCCCTTCTCATAGGCACATTTGCGCTGCTCGGTCTGCCACAGGTCATTATCCGATTTTTCCCGTCCTATCAGCAGAGGAGCAGGAGGAGCACAGCCGTTTTGCTCTTTTTGACATCCGCCGCCGTGGTAGCTGTCCTTGGCGCCGTCGCATACCGGGGGAGTGAGATCTGGGTCCGGATCGTCCCGGAGCAGATGAGGGCATGCCTGTTCGATTCGGGTTCATTGAAATGGTTGATCCTCGTTTCGGTATCGATCGCGGGCAAGATGCTCTTGTACGGTGCGTTCAACGGCCTCAGGGAAATGAGGATGCAGCTGGTGCTCGAATTTATCTATTCGCTCTCGCTCACTCTGTTTATCGTCGTCAAGAGAGACCTCCTCGACGTGGCGATGCTCTTCGAGGCGATCACTATTCTCAACGCGGCCGTTTTTGTCATCGGACTGCCTCTGCTCGTGTTCACGCTAAACAGGCTGATACCCGGCGAGAGTGATGGGAGCGAGAGTGATGTATATCTGCCGCCGCTCGTTCCGTACTGGTGCGGTTCGATCGTGCTCAGTCTGGTGGCGCTCGCATTCACCGATGTCGACAGGTTCGTCATGTCTATCGCCCTTCCCGTCTCAACGATCTCTCTCTTCCATATAGCTTCGAGGATCAATTTCATATTGAAGAGGTTTCTCGGCATTCCGATTCTCGCTGCGCAGCCCGAGATCACAAGGGTTTACGAGGAGGGACGGAGTTCCATCCTCTCCGGAAAGATACGGCTCTTTATCAAGGTCACTCTCGTCTCCTCCTTTTTTCTGATCGGTCTCTTTGCAGTGGTGGGAAGGGATATCATTCTGCTGTTAAGCGGTTCGGAGTTCCTTGATGCGTATCCCTTGATGTTGTTCCTGCTTCCGACTATCCCGATAGCGGCGGTGAGCGCTCCGCTCCTGGCGACCATGCGCTCTCTGCACTACCTGAAGTGGGCGATAGTTTGTGATCTGGTCTGGATGGTGGTTTATTTCGGTCTTTTCTTTCTTATAGTCAGGGTTATGGGCGTTGCCTCGATAGTAATGGCGCAGTTGTTTGCCGCCCTTGCACAGATGGCCGTAGCGGTAAGGCTGGCGAAACGGGAGGGATTTTTCGGCGGTATAGGCGAGCGCCTTGGAAGAGTCGTGCTTGCTTTACTGGTGCTGGCGCCGCTCGGAATCGTAATGACCAGGATGGGCGGCCTGTTTGCTTCTGCGATCCTGTTCGTGCTTTCGCCCTTTATCGGCAGGTATCTGATCAGGAAGCTCGATGTCTTTGAATATGGTGAGATGAATGAGCTGCTCGAGATGATCCATTTCGGGTACGGCCGTAGAGTGGTAGGTTGGTTACTGCAAATGGAGGATTAAATGAAGCGCCCGAAGATGCTCATGATCATTAACTTTTTTCCGCCTTCGGCTGGTGGAGGGGTGTATCGGCCGCTTTCGTTCGTGAAATACCTATCCCGCGCATCCTGGGACATCACTGTCGTGGCTTCCTCACCGGGCGAGTTCTGGATCTGTGACCGGGAGCTAGAATCGCAGGTGCCGCCGGACGTCAGGGTTATAAGGACGGGATCTTTCTCCGGCTTGAGAATACTCAATAAGCTGAAGGGTGGAGGAGGTTCGAGGCGCTCTTCTACCAGGTTTGATATTCTGCGGAGATTCTCTGAGCTCGTTTTCGTGCCGGATACATACATCGGATGGGTGCCCCTTGCAAAGAGAGCAGCCGAGAAGCTCTGCAGGGAGGAAAAATTCGATATCGTTTACTCGACGAGCCCCCCCGACAGCTCCCATCTCGTTGCACGGTCGATCTCCCATTCCTTCCGAATACCCTGGATAGCCGATTTCAGGGATCCCTGGATATTTCTCCACATGAGGAGACCGCCGACCCCGATACACAAAAAATGGCATCAGCATCTTGAGAGGAGTGTCGCAAGAGCGGATCGTGTTATCGTCACGACCGAGGGGCACAGGAATATGTTTCTCGAGCTCTATCCGGACGCTCGTGTGGAGAAGGTGCCGAACGGCTATGACGAGGAGGATTTCGAGGGGATAGAGGCTGAAAAGCCGGAACCGGAACCCTTCTCGATCCTCCATAGCGGGCTTCTCACGCTAGGCAGAACGGTCGAACCTTTTCTTCTGGGTCTCAAACGATTCCTGGAGGAGCGCCCAGGAGCCAGGGAATCTGTAAAAGTGTCCTTTATCGGGATCCGCGAGTCTAGAAACGAGGAATGTGTGCGCCGTCTCGGACTGGATGACATAGTCAGTTTGGAGGACAGCGCTTTTCATAAAGAGTGCGTCAGGCGTGAAAAGAGAAGCCATGTCCTTCTGATGATGAAGCATGACGACGAGCGATACCGTGTAATCATTCCGGCAAAACTCTACGAGTATATCGGCGCCCGGAGGCCGATTCTGGGCCTCGCCCAGGGGGAGGAGGCGGCGGACCTGATCAAAGCCCACAGCAGGGGAGAGGTCGCAGCTATAGGTGATCCGGTAGAAATCTCGAGCAAGTTAACGAAGATGTACGATCTTTATCTCGGCGGCAGGTTGGACGAGGCCTACTCGCTGGTAGAAGAGGCGGAATTCACCAGGCGTCGCGCGGCCCAGCGTATGGACCGGATCCTGCGTTCAATGTTGGAGGATCGATGAAATATCGAGCTCTATACATTTTGTTGGTCGGTATCGCATTGTTCGTGATACTGCTCCTGCCCCTGCGCGGGTCGCTAGTTGACGATGCCTATATACATCTCGTCTATGCGCGGAATGTCGCTGAACGGTGCGAGCTGTCGTTCAATGCGGGCGATCCGACCTACGGCGCAACGAGTCCCCTCTGGGTGGCGCTTCTGGCCGTAGTCTACCTTGCAGGCGGAGATCTGATCGTCTGGTGCGGGCTGCTGTCGGCATTGTTCGCCATCGGTTCGATCATCTTCGTGTACCGGATCGTTCTCCGCATATCGGGTGATGTGACACTTGCCGCGGCTGCCGCGCTGATACTCTCAGTGGAGGCATGGGTGGTGCGCTGGAGCGCCGTCGGGATGGAGACATCCTTCGCTCTGTTCATGGTGATCCTGGTCCTGGACGCATCTCTCTCTGCGTCCGGGTCGCGAATGAGATCCGTACTCTTCGGCCTGCTTCTCTTCTTCGCCGTTCTGACGCGCCCAGAAGCGATCCTGCTCGTTCAGATCGCTCTGGCCTCGTTTCTGTTCGCGCGCCGATTTCGTGAGAGGGGAGGTCTCGCATGGCTATTAGTATTCATTCCTCTCTATATAGTATGGCTTGTGATCATTGAACGTCACACCGGAACCTATCTGCCGCTGACCGCCGGCGCGAAGCAGGGAAGGCTCGATTTCTCAACGGCGAGGTTGGACGGGGCATTGGTTCCTATAAAGATCATGGGAGCGACCCTGGCCATTCCCTGGCTTGCGATACTTGCGGCATTATTCAGCGGCATCCGCACACGTTCGATCTTGCGGTTTTTCACCTGGGACGAGGAACACAAGAGCACGGTACTCCTGGTGCTCTTGTGGGCGCTTGCCCTTCCGGTCGTCTACATAATCCTCGATTTCCATGTTCTGTCGCGCTACCTGGTACCGGTGACACCCGCTGTTGTGATCCTCGGCTGTCTCGGTCTCGGGAGCATGACACGCCGGGCTTTTAAAACCGAAAGGGCCCGCCGAGCGGCGATCGTCGGAATCGTCATAATCATCATCCTGCAGAACGTGCTTTTCTACTCGGTCGTCGTCGTAAAGCCGACGAGGGAGTTCTCGCTCGGGCTCGACGAGGTTCTCCGCGGGATGGGGCAATGGCTCAGTCAAAACTCGGAGGAGCATGCTCTTGTTGCGGTCCACGATATCGGCGCTATCGGGTACTACTCGGGGAGGAGGGTTCTCGACCTCGGCGGTCTCGTTACTCCAGAGATCAACGATATGAGAAGGTTTATCGATACCGAGAGGATCATCGAGGAAGGACTCTATCTTCGTTTCGAACCGGACTACCTCGTCGACAGGAGTGAGCAGCCGGATCGGTTCGCCGGTGAAGTGATCGGCGGCCACCGTTTCATTCCTGTCCTAAGGGGGCAGATCGCGAATCTGGGAATCAGGAAGCCTGAACCGGTTTACTATGTGCTCTACCGTATCGAGAGGGCCGAATGATGAAGGTCCCCGAACCCGTCATACCAGACAATATACCGGAGGATCGTGTTCCGAGCCTGCTTGTAAACTGGCATCTCGGTTCCAGGGCGAGGCGTCACATGAGCCGCAGGCGCTTTGTCGCCGTATCCCGGGTTCTGTGCGAGATGGAAGGTGGGCTTGTCCTCGATATAGGATGCGGCTGGGGGTATAATCTTTTCCTGCTCGGCTCAAACGGATTCGAATCGGTCGGTATCGACATCGTGTCCAACGATTTCATCGCGGCCCGGCGGATAGCCGATGCGAACGACAGGGCCCTGCATCTGGTGCAGGCGGACGCGAGCGCGCTGCCGTTCGAAGCCGGAACATTCGATGCGGTCACGAGTGTGGAGACATTCGAGCATATCTATGCGGCGGACAGGGTCAAAGCGGTGCGGGAGATCTTCCGGATCCTGGGCCCCGGAGCCATTCTATCGATATCAACCCCCAATTTCACCTCCTTTGTCGAACGCGGCAAGAGACTTCTGGTGCGTGTTCCGTTCTTGAAGAGATTCTTTCCACCGATGTGCTATCCGGCGGGGGAGACGAGTAAAGCGGCATATCATCCCTACAGATATCACCTGCCGGTCCGCCGGTCAGAGCTTGTCGGCCTGCTTATGGAAAATGGTTTCGAATGTGTCGAGGCGCGGACGATCATCTTTGTCTGGAAGAACGTGCCCGATCTCCTCTTTCCCGCGGCGCATTTTATAGAGGTTGTATTGGAGCGTCTGCCCGGCGTGAACCGGCTCGGCAGCACCCTTGTCTTGACGGCCCGCAAACCCCGTTGAACCCTCCACATCGATTTCTGCAGATTCCTGAGTGGGAAATCCTGCTCGCAAAAGATTTTTACGCTCCTCACCTATGGAATCACATAACATAATTATTAACGGGCTGTTAGCATGGGATAATTAATCCGATCGAGGGTAACATTTTTCTTGACAGGTGGGAGGAAGTGGAATAAAGTGGGGAGCAATGGTAGATCGGGGTGGGTTGATGGGGTGGAACCGGAGCATTTCGAGCCGGTTATGCGAGGCGGACCGGATTCCCAAATAGAGACAATCAAGGATCGCTCAAATGAACCTGATCGGACTTTTCGAATGCAACCTCGATTCCAAGGGAAGGTTGATGATCCCTGCCCGGTTTCGGCGGGTCATACCCCCCTCTGCGGCCGAGGTGCTCGTTCTGAGCAAGGGCAAGGAGGTATGCCTGAACCTCTACACGCTCGAAGAGTGGAACGAGGTCATCCTCAAGGAACTGCGGGGCCTGCCGCCCGGAAAGCAGAAACGCAACCTCATCAGGTACTACAGTGACAAGTCCCTTCAATTGAACGTGGATAAGTCGGGACGGGTCGCTATTCCATCCCATTTCCTCTCGTTGATAGGAAATCCGAAAAAGGTCGTCATGATCGGCGCGCTCACCTACATGGAGATCTGGGCTCCGAAGGATTACGAAGCGATACGGTCCGAAGCGCACGATGCCTACAGCGAGGGTGATTGGGAATACTAGGAAAACAGATGAAAGCATATCACACGGACAAGGAAGGGATCGGGATCTGGCGGCTTTCCGGCGTGGTATCGCCCGCTGATGCGCTCACCCTGCTCAGGTCTCTCCGCGGAGGGGAAAACGGCTGTTTCATAATCGATTTCGCGAAGGTCGATCACATAAACTACACGGTGTTCGAGATCCTTGAGAACGGCGCCCCGAAAGGCGCCAAGGTCCTCTACAGCGGTCTCAGCGACTACGTTCTGAATATTTTCGCGTTCGCCCGGCGGTCGGAATTGATTCCCATCTATCCCGACCTGCAAAAAGCGTTGAATTATCTCGTCGTCGAGCGGGGCAAGATCTGCTCATGGAACAAACGGAACTCCTACAGGCTGAAGAGTCATGCGTAATGAGCTACGAGCGACATATACCGGCCATGGCGGAGGAGGTCGCGGATCTACTCGTCACGGATACGGGCGGTATCTATATAGATGCGACGCTCGGAACGGGCGGCCATACTGCATATCTTCTGGACCATGTGCCCGGTTCCTTCAGGGTGATCGGCCTGGATCAGGACAGATTGGCTATCGAGAAGGCCCGCGGGTTCCTCGAACGGCATTCGGGGCGGATAGAATTTCTTCATGGGAACTTCAGGAATATCAAGGATCTCGCCGGAGTTGCGAAGTGCACCGGGATCGTCGCGGATCTCGGGATATCTTCCTTACAGTTGTCGGACGCTTTGAGGGGTTTCAGCTACCAGGGGGAAGGGCCGCTCGATATGTCGATGGGGGAGGAGGCGCGATCGGTACCGAAGCTGCTCGCTACGGCCGGGGAGAGGGAGATAAGCTATCTAATCAAGGAGTTCGGCGAGGAACGGCGTCACAGGGCGATTGCGAGAGAGATCGTTCGGATAGGGCTCGAAAACCCCATAACGACCACTGGAGAACTGAGAGCCGCCGTGGAGAGAGCGGCAGGGCAGCACGGGTTGATGGCCACGCTATCCAGGGTATTCCAGGCTTTCAGGATTTGGGCGAACAGCGAAATGGATGCACTCGAGGAATTTCTTCCTCAGGCCGTCGAGCTTCTGGAGCCGGGAGGCCGGATCGTAGTGATCAGCTATCATTCACTCGAGGACCGGATCGTAAAACGGTTCTTCAAGCTCGAGGAGAGCGGATGCATATGTCCCCCGGATTTTCCAGAATGCAGGTGTGCAAAGGAGAAACGGCTGCGGATCATGACGCGCCGGCCGATCAGGCCGTCGAGAGAAGAACTGCAGAAGAACCAAAGAGCGAGGAGCGCAAAGCTTCGAGCTGCGGAGAGGATCTGACATGAGCAAACATAACACCGATCTGTTCGGACTTTCCCTGATTATAAAGAAGGCTATCGAGGGTAGGGTGGGACCGTTGAGCTTTATACTGCTGCTCGGTTTTGTCTCGAGTCTCCTGCTCCTCTACATCTCACTGGGATTTCACATTTTCAGCATATCAGAGCAGCTGGATGCCGCCGTCGAGCGCGAGAAGATGCTCCAGAACGAGAACGGCCGCCTCAAATCGACTTACAATGAACTCACCTCACGAGAAAAGATCATCCCCTATGCGGAGCTGCTCGATATGAGAGAGTGCACCTCTGGCGAGGTCGAGCGTCTTGCCGTCTATGAGCAGGATGACGATACGGAGACTGTTTCGCGCTGGGCTCGGGCCGGCAATGAGGATGTTGTGGCACCCAACACAGAGATAGAGCAAAGGGGCAGATGATCAGGAATTTTCCAAGGTGGCGACTGCGACTGCTGGGGATCGTTCTCGCATGCATTGTCGGTATTCTTGTCTATCAAATCATCGACATACAGATTGTACAGCACGGCTACTATGAAGGCAGATCTGCGAATCAAAGCGAG
>DAOUUU010000063.1 GCA_030667985.1 Candidatus Krumholzibacteriota bacterium
ATCGGCCGCTTCAACATCAACGCGCTGCTCTATGGATGGGACAAGGGTGGTTCGGAGACGACCGCTCACCAGATCAACGCGAACATGCACATGACATATGTCGACAACGAGGCATACACCTACGGCGGGCAGAGCTTGTCCGCCTCCTACCTATACAGGTTCGGCAGGGGCAGCAGGTTTGAGAACCAGCTCGAGTTCTTCCTCGAGGGAATAATACTCGGAGCGTCTAAATCAGACTACTTCAACCTATCGAACAGGGAATACAACTACGGGCCGGGTGTGGGAACAAGACTTTCATACTCCCTGATGGCGGCAGACCTGGCAGCTCTCAGGGTACTCTACAGGGGCTCATGGATCCACTCGATCAACGGAACGGCGGCGGATCACACCGATCACTTCGTGGGCTTCTCGACCGACATTACGCTTCGCTCCTATTTCGCTCTTGGCCTAGATTACCTGTATTACCTTTCGAACCGCTACTACAGGGATTACTCCGATGTCTACGCGAGGAATCCCATGCTTCAGGTCTACTTCACCTGGCGCTTCGACTGACATGATCGTCACTGCGGACAATCACCGTCGATTCTTTAGGGAAGCGGCTGTATACAACCGCCCGGCGACAGTGTTTCTATGCTTTTTCCTTTGCCTGCTGCTCCCGATCTCCGAACCGCTGTCCACCCCCAGGAAGGACGGCGCGCTCTTCCCTCCACCCCCTCGCAACCACGTCACCTTCTGGGGGCACGCTTGCTGCTACATCGACGTCGACGGATTCGGCATCGTCACAGATCCCGTATTCACCGGTAGATACTTCTTACGCAGGAGAAAAATCCCAGTTCCTCCGGCTCGGTCAATGGCTGGAACGAGGCTTATCCTCGTATCACACGCGCATATGGACCATCTCGACATGGAATCGATCGCGATGTTCCCAGATTCGGCCAGGGTACTCTGCC
Organism: Candidatus Krumholzibacteriota bacterium; assembly: GCA_030667985.1. GTDB lineage: Bacteria > Krumholzibacteriota > Krumholzibacteriia > Krumholzibacteriales > Krumholzibacteriaceae > DAOUUU01. The sequence goes on from DAOUUU010000063.1 coordinate 951, forward strand.
CATGGACCGTGGCGGAGTATCTCGAAGAAAGCGGAAGGGTATTCACGATAATGCGTCCCGGCGATACCTACGAATACACGCATGGAAAAGTCGTCGCCGTAGCGGCCGAGCACCCAGGCAAGAGGTTCTCTCTAAGAAAATGTTCGAAGGACGGAGCCCTCGGGTTCGTGATCACCACGCCTTACGGGGCGGTCTATTACAGCGGAGACACGGAATATTTTGATGGTATGATCGCTATTGGCGCTGCCTGGCAGCCTGAAATCGCGATCATCAATATCACACCGCACCTCTCGGGCGAGAACGCGATCAGGGCGGTCTGGGCCACGAGGGCAAAGGTGGTCATTCCTGCCCATTTCGGTGCCTACGACTACATCCTCTTCGGTCCTCTGAAAAGCCCGAGGGGATACGGCGAGATCGAGGAGATGATCAGCGAACAAGCCGTGCTCCTGCAACCTGGAGATAGTATTTATCTGGAGAGGGAAGCCCGGATAGCGGCGGATCAGAACCCGAAGCCGCAAAGGAAGCGGGTAATCCGGTGACCTCTGTCATCAATCTGCACGCTATCCGAGGGAACCGTTCCGCTCCAGGTCGACCTCACGGCCATCGGGAAAAACGAGACGGCTATCAAAAAACGGTTCATAGTTCGCGGCGTTCCAACTATCATCTTCATTGACTGCTAAAGGACAAAAAAAGGATATGGGGGACATGGCACAGGGCGCTTTGAAAAAGATCCTCATCCTCTCGATCTGGGATAATGTCTGGGCGCTCGGCAAGGAAGGCGGAGTAGCCGATGAGCTTCACTTCGTCCGTCACCTTACCGATCGCGGCATCGAGCTCCATTTCCTGATACCTGAGCCGGAGGACGAACCCGATCTCATTGAAAATCCACTTCTCACCTACCATACTTTTCCCAACATCTTCCGGCGCCACGAGAAGAAATCGAAATATTTCAAGCGCCTCTTCTGGCCGGGCTCGTTCACCAGAGCAACGACTGGTCGCCTGCGGGAGCTCGCACGGGAGATAAACCCCGATATCATCCTCGGGTTCACATACTACCCGCTGAAAGCCCTGGAAACAATCAGTAAGGAATTGGGTATTCCGACCGCGGCTAAATTCTTCGGAGTCATGTCCCTCGACAGGTTCGAATTATCGAAGCTCAAGTACTGGAGGAAGAACTTCGAGCAACTGATGGCCCTCAAACACGAAGTCGATCTCTACATCGTACTCAATGACGGCACGCGAGGGGAAATGGCGCTCACACGCCTCGGCATCCCGAAGGAAAAGATCACTTACCTACCGAACGGCATGGATATCGAATGGGCCGATGTCGAGATCGATCGCGCAGAGGTGCGGCGCGAGATGGGATTTCCGCAAGACGACCTGCTCGTTGTAACCTTTTCGCGCCTCGTAGACACGAAGCGCGTCGATCATTTCATAGAAGCCGCATCGACGCTCAGCCCCGAAAAGAGACGCAACGTCACATTCGTGATCGGCGGCGACGGGCCGCAGCGCCCGGCGCTGGAGCGGATGGCACTGGATAAGGGCCTCGGCGATAACTTCATATTTACCGGCGTTATTCCTCACCAGAAGATCGTGAGATTCCTCAAGGCCAGCGATATCTTCGTCGGCACAAACGCCCTGACCAACATGTCGCTTCCTTCCTGCGAGGCGATTCTATGCGGTGTCCCGGTCATCGCCTATGACAACTCGGGCACGAACGAGGTCGTACGGGACGGAGAGACCGGGCTTCTCGTGCCGGAGGGCAATATAGAGGCCCTCGCCGAGAAGCTATCACTGCTTATCGAGGACTCCGGGCTGAGGGATAGGCTCTCCCGTGAAGCCTCCGCATTCGGCCGCCGCCACTTTGTTTCGTGGGAAGAACGGATTCGCAGAGAAATAGAGGCGCTCGAGAAACTCGTTACGACATAATCCTGACCGCTTGAGATCATCCACCACAGAATACCAGGATCAAACCCAATAAAACGCCACGGGTTCCCAATGTAACTGAGAACTCGTGGCGCCTCGCTATGTGAAACGATGAGACGAACGATATCGGCGGGATCCATTGGTTACTCACCCACGCCTTCGTGGGGTCATACATCTACTATTTATCCAGCGCGTTCGCCCATCACATATGTATTGTAACCCGATTCGGAAGGCTGTCAATCCGCGCGGGGAGCTATTCCTCTAACACACGATTCTACAGTGAATTGACTAACGAGATTGAACAGTTTCGCGGCTAATGGGATCGAAGGCCTCGGGGATTACCGCCTGCCAGCCAGAACAGCGGCGGCTGCTGCCTTGACGAACTCTCCCGCCGCGAATGGCACAGCGCCCAGCGTGAATGCCGTAGCGAGCGGCATACGCACAACGAGAGTGAGGTGCAGGCTTCCCATCGCCAGAATGAGAGACGATCCCAGAACGGCGCCTGCGAAGGCGCCCGATCTTCCCGACAGGACCCTGAATACTGAACCCGAGACTAGTGCGGCGGCGGGAAATGCAATTAGATAACCGCCTGTGACCCCGATCAAGACGGCGGGACCGAATCCGAAACCGGCGAAGACTGGAGCGCCGAGCGCCCCGATCGCCAGATAGGATGCCATAGCGTAAAACCCGTCGCGAGGCCCTAGCACAAGGCCGGCAAGGACGACGAAGAGGGTCTGCAGAGTCACTGGAACCGGCGTAAAGGGAAGGCGCAGGCTGAGCTGCGCGCCGATGGCGGTGAAGGCGACAAAGAGCATGATCCTGGTCACCCGCATTACGCTGTCCGAAACGATTGCGGTCGGGATACCCGCCGCCACCGAGCCTGTTATGTTCCTTCGCAACTGCCTCTCCTTTCGATTGCCGTCGCTTTGTCCACTGAGCGCGAGGATAATCGATATAATCGAGTGGCTTTACCGCGCTCCGCGATGGAGGATAAACTACCCTAATTCGCTTTCGTTTGCAAGCATTACTCTCCCTTGACCGTCCCCTCCTCCACCATCACATTCTCCAGATAGTAGTTTGCCACAAGTCCCAGCGAACCGATCACATTATTCGACGCTCCCTCCTCCATCTCCGCCAGACTGTAGCTCTCCTTGATCGATTCGAGCACGTTGAAGAACTCGAACAGAAAGATCCTCAATGTCATGAGATATATATAGTTGAACTCGAGCTTCCCCCTGTATTCGTCCGATCCCTCGCTCTTCATCTGTACCAGCTCTTTGAACTTCTCGTCGCTACCCTCCTCGAAGAGGGCCTTGCGGCGCTTCTTCGTCTGGGACCTGACCTTCTCCTCGAGCTTATCGAGGAGCGTATCGAGCTTCTCCTTCGCCCTCGTGTCGGGCCTGAGAAACTTGTCGAGAAGCACCTCCCCTTCGGTTACGAGATCGTGGAGAAAGACGACGTTGGTCTCGAGGGAACTGATATATTCCTCATCTTCAGTCCGTTCGCGCTTGTGCTCGAGAAGCATTTCCATGCGCTCCTTGAACTCCCCCGGGGCTGGGTAATTCTTGGAGACATGCTGGGAATAAGTCGTCATGATCTCCTCGAAGGTCACTTCTTTTTCTTTCGCCATATGCCCGCCAAATCTGCTATAGTGCTTGGAATCCATGCACGATTCAGATATCGTGCGCTGCCATCTGATCAACGATAGACCGTGTAACAGTCACCGTCAACTATTCTCGTCCATTCCCCTGGAGGAACCCTCATGCGCATAAGCCGAATTCTCATCGCAGCGGTTCTTGTCGCCCTGACCGCATCCTCTCTATACGCGGAGAGCCGGTCGCCGGAGGAGTACTTCGGATTCTCCGTCGGCGCCGACCGAAAACTCGCCGATTACAAGGAGATCCGGGAATATCTCGCAGAGCTCGCAGCCGAATCGCCCTGGATGGAGATCGAGACGATCGGAACAACTACACTTGGCAGGCCATTCGTCATGGCGATCATCTCCACACCTGAGAACCTGACAGACCTAGGCCGCTACAAGGAGATATCCCGGCGGCTCGCCGATCCCCGCGGGCTCACAGAGCAGGAAGCGATGCAGCTGGCCCGGGAAGGCAAAACATTTGTCATGATCACCTGCAACCTGCATTCGACCGAGATCGCCTCGGCGCAGATGTCCGCACAGCTCGCCTACGATATCGTGGCGGGCAGGAACGAGGGCCTGCGGGCCGCCCTCGAGGAGACGGTCCTCTTTCTAATACCCTCCCTCAACCCTGACGGGCTGCAGATGGTGGTCGACTGGTACGAGAAATGGGTCGGCACCGAGTACGAGGGCTGCCGCATGCCCTGGCTCTATCACCACTACGCGGGACACGACAACAACAGGGACTGGTTTATGGTCAATCTCGACGAAACCAGGACTGTGTTCGAGCTCTACTTCGAGAGCGTAATACCGCAGGTCGTCCTCGACATGCACCAGATGTGGAGCACCGGCGCGCGCCTCTTTCTCCCGCAGTTCTATCCGCCCGCCAACGTCAACGTCGATCCGATACTGTACCGGGAGATAGGCCTTCTCGGCTATTTCATGCAGCTCGAGTGCGAGGAGAGGAATTATGGAGGCGTGATCAGCGACGCCTACTTCACAGGATACTGGGAGGGCACATCGATGATGGCCCCCTGGTGGCACAATCAGGTGGGCCTGTTGAGCGAAGCGGCGAGCGTACATATCGCCTCCCCCATATACATCGAGCCCGGAGAGCTCAAGGGCGGCTCGAAGGGCTTCCCACGCTACGAGCACAGGATCAACTTTCCCAATCCCTGGCCCGGAGGCTGGTGGCGGCTCGGCGATATAGTCGATTACGAGATGGCGATCACCGAGGGATTGCTCGACTGTTGCGCGCGACACAGCGAGCGCTTCCTGAAAAACTTCTACCGTATGGGAGCAAAGGCTGTCGAGCAGGGACAGACCGAGGCGCCATACGGCTTCGTGATCCCGGCAGACCAGCGTGATCCGGCAACGGCAGCCCGCATGGTAGAGGCTCTCATGCTCGGAGGCATCGAGGTGCACCGGGCGGCGAGCGATTTTACGATCGGCAACCGCCTATACACCGAGGGTTCGCACGTAATACGCCTCGATCAACCCTACCGCGCCTACGCGAAGGATCTACTCGAGATACAGGAATACCCAGATATCAGGGCGAGCAAGAAGGAAGACTTCGTAAGGCCCTACGATATGACGGGCTGGACCTTCTGGATGCAGATGGGCGTCGACTGCGGCCAGATCGACGAACCGTTCGAGGCTGAGCTGATACCCATAGACGAACCTCCCTATCCCGCTCAGGAGATCCCGGCTGAATGGCCAGGCTGGTGGGGGCTCGCCCTCGATCCGGGCGAGAACGGGTCCTATGCCGCAGTCTTCTCACTCCTCTCCGACGGCTTCAAGGTCCACCGGATAGATAAAGAGACGACAGTTGCTAGAGGCGGCGCGGCCATTATCCTACCTGCCGGATCGTTTCTTGTTTCCTACAAGAAGGGTCTCGAGACCGCAGCGGCTGAGCTCGAAAGAAAACGCCATACGGTCTTTTTGCCGCTCGAGTCGGAACCGGCCGCAGAGACGCGAAAACTGGAGCCGGTCAAGATCGCCCTCTACAAACCGTGGCTATCGAGTATGGACGAGGGGTGGACGCGCTACCTCTTCGACGCTCACGATGTGCCGTTCGAGAACGTGGCCAACGAGCATATCAAGGACGGCAAGTTCAGCGATTTCGATATTCTCGTCATTCCGAACATCAACAAGAATATCATCCATAAGGGTGAGTATCCGAGCGAGTACGCCGAGTACTTCCGGCCCCTTCCTCCCGAGTACGCGGGCGGGATAGGAGACGACGGCGCGGAACACATCAAGGAGTTCGTCGAGGGAGGAGGAACCCTGATATGCTTCGGCGCATCGAGCGATTACGCGATCGAGGCACTCGATCTCCCCGTGACGAACACGCTCGAAAACGAAGATCCGAACGATTTCTGCTGTCCCGGCTCGATCCTCAAAGTCTCCTTCAAACAGGGACATCCGATCACATACGGCATGCCTGACGATGGATACATCTTCTTCACGAGAAATCCCGCCTTCAGGACGAGGGTCCCCTTCGGCAAGTTCGGCAGAACCGTGCTGGCAAGCTACACGGACAAGCAGCCTCTCGCGAGCGGCCTGCTCATAGGACCGGAGAAACTCCACCGCCGCGCCGCTCTCGTCGAGATGCGCTATGACAAGGGAAAAGCTGTGCTCTTCGGATTCAGGCCGCAGCACAGATGCCAGACGGCCGGGACATACAAACTGATCTTCAACGCACTCATCGAGGGCGGGAGGAATTAGGAGGAGATTCCTTCACCGTCACCGGTACGCGCGTTACGAGATCGGGAATCACACGAGGAGCCTGCCCGCCATTCACGACAACACCGTTCTTCCCCACCACGGTGAATCCATCATCTCGATAAGCGATTGCTCCGGCCGGTACTGGAGCGTAGCCCATAGCATCGATCTGAAGGGTATCGGATGAGGCCTCCCGGGACATATGCAGGATCGTCCCATCCTCTATCTGCACCAGCAGCCCGCTCTCCATATCAGTGTACTCTATCTCGCCCGGCAGCGGCATCCGCCACCGTTCCTCGAATGTATCCGGGTCATAGACGGCGATCGTATCGCCCCCCACCTTGTTCGATTCGTGAATGATATAGAAGTTGCTCTCGTCGCGGCCGATGAACCGGCGGCGGCCCTCGGCCAGCGGTATCCGATCGTACCGTTTCAATAGATCCTTCCCCGACGCGCCGAGGAATGAGACGCTCTCCTTGCTAAGGAGAACGATGCGGTCGCCGTCGAGAAATAGATCACGCGACAATTTTCCCAGCCGCACTTTTCTCGCCGTCAGCTTCTCACCGTGCCGTGTGAAACGGCACTCGCCGTCCTCCGCCATGGATATGAACCCATCTTCCGTGAGAATGACACGAGCGGCCCTTAGGTCGAGATCATATGTCTTGCTGGCCTCAGGGCCGACGTCAAGATCAGCTACGCAGACCTTCGAGGAGGACTTGAAATTGATAACACAGGCCGCGTGCCCATCGAGCGTCGAGGCATCGGCTATTCGGCCTTTGCTAGACGAGTAGCTGGAGACCTTCCGGACCGATTCTGCGCCTTTATAGAATGTATCGCGGAGATCGCCCACAAGAACGTCCCCCATCTTCCACCTCCCGCTTAGCCCCAAAGCAAATACCACTCGTTCCCTTGTAGCGTCCGCACCACTCTGATCGGCTGCGTTCTCGAGGCGGGCAGTCATGGCATCGCGTATATCGAGCGTATCCGGGCCGGTCTCGAAAGGATCGGTCGGCTGCACCAGTATCATCGGAGCCTTCCCTGGAAGGACAATCACATCCTCTATATCATTCGACTCGGTCGGGTAGGGGCTGTCCTCGGGAAGGACGAAAAAATAGAGAAATCCCTTCGCTTCGCCGCCCGGCTCTATTCTCAGGGGCTCGAGGACTCCGCTCTTCCTTGCCGGGTAAAGCGAATTCTTGTAGAGGGCCCGATAGAGCCTGCCTATAGAGACCTCCTTGTATCCGTAGTAGAAGAGCGAGGGCGGGAACGCGATTCCGACGACAGCATCGAAGATACCCGGCTTACTGTACCGGAGCGATCTTCCATCCGCCATAATCAAAGAAAGCGCTTCAAAGGGCGACAGCAGCATGAAACGTTTTTCCCCATGCTCCAGTATGAATCCGCTGTATATCTCCCCTAGAGGAAATCCGTTTGTCGCGCGCAGGCAGACGGGACGGCCGCTGTTGTTCTTCAGGGTGATCTCGACCGGCACGATCCCACTGTCTGGCAGATAAGTCTTGAACCGCTTGCCTATATCCTCACGTCCCTGGAGAAGCGAAGCGGTGATCTCGAGACCCGGAGGCGCCCCGGCCTCGACGGCAATCGCGTCATCTATATCTACACCCGGAGCCGTCTCCCTGGGGACCTTCGACCGGCACGAAGATAACAATGCCCCAGCCGCAAAAACTGCCAGCAAGAAAAAAACGGCCCGTGTTCTCGCACTCCGGAAATAATCTATACCTATCATGTTATCTCCCCTTTGAGACCCTCCAGCGGCACGGTTCTTCCCAACGCCCGCACACTACAATACTTCTCTATCGTCCTCAAGAAACAATGATTATCGCAGAACCCGCCCGAGAGGTACAGACGTTCGGGCCTGCCCGCGAAATCGTACACATTTCGCACTACACCGTGAAGGAACATCGCAACGCTCTCTTCAGGCGTCGTTCCGGTTGAGATGTGCTCGAGAACACGCTCCATCCCGAAGACGCCGCAGGTCACATTGATCCACTTGTCAGCCGGTTCGAGCGATTCAAAGTCGATATCGTAATAGCCGCCGAGAAGTTCGACCGTAGCTCCAGTGGTCGAACCGCAGGCGAGGTTCCAATCGAGCTTGTCGACCTTTCGGCCGACAAAGCGGACGAACTTTATATCACGGCCTCCCACGTCCATCAACGAGAAATCCTCCTCGCCGACGAGCCTTAGGCCCCCCTCGGCTAGAGCTATGAGCTCGTTCTTGTACTTCGAGCACCTGATCCTCCCGCTGTGCCCGGTCGCCACCTCGAAAAAGGCGTCTGCACGCTTCACCAGTTCCTTGGTCTGGATAATCTCGATCAGATCCGACTCGAGGTCGAGAATCTTTGTCCATGTGCTTCCGCAGTCCGCAATCCGCGCCATGCTATTCACCTCATCAGGAAAGCCTTATGAACGCCTCGATCTTAGCGAGAATCGAGTCGTTCACATCCCGGTGACAGTCCACAAGGAGCCCCCTGGACCGCTCGGCCAGGTAATGTGCCAAATCCTGCTTCGCGCAAAAACTCTGAGTGAAATAGACGGTCGGCACTCCATTGTCGATACCGCATTCGAGATCGATATCCCCCGGCCGTCCAGCCTCCACGCAGCGTGTCCATCCGTATATGTGTGTAGTGTCGGGAAAGAACTCGAGTATACGTGCGTCATTAGGCGGCACCCCCCAGAAACCGTGTGTCGGTTCGCACCGCTCGGGCGGTTCTCCAGGAGGCGAGGGATCGACGATCGATCTCATGATGGAATCTATTTTCTCCGCCAAGGGAAGCCTGCCCGTCGAGTACTGGAGAGGCCTGTTTTCGAACTCTTCAGGGGGAAACCGCGACTCGGTCACTTCGAGCCCCATTCGCTTCAGTATCTCGGCCGCATGCCGTCCCCTGTCGCACTTGCCCTCGCCTACAGCCGCCACCACAACGGCCAGTTTATCCTTCATATTCACCGAGTTGTCTATGATGTTCCGGATGATGCTGCAGGTCGTGGCGGGCAGTATCCCCGTATCGGGCGCTCCGATGTCGATATCGAGATCTACAAGCTCGATGTCCATGCCGAATCGCTCGCGGATCCCGCGCAGTATACTCCGTCGCGGAAAGCCGAAATACCCTATGACTCGTTTTTCGGACTGCGACACCATGATTTTTCCCGGAAGACCGGCGCTGTATCGGCCGGTGATTTATGAAAGCGGTTGGAGAAACGCACAGGAGAGCTGCTAAATTTCGCCGATCTCGGCGGATTCGATCGCATCGATTACTTCCTGGGGCTGATTAGCCTTGAGCAGCTTGCTCCTGAACCGGTCAATCTTGATCATCTTTACGATCTTGGCGATCGCCTGGACATGGGGACCCGACTCGTTCGTGGGAGCGATCATAAGGAAAAAGAGATGTGACGACTTTCCATCGAGCGCCTCGAAATCGACTCCATCCTTCGAAATACCGATAGCGATACATAGTTTGTTCACCGCGTCACTCTTCGCGTGCGGGATCGCGACCCCTTTCTCGAGACCAGTGCTTCCTTCACGTTCGCGCGACAGTACCGCGTCGAGAATCGTGTCGGCATCGCTGACATTACAGGACTCGACAAGAAGCTCTACAAGTTCCTCGATGACCTCGTCTTTCCTCTGTCCCTCGAGTCCCAGCTTGATGTTCCCGGGATCGATGTGTTCAGTAAATTTCATACCAGCAAGCCTCCTGGAGCATTTCGCCCGGTTGCTTTGGACATGAGCGAATAATAATTAACCGGTCCCACCTGCGCAAGTGTTCTCACGGCCTACATCTCGTTGTACTTCTTCTCGATCTTGTCACTTCCCCTGACTATCATCACGGGGCACTTTACCTTCCGAAGAATCCGCTCACCCTCCTCGTAAAAGGAATCCCTGAGGCTGAGCACCTCGCCCAGCTCTCCCTGGATGAGCAGATCGCACCCGTATTCGTCGACCTCTCTCGAGACCTCTTCGTGCACGACTCCCTTTCTCAAAATGGTCTCCACCTTGAACCCCTTCCGGTCGGCGATTTTTACGATGTAATTCAGGTAACGCTTGCCGTCCTCCTCCAGATCCCTTTCATAGTCCATCTTCTCCATCTGGACGAAGATCTTCACCTTGAGGAGCTCGTCGAGCAGGTCCTCGTTGACCACATATATAGCTCTCAGTTCGCTTTCGTAGCTCTTCGCGATGGCAATGGCGAACTGGGCCGCCGTGATTGCCGACTCGCTGCCATCGATATAGAGAAGTATCTTTCTGAGAGGATGTGCGCCGTTACTCATTGAGCTTCCCCTTTCCGCCTCGAAAGGCGGTCTTTGATCAATTTCAGGACGAAAAAGGATTCGCGTTCTGATTCCTCGATAGCCGTCTCGATATATTTCAAAGTCTTTTCATAATCCGGAATAAAGATCTTCTCGAGTGCATTTACGCGCCGGATCGTCTTTGCAACCTCGCGCGAGAGACGCATCAACGATATCCGCGCTTCAGCGAGGCTGCCGAGAAGCTGAAGCACGTCGCGGAACTTGCCTATAGCCTCGTCGATCCAGATGCTGCTCTCGGCGGCGGCGAAATAGGGCGACTTGTCGTCAAACTCGACGCGGACACGGGGCAGCGACACGCCCATGACCCGTTTCTCGCTGAAATTGATCTCCGATGTGATATTCATGCCCAGAGCGATCAGATTGACTTCGCGGCGGCCCATCCTGAGCATCGACTGGTCGAGCGCGTCGAACGCCTCGGCCAGCTTCGCCTCGACCTCTTCCTGCGCATCTACGGCCCGGTCGATCAAGCCCATGAGCTCGACGACCAGGATCTTGCGCTTCTGATCGAGAAGCTCCCAGCCCTCGCTCGCGAAACCGAGGTCCCGCCTGATCCGCATCAGGTTCGTCTTTGTCGGCGCCATCTCGTATCTCGCCACTTGGCTTCACCTCTATTGACCGTAGTACTTGCCCAGCTCCTCATCCGTAATGCGGTGGAGCTCGCTCTTCGGAAGCGTTGATATGATCTTCCAGCCCTTGTCCAACGTCTCTGTTATCGAACGGTCCTCGTACTCGCCCTGGCTTAGGAATTCCCGCTCGAAGCGTTCTCCGAATTCTATATAGACCTTGTCGAGGGGAGCGAGCTCCTCTTCGCCAATAACCGCCGCCAGCGCTCTCACGTCCTTGACATGGGAATAGGCGGCGAATAACTGGCTCGCTACGTGCGCATGATCCTCGCGTGTCATCCCCTCGCCGATTCCGTCCTTCATCAGACGCGAAAGCGAAGGCAATCCCGCTATCGGGGGATAGATGTACCGTTGATCGAGATCGCGCTCGAGCACGATCTGACCCTCGGTGATGTAACCGGACAGGTCGGCCACCGGATGCGAGATGTCGTCGTTCGGCATGGTAAGGATCGGCATCTGTGTGATAGAGCCCTCGAGACCCTTTATCATGCCTGCACGTTCGTAGATGGCGGAGAGATCGCTGTAGAGATATCCAGGATACCCTTTCCGGCTGGGGATCTCCTCGCGTATCGTCGAGATCTCGCGGAGCGACTCGCAGTAGTTGGTCATATCCGTCATGATGACAAGCACGTGCATGTTCATCTTGAAAGCGAGGAACTCGGCCGCAGTGAGCGCCGTCCTCGGCGTCACGAGACGCTCGACCGACGGATCGTCGGCGAGGTTCAGGAAGAGAACCACCTTCTCCAGTACACCCGACTCCTCGAAATTACGGATGAAGTAACGTGCCACATCGTGTTTGATGCCCATTGCGGCGAATACGACGGCGAAGGAGGTGTCCTCCCCGACGATCTTGGCCTGTCTGGTGATCTGGGCGACGATCCTGTTGTGCGGAAGTCCCGTGCCGGAGAAAATCGGCAGCTTCTGTCCTCGGACCAGTGTGTTCATCCCGTCGATCGCGCTGATGCCGGTCTGGATGAACTTGCGCGGGTACTCGCGCGCCGTCGGGTTGATGGGCAGGCCGTTGACGTTCATTCGTTCTTCCGCGCGAGGAGGCGGCCCGTCGTCTATAGGCTGTCCCAGGCCGTTGAATACACGTCCCAATATCTCGCTGCTAACCCCGAAGCTGAGCGGCTCGCCATGGAATCTCACACGGGTTTCCGGGATGCTGAGGCCCGAAGTTCCATCGAAGACCTGTATCACGGCGGCGCCCTCCGAGCTCTCGAGGACCATTCCGAGTCGCACGCGCCCCTCTGAATCTATCACCTCGGCCAACTCGCCGTATCCGACGTTGTGGATCCCTTTGATGAAAACGAGGGGACCTGCTATCTGGTTGATCCCTATGTATTCCCTGCCCTCGGCGTGTTTTTTCTCTGTCATCGCCTCACCGTTTCTCAGTCGAACATGTCAGCAACCCGCTCCATCGAGCGGCTCAGCTTGTCTCGAATTTCGTCTATTTTCTCTATCTCGTCGTTCTTGATCGAGAATTTCATCCGCATGATATCGCTCGTTACCTCCATCTTTTTGAGCTGATGGATGTTCGCGCCCTTCTTTATGTTCTCGAGCCCAAGCTCGTAGAAGTCCAGTATCACGCGAAGCATCTTGATCTGCTTCTCCGGTGTACAGTACATATCTATAGCGTCGTAGCTGCTCTGCTGCAGGAATGCGTTCTTGAATATTGTGCATGTCTCGAGAACGATCCGCTGCGTATCCGGCAGCACGTCCGGGCCGACCAGCTTGACCACCTGGAGCAACTTCCCCTCCTGCTGCAGCAGATTCATGATCCGCTGCCTCAGTTCCACCCATTCGCCGCCCGACTGCTCCTGCCACCAGTCGCTGATCTCCGGCACATACTCGCTGTAGCTATCGAGCCAGGAGATCGCCGGGTAGTGGCGGGCGTTCGCCAGCTGGCGGTCGAGCGCCCAGAGACATCGAACGAAACGTTTGGTGTGCTGGGTGACCGGCTCGCTGAAATCTCCTCCCGGAGGAGAGACGGAGCCGATGATGCTGATCGAGCCCTCACCTCCACCGAGCGTATCGGCCATGCCGCCCCGTTCGTAGAACTCGGCCAGCCTCGTAGGCAGATAGGCGGGGAATCCTTCGTCCGCCGGCATCTCCTCCATGCGTCCTGAGAGCTCCCTCAGCGCCTCGGCCCAGCGGGAGGTGGAGTCGGCCATGATTGCGACATGGTAGCCCTGATCGCGGTAGTACTCGGCGATCGTGATGCCGGTGTAGATGGAGGCCTCGCGCGCCGCGACCGGCATGTTGGAGGTGTTCGCGATAAGAACGGTCCGCTCCATGATCGGCCGCTTGGTGCGTGGATCTATCAGCTCGGGGAAGGATATCAGCACGTCTGTCATCTCGTTCCCCCGCTCGCCACAACCGATATAGACGATGATATCCGCGTCGCTCCACTTGCTTAGAGCGTGCTGAATCATCGTCTTGCCGGTGCCGAATCCTCCCGGGACGACCACAGTGCCGCCCTTGGCGACGGGGAAGAG
>DAOUUU010000069.1 GCA_030667985.1 Candidatus Krumholzibacteriota bacterium
CAAGCAAAGGAGGTACCGCCAAGGTGGATTTCTGTGAGATTTGCCGATTCAATCTCCAGAACCAACAACGATACCGTAAATTCATACATTTCTATTAATTAAAAAGGAGGGGGATCATGATCTTCAGAATCAGGCTACCGAGGCTGGTGGAATTGTTCGGGCTAGAGAGCGATGATAGAAACTGGAACGACCTCGCAAGACCCAAAGAGAAGTATCTGGCAGACAGTCGGTGCCAATGCTGGTGTATCCGCACCGACACGAATACTACCTGGTGCGTGATAGCCGAACAATACGGCGATTATTCGGGCAATTTTTAATACTTGAACAGCTGAAAGGCTGTCGTGGGGAGGTGCAAAACACCTCCCCACCTTTTTTGCCGAGTTGCCCTATGCTTTAAAAAATAAGGAGGGGAAGCATGTTAATCAGAATAAGCTTACCGAGGATTGAAGACTCTTTAAGCGGTCTCGATAGTGACACCGATAATAGGGATAACATTTACAAGGCGGCCAAAGAGCCTAAGGGCGAACCATCGCACAATTGCGTGGGCTGCATGCCCTTATTCAGCTATGAGTTCACCAGTGCAGTCATAACAGCTTTCCCAAAATAACGATGAATTCTGGATGTACGGTATCTTCCAGAAAACATCCGGACTGCGAAGGCAACGACTAAGCAGCGACGAAAATGGGGGAGACGCGTGGGCGTCGCCCCCGTTGTGTTTCGCTCTTCACCGCTCATCACTCAAAATGCATATCCTTCAGAAAATCCATGGATTCGGGATTTGCCTGGTGCAACTCCAGAAACAGCTTCAGTTCCTTTTCCTTGCTGCTCCTCATATAATCACAGATAGCCATAGGGACATGTAGCCCGCTCCCGTCTTTCTTCTCGAGCATGTGTGTAAAGCACAGACTGCATAGCCTGATCGCCCAGCAATTCACACATCGGTCCTTCACCGTCTCCCCCAAGTCCTTATAAAGGTTATCTACGAGCTCATGGGAAACTCCCGTATCGATATGCCCTATGACATAATCATACATCATCCTCTCACAGGGCAGGTACTCTCCCTTCACCGTGACATAGAGCTTCCTCACGCCCGGTGCACAGCAGGCGTTCAGGCCCATCTCGCCAGGTATCGGGAGATTGGACCTTCTGTAGAGATTGGCCAGAGTCCGATCAAAGAGGGACTTGTATACCGGTCCGAGCTCGTCGTGGCGCCCCGCAGCACAATAGGAGACATAGTGCTCGACCGCCCTGCTATGCGCGTCGAGCTGGAGGGTTTTGCAATTGCCGTATTTATCCGTGTAATAATCCAACACGTGGTTGATATTAGCGAAGTTGGCCATCATATTGGGGATTCCCTCGATTCCCATATCTGCATGCAGGCCCTGGAAATAGATATCGATTTCCTCTATATCGTATGGTGGGGCTATGGTTGCCATATACAACGTCTTGCTCGCGAAATCTGGCAGCCTCTCAACCAACCGCTTGATGTTCTTTATGACGGTTGCATGCGATCCCTTGCCACTGGCATAGACCCGATTCGCATCATGGATATGCTGGGGACCATCGAGGCTGATCTGCAGCGTTATGTTGTTCTCTGATACCAGGTCGATGATCTCGTCGTTGACCAACGTGGCGTTCGTGTCGAGCACGAGCCGGAGCTCATCCTGCAGCCCTCTCTCCTTGATGATATCCAGCGCCAGCCTGACATTATCGAGGGCAAGCAGGGGCTCCCCGCCGTAGAAGGAGACAGCTCTGTGCTCGCCCTCGCCGGAATGATCCAGGAAATAGTTCACAGCCTTGGTTAAATTCTCGGGGCTGTTCGGCCGCCGCGCATGTTCCCCGTCCTGGTAGGTAAAAGCACAATAGACGCATCTCAGGTTACAGTCATTCGTCGTCTCTATGACAAGCTGCTGTATCTTTTTCTCATAATTAGCGGGATCGGAGCAGATCGGGCACTTCCCTCCCCACTCTAGTTCCCATTCCTTGAAGATCCCGTGCTTCTCCCTGGTTTCATCGATCTCGGTCAATGCTGTATCGATCTCTTCTGCCGTGTATGTCTTCGACAGCTCTGCGACGAGGCCGTCCCGGTCCTTGGCCGTGCTCTGCAGCGCGCGGGCGACGATCTCCTGAAGGCCATAGACCTCGTTCGAGTTCATATCATATACATACCAATCGTCCTTCTCCTGAAAGACATGGACCATGTACTTGCCAGTTTCCCACATATAGAGATATCCTCCTATTGGTGCGTTTTCAAAACTGCGTATATCTCGAGAGTTGTCGCCTTTTTAGCTGACGTTTCGATCATATCCACAGCCAAACAACTGGTAAAAAACTTATGTTTCAACGGTATACCTCTTCCATTTGCTATATGAGACGTCAAAACGGCAATAATTACCAGGGTAAAAACGCGCAAGTCCTGCCCCGGCGGCTTCACGACGGCAGGATCGAGATCAAAAAAACCCTCGAATCGGGAAACGCCGGCTCGTAATTCTATCCCCTTTTCCGTCTCATCCTTACAGATCGAGGAATAGCATCATCCGTGGAAACCACCCAAGGGAGGATCACGGAAGCAACCTGGAAAGGGGTAATACATGCTCTTCAGAATACGACTTCCACGATTCGACGATGTCCCGGAAACCCTCGACGACGACGGCGAACCCAGAGACGACCTGAAAAGATACAAGCTGCCCAAAGATCACACATGCAGCTGCTATTGCTCGTTCTGGGACATGACCTCAACGTGGAACTTCATGCTGGAACCGATATTTATATCATTCCCATAATGATCTCACCATTGGGGGAATGACGATGGATTCTTATTGCGCCGTACCGCACGAATGTTGAACCCATTCTGGCACCAATGCTATTGTCAGAAGCTCGATGGAAAGGAGGAAATACCATGATCTTCCGAATTGGCATGCCGATAATCGAGGACCTGATGAACTGGCTTGACAGTGACGATAATGACAGGAGCGATGTCAAAAGAGTCCTGACCGCAGAGGGACCCGGGAAGTGGGCCTGCGTCTGCAATTGCGCCTCTACTGTGACCTCTGCCAGCAATTGGTACAGCTCGCTTCAATACGACGCCGGCTAATAGGCGCCCCGACTGCTAGAAGAACGGGATGGGGCGCATGACACCTCCCGTTCCTTATTATTGAAAGGGGGGAAATCATGATCTTCAAAATCAGGCTGCCGATATTGGATAATCTGCTCGGAATCATAAGCGACGATCCCGAAAGGAGCAATGTCGGCAAACACCCTGACAAGAGCGACCATATGTGCTGGTGTATCTGTCACGTTGAAGGATATATGGACGGCACTTTCTACGGCATGTGGAGCTAGTTACAATGCCGGAAAAGGGGAGGGGCCGCATGACGTCTCCTTCCCTTTTTTCTCCGTTGGATAGCTTCGAGAGTTCCGAGGGTATTGATAATTGCCGCCTCAACATTTCTTCGAGCGAGCGATTCGGGCGGCCACGCTTCACAAAAAGGATAAAGTGCAATGATCTATCGAGTGAGATTACCTCATGAAATCGATTCTCTAGAGGCCGCGGACAACGACCGCGAGGGCCTTTGCAAAGTTACAAAGACTCCTACAGAAGCTACTGGATGTAGATGCTCTGGTTGCCCGATACTTCAGTGGTCGATGATCTTCTCCGGTGTCTTGGTCTATAACTACGTTATTGGAGATTAAATTGGGAGTTCGACGAACCGGCCGGGCCGCACACGTCAAGGCCCATCTCGCAGCGCATCGGCGTAGAAGGAGCAACACATGATCTTTCGAGTGAAACTACCGCATGAAGATGATTTTCTGGACATCGCGGACAATGACCGGGAGGGTTTATCTAAAATAACAAAGTCTCCGATGCAACCCGCTGGATGTCAATGCAGCTCGTGCCCTACCTTCTCTACATGGTCAATGGTGCTAAGCGGAATCTTTGTCTATAACAATATTTAGTAAGTGCTTCTATAATCTGGCCGGGCTGCGGGTGTCTCGATACCTGAATGAGCCCATCAATCCAGCGCCTTCTTGACCGCGGGGTCCAGGTCGGGGAAGCTCTCGAGCCAGGCGGTGCGTTCCTCCTTGAGGGCGTCGTTCAGGATCTTCGCCTCGGCCTCGGTGTAGTAGCGTTCCGGCTTGAATTTCTCTATCTCCATGCCGGGGATCTCGACCGGCACATCATAGCCCCAGTACGGATCCTTTTCCCACTTCACCCGATCCCGTGCGATCTCCCGTATAATCGCCGAGGAGTCCTGAACCTTGAGCTTGCGGCCGTTGGTGACCTCGACCTCTATAAGCTCGATATCAGAGCCCTTGGTCCTGCCCGATTCGACGCTCTCCATCACAGTGTCGAGGTTCTTTCTGAGTCTCACACGCTTGATCCCATGGAAGGTCTCGTAACGGACCAGGTTGACCTTGAACTCCTCCTTCGTGCCGTCGTGAAGCTCGAGCTCCAGCTTTGTGCCGACATCGGGATGCTTCTCGTGGTCGAGATAACGGCGGAGGTGCGCCAGAGCCTCGGGGTCATCCATCTTCCAGCTCTTCCTGTCCACGCTCTTGCCGCCGAAGCCGCCCGTGTTCAGCAGAAAGCACTGTATGTGGGGATTATCCTTCAGGATCGTGTAGAAGATGTTCCCCTCCTCGCCCTTCGGGCCTACGATGAAGGGATTGGTTCCCACCTCGCGGACAGATTGCCCCGCCTTTGTAGGATCCGCGGCGGAAGTGAGTATCGATTCGCCCAGCATGAAGAAGGCTGCCGCCTGCTCGGTGCTGAGGCGCGCTACGGGCGGGACGATCGTCTCGCGCCGCGTTATGAAGAATATCATGTCGACCCTGTCGAGATCGACCGAGTCGTCGGTATAGTCGAGCTCCCGGCGAACGACGATGCCGCGCCCGTTGAGGCACTCACCGCCCGGGACGAAGGGGTGGTCGTATTTGAAAAAATCGACCTCGCGTGTCTCCGGGTCCACATAGACGTTCTCGAGTAACGCATGTGGGGCAGTGGCGCCCGCGTAGAGGAGAGGCTGTCCCTCGCCCTCGAGGCCCTCCGTTTTGATATAGGCGTTGTCTTCGGTGCCGAATGCCGCGCCCTTTGCGCCCAGCACGAAGAAATCGTCCTGCCTGATAACGACAGTCTCGTCTTTCTGCGGATCGAGCCAGAAGTGATGGACGCTGAGTGTCGTCTTGCCCGTGCCGCTCAAGCCGAAGAAAAGCGCCCCCTTGTCCTCGAGCTTGCCCGTTCCCTCGTCGAGAGCGCGGATCACCTTGCCTCCCGCGTGGATACCGAGGCCGCCTCCCTTGCCCTCCTTGTAACGAAGCTTCTCCTGATACATCGCCATGCGAAGGTGGCCCTTCTTCACCTCGCCGAAGTAGTCTGTGCCGAGGACGAATGTGACACGGTTCGCCGCGTCGCAGAGAATCGCACGCTGCGGCAGCCCGTGGTTGCTCGCCACCTCGTACCACTCGGGTATCATGACGAGAATCTGATCCGGCTCCTCCTTCTCCCTGCCTTCCGGTACATCGAAGATGAGCTTGTCCCACATCGCGAGAAGCCTCGCGAAGGGGCGCGTCATAATCGTCCGGCAGTAGTGGGAATGCTCCGGGTGGAGGCCCATCTGCTTGTCCATGACGAGCAGGTCGTCGACCGACTCCATCAGGTAGTGGGCCGCAGTATCCATCAGCTTGATCTTGCGGTCGTCCGGATCGGCGAAGAAGACCTCGGTGAAGGCGGCGCTGCGGCTCGTAACGCGCGTTATAAAGGCGGGGCTGTCGTAGGTCGTCATCACGTCGTCGGTTCCGCGGGCGCGGATCGTCGTGATATCGGAGCGGGAAAGCCGCCGAATGTACTCCCTATTTCCTATGAGCCGACCGTCCATGGAGGCCGCCTCGGTGATCCTGCGGGCAAGATCTCGAGCGAAGGTCGGGGCGACGGAAACCACGGCTGCTCCTATCGTTGAATGTAATTAGACCTTGAGCTGTCTCACACAATCGATGATAGTCCCGTCCCGCCACTCTATGAGAGCGACGACACGGTCCTCGAACTCCGGCTTCTCCGGCTCGCCGGTCATGCCGATCGCTATCTTGCGCAGCTCCTCGATCGACATTATCGGGAGACTGGAACCCTTGAGGCGGTCCAGCAGATCTGCGCGCCTCGGATTGACGGCGATACCCCGCTCTGTAAAGATCACATCGACCGTTTCGCCCGGGGTCGTGACCGTTGTGACACTATCGACTATGATCGGGAGCCTGCTGCGCACGAGCGGCGCTGTGATCATCGTGATGTGAGCGTCCGTCGCGTCGGTGAAACCGCCGATCCCGTGGAGCAGCCATCCGTCCGAGTGTGTGTTTACGTTGACGTTGAATTCGAGGTCGACCTCGGTCGCTCCCAGGACCGCCGCCTTGACGAGCGGAGCGAAGTTGCCCTTCGTGTGGTAGTTGTACGATGTAAATGGATCGGTCTCTATGTGCCTCGGGTTGTCGCGCAGCGACGCGACGCCGACCTGGTCGAATGCCTGACCGTCCAGGATATATCCGATGAGGCCCTCGTTCATGAGGTCGACCAGATACTTGGTCGAGCCTCCGCGCGCGAAGGGCGCCTTGAGCCCCTTCTCGCGCATGATCTCGGCGAGAAACTGTATGAAGGCGAGGCTGATGCCGCCCGCGCCCGCCTGGAAGGAAAACCCGGGCTCCTCCATGATCCCTATGTCGTCTATGAAGCGCGCCACATACTCGGCTATCAAGAGTCGCGTCGGGCTCTTGGTGATGCGCGTCGTGCCCGAGACGATCTTCTCCGGATCTCCGAGCTTGTCGATCTCGACGACATGATCGACATTCCCGCCCCGTATCACCCAGGGATGGACGGGGAAGGGCTGGAGGTTATCGGTCACGACGACGACCCTGTCGGCATAGAGAGAATCTGCAAGCGCGAAACTGATCGGGCCGCAGGCGCCCGGACCGTCGAGGCCGTTCGCGTTGCCGAAGGAGTCGGCGTTGGGCGCCGCTATGAAGGCAACGTCGATATGGAGATCTCCATCCTGAATCGCACGGTACCTGCCCCCGTGAGAGCGCAGAGTGCAGGCCTTTCGCATCTTTCCAAGGGAGCAGGCCCTGCCGATCGGGCCGTTCATAGAGCCCTCGATGTGGGTGATAAGGCCATTCTTTATGTGATTCACTATCGGTTCGTGGACCGGGAAGAGAGCGCTCGGAGCCAGAACGAGATCTTTGAGCCCCCGCTCTGCGAGCTTATCGACGACCATATTTATCAGGTAGTCGCCGTTGCGCAGGTGATGGTGGAACGAGATCGTCATTCCGTCTTTTATCTCGCACGCGTCGATCACCTCATCGAGAGAGGCGCGCAGCTTGTCGCGGTAATCGACCGATGCGCGTATCGGGGAACCGGCCTTCCGCCCGCCGCCGTGGCCCGCGTGCGCACCCTGGAACGGTTTCAGCTTCTTCCCGTCGATCTCGTCCGGTATCAATCGTCCGAGCGAATTAGGGATCATCTTCATGACCCGCCTCCTGATCTATTGCTTTCTGGGTGTGTGCCGGCATCCGTACCGGCGGCTATTCTTTCTTCTCTTTTTTACCGCCCAGGAGGCCGAGTGCCTCCGCGAGTCTCAGTATCTTGCGCGCCCTCTTCTCGATCGGGGCGTCTATCATCTTGGATCTAATAGTGGCGACGCCGCTTCCCTTGCTCCTCGCCTCCTCGATAGCATCGACTACCTTCAAGGCATACTCTATCCTCTCCGGCGTAGGGGCGAAGACCTTGTAAATCGGCCCTATCTGCCGCGGGTGTATAACACCCTTACCCTCGAAACCCATCGCCATCGCCTCGCGCGTGCTCGCAATGAGACCCTCCTCGTCAGAGACATCGCTGAAGACGGTATCTATCGCCTGCACGCCGGCCGCCTTCGCCCCGAGGACGATTAGCGATCGGGCGACGAAACTCTCGGTGCCTTCCCTGGTTCTCTCGACGCCGATATCGGCTGTGAAATCCTCCGCCCCGAAGCAGAGCGCTACGATGCGGTCCGAGGCTGCGCCTATCTCGTAGGCGTGAAGCGAACCCTTCGCCGTCTCGATCAGCGGCATGAGGAGCGTTTTATGCTTTATCCCTGCCTTCTTCTCCGCCTCGGCTATGAGCTTCTCGACCGCCTTGACGTCGTCAGCCGTATCGCACTTGGGAATCAGGATCGTGTCCGGGCCGGCCGGGACGACCATCTCGATGTCGGCCGCGCCGTATTCGGTGCTCAAAGGGTTTATGCGTACGATGCGCTCTGTCGTGCCGAAACCGACCGACAGGAGCGAGTTGCGCACCAGGACTCTCGCAGCGTCCTTCTCCGCCGGCGCCACGGAATCCTCGAGGTCCAGGATCACACAGTCGGCTCCGAAGAGGCCGGCGTTCATCATCAGATCCGGGTTGTTGCCGGGCAGGTAGAGCCGGGTTCGCCGCAGCCGGTCCCTGACCGGCTCGGTGACTCCGACCTTACGCTCGGGCAGGCAGCCCGGCTCCTTCACATCGTAGAGCCTCCTGATTCCAGCCTCGACACGGGCCTGGATGACATACTCGAGCGCTCCCCGGTCGTCCACATCGATCTCGATATCAGAGATCCCCAGCGCCTTGAGGGTCTCCTCGAGGGTCCGGCGGATACTGCTGCCGAACATGGCCCCGACAGAGCTCTTCATCTCGAGTGCGATCCCCCCCGAAGTCTTCTTCTTCATGCGGATGTAGAGATCGCTCTTCTGCTCCGATCTGCCGACAAATATCTCTTTTGTCTCACTCATGACTCACTTCCCGATGACTTTGATTTTCAATGGTTTATATCGCTACCCCTGCGCCTTACCGTCCTCTTTTCCCCTCAGAAAACGAATCCGAAAAAATTTCAGATAAAGCGTACAACAAGGATAATCTAACGCATCTCCGGGTGTTTGTCAAAGGTAGCGGAACCACTTTTTTCGGGCCTGAAAACAGCCGCCCCAGCGCCCTCTTATTGTCCTTGAAGCATAGCATAATCTATGGGATAATTCCCCACGCTTTCATTGATAAGCCGTGATTCGACCCAACCACCCATAACAGCAGACAGAGAGGTGGGTTCATGACTAACCGAGTTGCCATTGTGGGCATCGGCACGACCGGTTTCAGGCCGGTGACGCCCGATGTCTCATTCCGTGAGCTGATATTCGAGGCGGCGCGGAAAGCCTATACCGACGCTGGGCTCGAGCCCAGCGAGATCGACGGCTTCATCACAGCAGCCGAGGATTTCGTCGAGGGCTACAGCATCGCTGACGAGTATTGCCCCGACCAGATAGGCGCCGTGCTGAAACCGACACAGACGATACCCGGGGACTTCATACAGGCCCTCGCGACCGGGTATATGATGATCATGACGGGGGCGTTCAAGACCGTCGCAATCGAGGCTCACAGCAAGGCTTCGAACATCAAGAATGTCGACGAATTGACGGGTTTCGCGTTCGACCCGGTCTATAACAGGCCGCTCCGGGAATCGCCCCACGCGATCGCGGGCCTCGAGATGATGCGCTACATGTTCGAGACATGCACGAGCGCCGACCAGTGCGCGAGCGTCGTCGTCAAGAACAAGTTCAATGCCATGCACAACCCGTACGCGGCGTTCGGATCGGATATCGAGACGATCGATGTACTGAACTCGGAGCCTGTCTCGCTGCCGATTCACCGCCTCGACATCGCACAGCATGCCGATGGCGCAGTCGTCGCCGTGCTGGCGGCCGAGGATGTTGCCCTCTCGCTGACCGACATACCCATCTGGATAGAGGGCCTCGGGTGGTGCACCGACACGCCGACTCTCGAGATGCGCGATTGGGGCGAAGCGGTGTACGCCGCCTACTCGGCCGAGATGGCCTACCGGATGGCGGGGATCACCAATCCCGCAGCCGACATCGATTTCGCCGAGATATGCGATGAGTACTCCTACAAAGAGCTGCAGCACATGGAAGCTCTGAAGCTCTGCATGCCGGGCGAGGCGGGCCATTTCGTCGAGACCGGCGTTACCGACATAAGCGGCGAGCTTCCGATAAACGTCTCGGGCGGCGCGCTCGGGGTCGGGCACCTCTTCGAGGCGTCCGGCGCTCACAAGATACTCGAACTCGTCGAACAGCTCAGGGGCGAAGCGGGCATGCGCCAGATACCGGACGTCGAGGTGGGGCTCGCGCAGACGTGGCGCGGCGTGCCGACGGCGACGGGCGCCGTCGCGATCCTTTCGAACTTCTAGGAGGTCTCTTGCAATGGGTTACAGAAAAGTAGCGATAGTCGGAGCCGGCATGACAAAGTTCGTCCGGCGTGCGCAGGAGACCGGGAAAGAGCTCTCGTGGCAAGCCGCGAAGATGGCTCTCGACTCCTGCGAGCTCACGCTCGACCAGGTAGACTGCGTGACGCTCGGCACGGCTCCGGACGCCTTCGACGGCGTCCACATGAAGGGTGAATACCTCGCCGACGGGGCGGGCGCCTGGCGCAAGCCCTATATGCGCCACTACGTCGGCGGCGGAACGGGCGTCTTCAGCCCGATACACGGATGGTTCCACATAGCGAGCGGTATGGCCGACATTGTTCTCGTCGTCGCAGAGGAGAAGATGTCCTCCTGCCATCCGCATCCGCAGGGAGCCTTTATCACGATCTTCGATCACACGACCGAGCAACCGCTCAAGCCGAATCTGATCTGGATATTCGCGCTCGAGATGAACCGTTACATGCAGACCTACGGTCTGTCGAAGAAGGACATCGCGCTCGTCTCGGTCAAGAACAAGAAAAACGCAATCGACCACCCGGCGGCTCAGGTCGCCGAAGAGATCACGGTGGACGACGTTCTCAACTCGGAGACACTGGCATGGCCGGTCAACCGGCTCGATATCAGCCCCGCCTCTGACGGAGCGGCGGCTATCGTGCTTGTGAGCGAGCGCGTGGCGCGGCGCCTCACCGACAAGCCTGTCTGGATAGACGGCGTCGGATTCTCGATCGACACCGCCTACTGGGCAACTCGGGATCTCAGCTATCCCAACTACGTCGAGACGGCGGCCCGCATGGCCTACGATATGGCCGGGATCACCGAGCCCTCGAAACAGATCCATGTCGCCGAGCCGTACGACCCGTTCGACTACAAGGAGCTCCATCATATGGAAGGGCTCATGCTCTGCCCGAGGGGCAAAGCGGCCCAGCTCACCGCGGACGGCGTGACACAGCGCGACGGGAATATGCCGATCTGCCCGTCGGGCGGGGCCCTCGGCGTCGGCAACCCTATTGCGGCGACTGGCCTGATGAAGGTCATCGAGATCTTCCTGCAGCTCCGCGGCGACGCGGGCAAGCGCCAGGTGCCGGGCAATCCGACCTGCGGCCTCGCGCAGGCCTGGGGCGACTTGATGCAGATGGGCACCGTAGTCGTGATGAGATCATGATCAAAGGAGATCGACCTATGAAACTCGAAGATTACGAACTGAGAGGAACAGCACTCCGCTCCTCCGACATCAAGAAGGGCAAGGTGCTCTCTACGAGCTGGGAGCCGGATCTCAAGTATGCGTGGGACAACGGTGTAGCGATCGGCAGATACCTCGCCGAGTTGAAAGCGGGACAGATCATTGGCCGCGCCTGCCACAAGTGCCGCCGCATCATGATACCGCCCCGAATGTTCTGTGAACTCTGTTTCAGGCCGACCGATGAATGGATCCCCCTGGAAGACACCGGAACGGTCAACACCTTCAGCATCGTTCATGTCAACTGGGACGCTTCCAGGAGAAAGAAGGGCGAGCCGCCGCTCATTCCCGCCGTCATAGAGATCGACGGCGCCTCGAAGGGCATGGGAATCATGCACATGCTGAGCGAGGTGGACCCGAAGGATGTGAAGATCGGGATGAAGGTCAAAGCGGTCTGGAAAAGCGAGGAAGAGCGCGAAGGCGCTATCACCGATATCCTCTACTTCAAACCCGCCCGCGCAAAGGCCGGCAAGCGCCGCAAGCAGTAGCCAAGACAGGAGGAGTACGATATGGCCATTACAGAGAAGATAACGAATACGACGAAGCCGACCTTCTGGGAAGGCGAGATCCCGGTTAACTACGTCTACACCTACGGCCTGGCTGGAGAGAAGTTCTTCAGGGCGGTCAAGGACAAGGGGACCTTCCTCGCGACCTACTGCGCCGAGTGCGACGTCTCCTACGTGCCGCCTAAGATCTACTGTGACCGATGCTTCGCCGAGCTCGACAAGTACATCGACGTGGGAACGACCGGATTCATCGAATCATTCACCGTCTCGTTCAAGAATATGGACGGCGGGGACAAAGATGTGCCGCGTATCCTAGCGATGATCCGGGTCGACGGAACCGACGGGGGCCTGATCCACTACATCGAGGGGATCGACCCGGAGGATATCTGCATCGGGATGCCCGTCGAGGCCGTCTTCAAACCCAAGGCGAAGCGGATAGGATCGATCGACGACATCATCGGTTTCGGCCCGATACGGTCAAAAGGGCGCAAGTAGCGCCTTCCGCAAGTCTCCATGACAGAAAAAGGCCC
>DAOUUU010000119.1 GCA_030667985.1 Candidatus Krumholzibacteriota bacterium
AAGAAATTGAAGAACGGCTCGGAGATCTCCATAGGGAATTTCATCATCAGGTTTTCCAGGAAGTAGCTCTGGATCCGTTCGCCCTTCGATACAGATAATACTGGCGGCACTCACTCCATTTCTGCTAATTTGATACCTCATATGAGCACTCAGCCGTTTGGATTCTGGGCCGCATATCGTCCATCTGGACAACCGGCCGTTACCGGACCGTCTGGATTGTGCCGAGACCGAGTATCCTGGAAAGGAAGTGACGCCAGTGCAAGAGAGTCCCGACCAAAAAAAGGGCATAACGGCATCGTTCCCACGCTCTTTCTGGCTAGCCAATACAATGGTGCTGTTCGAACGGGGCGCCTACTACGGTCTGAACGCCCTGCTCGCGCGATATCTCACCGATAAGGTCGGCGGCGGTCTCGGATTCGCCGAGGACGATGTCGGCCTCCTGCAGAGTGTCGTATATGCGGCTACTTATGTATTCCCCATTCTTGGGGGCGCGCTCGCCGACCGTTACGGCTACCGCAAGATGCTGCTCTTCGCATTCTCCCTGCTATCGGTCGGTTACTTCGCATCGGGAGAGGTAACGAGCTACGGAATGATATTCGCCACGCTGCTCCTCATGGCGACCGGCTCCGGACTCTTCAAACCGATCATCTCGGGCACCATAGCCAGGACCACCGACGAGAAGACGTCGAGCTTTGGATTCGGGCTCTACTACTGGATGATCAACCTGGGAGCGCTGATCGCGCCGTTGGTGGCGGGATGGCTCATGGGTTTCTCCTGGCGCTACGTCTTCATGGCGAGCAGCATCTACTGTGCGCTCATGTTGCTCCCGGTGATCTTCCTGTTCCGAGATCCGCCGAAACCGGAAAGCACGAAGAAGTTGAAGGAAGTGCTCAAAGGGGCGCTGATGGTGCTCTCGGACGCACGCTTCATGCTGCTGATCTTCGTCTATTCCTGTTTCTGGATCCTCTACTTCCAGAACTTTGGATCCATCCTCTGGTACCTGCGTGACTTCATAGATCCTACTCCGGTAAACAATTTCTTCGCGAGCATCGGTCTCAAGGGGTACAAGTTCGACGCGCAGCATGTGACCGTCATAAACGCGGGTACGATTGTCGTGCTGCAGATCGTCGTGAATCTCATCGTGAAGCGCTTCAAACCACTTCCCACTATGGTGGTAGGAATCTTGATCGGCTCGCTCGGCTTCATTTTCCTCGCTTCATCACAGCTCGTATGGGTCTTCATACTCGGTATCTTCGTATTCTCGATAGGTGAGATGACCTGTCATCCCAAGTACTACAGCTATATCGGACTCGTCGCACCTCAGGACAAAAAGGCGCTTTACATGGGATACGCCTTCCTCTACGGGGTTATCGGCTCTCTGGTCGGTTCGAACGTAGGCGGAGAGATGTATCACCATTTCCTCGTCCCGCTCGTCGGCCAAGGCGGTGAATCACCGATACTCCGGAATTTCTGGCTCGTCTTCGCCGCGCTCGGAATCGTGACGATGTTCCTGCTCATTATATACAACAAGATATTCGGGGAAGACACCCCCGGAACCAGGATGAAGGCACGCCGGGTCATGATATTTATCTATAGCATGCTCGTCATCTTAGCGCCCGGCATGGTCTTCTTCGTCTGGAAGGCACAGGGCATCATTCCGCCGAAGACCTTTATACAGGCGGGAATCATGTTCCTCGTCGGCGTGGGCGGCCTCTATACAATACTTCATCCAACCGAGCTCGAAACAACGGAGTAGCGCCATTGATGCATCGACGAACACATACAGGCATGTGCATATTGATCCTTCTGGCGGCGCTAGCAACGCTGTCTGTCTCCTGCGAAAAGAAGGAAACCAGCGAGGGCTTGCGTCTCGATGAAAGTGTCTACGGATTCGTGCTGGGCGAATCGAAGGAGGGGTTGTTCGAGCGGGCGAAAACAGAGCTTTCGTGGCAAAAGATGGAGGGCAGAAAGTGGGATTACAGGGGAGAGCTCTACTACTTTCCAAAGCCGCTCGACCGCAGTCAGGGAATCGATTACCTGCGCCTTTCCTTTCTGGACGGAGCCCTCTTCGAGGTCGTCGCCTACTACAAGGACACATCACGCACGAAGCTCGAAGTGCTTAGAAGAGAGCTGGAGGAACGATTCGACGGAAAGATGAAAGCCCCCGACGGAACCGTCGAAACGGCCGCCAAGACATACAGGCTCCCGGGGCCGGGCATGTCGGTCACACTTCGCAGGATCACAAAGCACGACTGTATAGAGCTCTATGTACAGTATATGCACAACGAGATGCACGGGCGACTGATACAGAAAAAACTGGATATGAAATCGGGTAAGTGATTCTATCTCGAGCCGCTCGGCCGATCAGAGCTTCAGGGCCATGACCACATGCTGATTGAACCGCGCGTCACGCCTTCTGCATTCCAATCCGAACTCCGGCAGCATATTTACGATATCATCCATCTCCACCAGGTTCAGCCTCGAATGCTCCCGCCCCTCGCTCGTGTGAATACGATCCATGATCTCGAATCCGCTCTCGGTAAAGTCGGCCACGACGAATCTGCCTCCCGGAACCAGAACGCGGGATGCCTCTCTGAATATCCCGGTGAATTCATCGAGGTGATGAAGAACGTTGACCATCGTCACGAGCTGGAAATGTCCGTCCTCGAAAGGAAGCTTGTTCGCGTCGCCTATATAGAAGCTGATATGGCCGTCGACATTCGCGGCCCGCGCGTTGAGAAACGCCACCTGTAGCTCCTCCTCCGATATATCCACGCTCGTAACAGGCAACCCTCTCCTCGCTATCTCTATCGCCGCGAGGCCTTTGCCCGTACCGATATCGAGCACCGGCTCCTCGATCGGATCCGCATTATCTATGATGAAACTGACGGCCTGCTTCCTGTCGAATCCAAGCTTCATGTAGATCTCGGTTCTCTCGAGGAACCTTTTTTGATTCTCCAGTATTTCGGCTTCCGTAGGTTCTATAGGTCTGTAGATCATGCCTCTCTCCGCAGAGTCATTGCTCCGTGCAATAATACCTGACATAATTAGTATATATTATGATACACCTGAAAAGTCAATAAGTTCCCCCGGTCAGAGTCTCCACCGTTCGCGCCTATTCCATTGCAGGGAAAAGGATTGGTAGATTGCAGCTGTCTCTTGAGCCCATGCAAGAATCGAACCGAATAGGGTGGTTTTGCCCAGTTCAGATCAGACTTTTGCCAGCCCCTTATCGAGATCCTCGATGATCTCTTCGACCTTCTCGATGCCGACCGCGATTCTGACGAGGCCGTCCGTTATACCGGCTTTCTCACGGTCTTCCTTGCTCATCGAAGCGTGCGTCATCGAAGCTGGATGCTCGATCAGCGTCTCGACTCCCCCGAGGCTCACCGCGAGGGTGCAGAGCCGCAACGAGTTCATGAGTGTTTTACCCGCCTCGATACCACCACTCAGCTCAAAGCTGATCACGCCCCCCGGCCCCGTCATCTGGCGTTTTGCCACATCGTGCTGGGGGTGTGACTTAAACCATGGAAAATGCACACGGTCGACCTTCGGGTGGTTCTCGAGATACCGGGCTATGGCCTCGGCATTCGAGCAATGCCGCTCGATGCGGATCGCGAGGGTCTTGATCCCCCTTGCTACCAGGAAGGCGTTGAAAGGATCTATGACGCCGCCGATCTGGTTCAGGACCTTGCGGAAGTGCTTGAAATCCTCCTCGTTTTTCACGACAATCATTCCGGCAACGACATCGGCGTGCCCGTTGAGGAACTTTGTCATAGAATGAACTACCACATCGGCGCCTAGTGTAAGGGGCTTCTGGAGGATCGGGCTCATGAATGTGTTGTCGACGACTAGCTTTGCGCTGTGTCCGTGAGCCAGTTCCGCGATAGCGGCGAGATCCGACACCACGAGCGTCGGATTTCCTGGAGTCTCGACATATATGACCCTGGTATTATCCTTGATTGCCGCCTTTATAGCGTCGAGATCGGATGTGTCTATTATCGAAGTCTCGATTCCGAAGCGCGACATGACCGTCTTCAGGAGCGTGTTGGTCGGTCCGTATACCGATTCGCTGCAGATAATATGATCACCGGCGGATACCAGAGCGGTGATCGCCGTGTGGATCGCGGCCATACCGGACGCGCAGGCCAGCCCCCGGTATCCCTTCTCGAGGACCGCTACGACTTTCTCGAGGGCCTCGATCGTCGGATTGGCCATCCTGGTATAGATATAGCCCTTTTCCTTGCCGCTGAACAGGTTCGCGCCGTGATCCACATCCCTGAAGGAGAAGGTCGAGACCTGATATATCGGGGTTACGACCGCTCCTGTATCATCCGGGATAAAGCTCGCGTGGACGCACTGCGTGTCCTCGTGGTGCTTTCGGATATCCTCCATCGTACAGCTCCTTTCGATCTTCCATGCCGGTCCTGGCAATATAAACTAAACGCCCGTTTTGAATTCAGCCCGTCAACTTCCATCTGACAAATAATCGTTGATTGCGGCTTTCAGAGCCTTCTCGCCGAGAATCGAGCAATGCTTCCTATCATCGGGCAGACCGCCTATCGCCTCGTCGATCATCTCTCCTGTAATGCGGAGCGCTTCTTCGACGCTCTTGCCCTTGGCGAGCTCGGTCATCAAGCTCGTCGAAGCAATAGACGCCGAACATCCATTGCTCATGAACTTGATATCTTCTATGACATCCTTCTCGATCCGTATCGAAACGACGATAAAATCCCCACAGCCCGGATCCCCCCACTTGCCGATCCCGTTCGCTCCCTCCACGTATCCCGAGTTGCGAGGGTTGAGAAAGTGGTCGTAGTAGACCGCGTTTACGATATCCACCTCTCTCGTGCCCCTCTCGTATTACCCGAGGTAACGCACGACCTCCGACCGATATTCGTCAGTCGATGATGCTCTTCGTATTTCTCGGCCCCTCAATGATCGCACGCGTTATCTCCGAGCTCCAGATTGCCCGCGAGATATGTCTCTACCAGCTGCTCGGGCGGATCGCACGGAGCGCCGGCGAGTACCTCTATCCCCCTGTCCCGAAAAAGATTCTTGGCGCGGCTTCCCATGCCGCCCGCAATGATGATATTTGCTCCCCGCTCGCCGAGCCACTCCGGCAACAGCCCAGGTTGGTGATCCGGCGCATCGACCGTCTCGGTGCCGGCGATCTTGCCGGCCTCTACGTCTATCAGGGCAAATTCCTTGCAATGCCCGAAATGCATGGTGAGCCTGCCGTCGGTGATCGGTATCGCGATCCTTATCGAGACATCTTTCTTGCTGTTCTCCTGGGCCACACCATTTTGCCCAGATTCCTTATCGACTTTGCTTTTGTGTTTTTCCATTTCGGCTCCCTTTGATCTCGCGCCCTCTTTCCCGCCCAATCGCAGAATCGTTGCGGCAAGAGAAGCGAATATCTTTCCCGTCTCGGTCTCGGGGAATTTAATGACGTAGGGTTCGCCAAGGTCGCTCGCCGAGACGATCCCCGGTTCCAGGGGAATCTGCTCGAGAAACGGGACACCCATATCCTCAGCCATGGACCTGCCGCCGCCGCTCTTGAAGATCTCGGTTCTTTCGCCGCAGTGCGGACAGGAAAATCCGCTCATATTCTCTACGACCCCTATTACCGGGAGGGAGAGCTGCCGGCAAAAGTTAATGCACTTACGAACGTCTATCAAAGCGACATCCTGCGGCGTCGTGACAATCACTGCGCCGTCGGCGTCGCTGATAAGCTGAGCGATCGTGAGCGGTTCATCTCCAGTGCCGGGAGGTGAATCGACGACGAGGTAATCGAGCTCTCCCCACTCCACTTCCCCCAGAAACTGCTTTATGACACCATATTTCATCGGTCCTCGCCATATTACCGCATCGTCGCTTTCCTTAAGAAGAAACGCGATCGACATAACGCGCAGATTGTCACCTACCTCGATCGGCGAGATGGAATCCTTGGTGCCGTGGATCGGAAAGCCCTGGACGCCGAGCATCTTGGGTACGCTGGGCCCATGTATATCTATGTCGAGCAGCCCGACCTTTTTTCCCGCGGCGGCGAGGGCGACGGCTAGATTCACCGCTACGGTACTCTTGCCGACACCTCCTTTGCCGGAAAGCACGAGGACCTTGTGTTTGATCTTCTTCAGCCGGTCTTTGATCTTTTTATCATCCGCTGGCATACGCTTAGATACCTCCAGTTACAGTTTCTTCTCGATCCGTTCCCAGGCTAGACGAATATCCTCGGCGACAGGACCGTCGGAAGACTCGACGATGCTCTTGCCGACTATCTGGGCCCCGGTTACCGATTCGTCGTAACGGACCCCGCCAGCAAACAGCAAACCTTTCTCCAGGGCGAATCTCTCTATGGTCTCTGTCATCTCTTTATTTATATCGCACTTGTTTACGAGTATCGCCGTCTCGATATCGAAGTGATCGGCCAGATCGATCACACGCTCGAGATCGTGGAACCCGGAAGCCGAAGGTTCGGTTACTATAAGAGCATAGTCGGCGCCGGTGACCGATGCTATAACTGGGCACCCGATACCGGGAGATCCGTCGGCGATGATAAGGCCGAGCCCGTTCTCAACGGCCAGCCTCCTCGCTTCCCTGCGCACGATCGTAACGAGCTTGCCCGAGTTCTCCCCTCCGGCCTTGAGCCGCGCATGCGACATGGGGCCGAACCGGGTCGACGAGATGAACCACTCTCCACCATCCTCGACCTCGAGTGAGATAGCGTTCTCAGGGCAGAAATATGCACAGACACCGCACCCTTCACAAGCGATTTCATCTATAGAATATATGGAGTTATCAACCTGAACGGCCCCGAAACGGCAAAGCTCCAAACACTTACCGCAGCTCGTGCATTTCCCGGCATCTATTGCAGCC
>DAOUUU010000049.1 GCA_030667985.1 Candidatus Krumholzibacteriota bacterium
GAAATCCGGAAGGATTGGCTCCCAAATTTGTAAGTGGACGCTCTACACTGGCTGTGATTGATGCTGAGATAGAAAAGGATGCCGAAGGAGTGTTTATTGCTGTAGGTGGTATCTCTGCGGGATTCACCGTATATATGGATAAGGGCTTCCTGAAAGCCGAATACAATGCCATGACCCTGGACCGCTTTAAGATAGCTTCTGAATCGGCAATCCCAACCGGCAAGGTGAAAATCGAAGTAGAAACCAAATACGACACCAAAGAACGCCTTGGTCCGGCGACCGTCACCTTGAAGGTTAATGGAAAACAGGTTGGCCAGAGGCGAATTGAAAGATCGGTTCCCGCCATCTTCACTGCATCAGAAACCTTTGATGTGGGCGTGGATCTGGGTTCTCCCGTGGCACTGGATTACTTTGATAGAGCGCCATTCAGGTTCAACGGCAAGATCGAGAAGATCTATATCCGATATCTTGAGTAGAAGGCATTAGGAACTCCAGGCGCAGTCGATCCTTGACCGTGAGTCGGCAACAATCGGTTGCAGCGGACGGCGCGAAGGCGCCGCCGCTGAACCTGTTGCTTCCTTCGATGCGATTCATTCTACGCTGAAGGCAGTCTGAGTATATTCGTAAATTTAATTACCAGTCTCCAGTTATGCGTGTGAACTTGTAAAAGCTTGCCAGCTTGAGTGAACACGGCGTTGGGAGTCGTTCCGAAAAACCTCTTGATCTTCAGGTTCTGCTTGATGCAAAGGAATGTCGAATCGAGGATGTAGAGTTTCCTGTTAAGGCGGTAGAGCTTTGATCCGAAACACCGAATACCT
The DNA here is from genome assembly GCA_030667985.1 of Candidatus Krumholzibacteriota bacterium. GTDB lineage: Bacteria > Krumholzibacteriota > Krumholzibacteriia > Krumholzibacteriales > Krumholzibacteriaceae > DAOUUU01. Next base: position 819 of record DAOUUU010000049.1, read on the forward strand.
CATACCAGGTCTCGCATCGATTCTCAGCCAGAGAGCTGGGCCTAGAGCAGGTGCACAAATATTCCGCCTGGAATCACTCCGGCCCGGTGCCGATCCAGCGGTCGAGCCATCCGTGAAACTCGTTGTACCAGAATATCGAGTTCTTCTCGGTCAGGACCCAGTGGTTCTCGTCGGGAAAATAGATCAGCTTGGCCGGCACGCCCTTCGCTTTTAGGATCCCGTAGATCTCGAGGCCGTTTCCGACCGGCACACGGTAATCCTTTTCGCCGTGGATGACGAGTGTCGGCGTTACGTAATTCTCCATGTGATGGGCGGGGCTGTATCTGGTCACCGCTTCGAGTCCGTCCCATACTGTCCCGCCGTAGTTCCTCGCGCGTCCATGGGTGATATCGGAGCCGAACTGGAGAACCAGGTCAAAGACACCGGCGTGGTTGATGATGCAGGCGAAACGGTCGTTCTTGGTCCCGATCCAGCTCACCAGGTAACCGCCGTAGCTGCCGCCAGCCGCCGCCATGCGCTCTTCGTCGATGAATCCCTTTCCGATCAGGTGGTCGACTCCATTCATCACGTCGATATAGGGTTTGCGACCCACCTCGCCCGTGATCGCGTCGGTGAAATCCTGCCCGAAGCTCAAAGAGCCGTGGAAGTTGACCATCGCGGCCACATAACCGGGTGCTGCGAAGGCCTGCGCGTTCCACCGGAAGTGGAAGTAATCACCGAAGGTCCCATGAGGACCGCCGTGCACTAGCATCAGGAGCGGCCACTTCTTCTGTGGATCGAACCCAGGCGGATAGAGAATAAACATCTGCACCTCGGCCCCCTCCGCGCCTTCGAATGTGACATTCTCGACCTTACCCATCTCCAATTGATCCATTATCTCATCGTTGAATGATGTGAGTTTTTTCAGCTCCTTGCCGTTCGTCTTGATACTGAATACCTCGGAAGGCTCGGACAGGCTCTGGTGAAGAAAGACGAGCCGGCCCTTTTCCGCGACATCCATCGAAGAATTGGTTCCTCCGCGGTGGATCTCCTTAACATCGCCCCCCTTGATGCCGATCTTAAAGAGCGAGCGCATCGCCCTGTCCTCGGCAGTGAAGTAGACGGTCTTGCTCTTCTCGTCGGTCACCCAACCGCTCGGCGACCGGTCGAAGCCATCAGTGAGCACCATCTTCTTGCCGGACCTGCGGTCCATGCGCACGAGCTCGGTCTGGTCTCCGTAGAATCCGATGATCCTCTGCCGCCCGTAAAGCAGATACTTTCCGTCCGGCGTATAATATGGAGAGAAGTCATTCGCGAGATTGTCTAGTGTGACGTTCCGCGGCACCCCAGGCTTCGAGATGTCGAGCAGAAAGACATCGCTCACGAGGGAATCGTATGGAGCGCTGTGCCTCAAGGCGGTAAAGGCGATCTCTCCGCCATCGGGCGAGATCTCGTAGCCGATGCCTCCCGAGATGCTGAAATAGCGATCCCAGCCCGGAGTCAGATCGGTGATCTTCTTCGTATCGACATCGATCTGGTAGAGATGCGGGATATAGCCGTCGGTCAGCCAGTGATCCCAGTACCTGTAGACCCTGTCCTCTGTGACCTTGGCAGTCACCCTGCATTCCTTGCGGCGCTCCACCTCGGCCCTCATCGAGTCTAGATCCGCCGCGAGCTCCGGTATGACGCGTGAGACGAAGACGATGGCCTTGCCGTCCGGCATCCAGGATGGCCGAGAGGCTCCGAGCGGCATGTCTGTGAGCTGCACGGCCTCACCTCCATCGGCAGGTATGATATGCAGCTGTGCTCGCTCCCCCTCCCGTTTGGCAGTGAACGCGATCCATTTGCCGCAGGGGTTCCAGGCCGGCGAGCTCTCCGAGGTCTCACCCGTCGTGAAACGCGTCACGGCGGATCCGTCCGTCGCGACGAGCCAGATGTCACCCTGACCCTTGTTTGTCTCCGAATCATACTCTGTGACAGTTACAGCGGCCCATTTGCCGCATGGAGATACCTCGAGACCGCCAACACGCTTCATGTCCCACAGGTCCTGGGCCCGGACCGGACGGCGATCGCCGGCAAGAGCTCCGGAAACAACGATAAGAAGCAGAACAATACCAATAAGGGTAATACGGGTCTTCACTCTTCCCTCCCTGCGAAAGACTTGCGGCGCGGTCCGCCGCGAACAGATTGTGAAAATCGGGGCGCCGCGAAAGCGCCCCGATGAGAGCGTTCAGTAGAAATCTATTCGAAATAGACCTCTTCCATGTAGAAAACTGTATTGTCCGTCATCATGTTCCAGGTCTCGGCGAGATCGTCACGGATGAACCGATAGATCACCCAACGGACCGCGGCCGTGGCCAGATTTCCCTCACCACTAAGGATGATATCAATAAGCTCCTTCTGCTCCGGGTAGTGAACGACCGTCACTCCGTCCTCAGCCGGTATCTCGGCGAGCTCCTTCGCGATCTCTATAGCACGGTCGAGGCCGCCCACCTCGTCGATGAGGCCATTCTCCTTCGCCTGGCGCCCGGTCCAGACGCGCCCGTGCGCGAGCTTCTCCGCCTCCTCGAAGGTCATGCCCCGGAATTCGGCGACATCGGCGAGCCACACGTTGAAATCCTCCCAGTGATTCTCCTCGAAGCGCTTACGCTCCTCCGGAGTGAAATCCCTCGTGTCGCTCCACATAAGCGCCTTCGGCCCCTTCGTCACCGCGTCGTGCGTCATGCCGAGCTTGTCGAAGAACCCCTTCATGTTGAACTTGGCGCTGATCGAGCCGATCGAGCCTGTTACTGTCATAGGATCGGCGATTATTTTGTCCGCCTTGTATGAGATCATGTAGCCTCCCGAGGCGGCGACGTTGACCATCGATACAACGACCGGTTTCGATTTGGTGGCAATATGGATCTGATGGCAGATCAGATCGCTCGCCAGGCTCTCGCCTCCAGGGCTGTTGACCCTGAATACGATCGCGGCGACATCTTCATCCTCTATCGCTCGCCTGATATCGGCATTGACACACTCGTGACCCATCAATATGCCGAGCATCGGATCTACCTTGCTCTTGCTGCCGCCTATCATACCCTGCGCGTGCACGACCGCGATCTTCTTCTTGCCCTTGAATCCCAGGTCCTTCGGGTCTTCCTCCTCGTAACGGCACATCGAGACGGTATGCAACTTTTCGTCATCTTCAGCCTTCAACATTTCCTCGAGTCCGTCCCAGTATAGAAGACGGTCGACGAGTCCCATTTCCACCGTTTCAGCTGGCCTCATGATAGCATAGTCCATAAACGAGATGATCTGATCCTCGGTAAGGCCTCTGTCCTCCTCTAGGCAGGAAACGTAGTTGTTCCAACCCTCTTCGAGCATCCATCCGTACATTTCGCGCGCTTCGGGCGACATATCGGACCTGGTCACGAGCTCGGCAGCGCTCTTGTAGTCCTTGATCTTGTGGATATTCGGTTTTATCCCGAGCTTTTCGAGCGTCCCCTTGAAGTGCGCGCTCGTCACTCTGAAACCGTTGTACATAAAGTATCCGTTCGGCGGCATGTATATCGAGTCGCAGGCCGCAGCGAGCATGTAGACTCTCGTATCCATGAAATCACCGAAGGCATATACCTTCTTGCCCGAAACGCGGACCTTCTTCACGGCATCCCTGACTTCCCCCCTCATCGCCGTACCCATATTGTTGCTGCTCGAGAGTTTCATGATCACGCCGTCGATCCTCTCATCGACGGCCGCCTTCTCGAGATTCCCCAGAATCCTATGCAGGGTTTCCGGGCCGCCGCCAAGAATCTCGGCCATGACGCCGCCCGGCGGATCATACTCGAGCACCTCTCCGTATATGTCGATGACGAGATACGAGTTGTCCTCGATCTTTGATTTCTGTCCCGACTTGATCGCCACGACCCCAACTACGACCGCGAAAAGGACGATGATGGCGAGGATCAATGCAAAGAAAGAACGAAAAAAGGACTTCACGGTACAACCTCCTACATTTGTGGACTGAGACCGCCGGGATGATCGGTGTTCGAATCGATCCAGCCCCCGGCGATCCAGGGATGACATGCCCGCGCCCGCGGCGCTGGTCATGTATGTTGATTCTAAATTAAAGTACGGCAAGCGGCACGATTCGGTTTCATCCTTGCTCGCAAAAAAATCACTGCCCTGAACGCCGCTACAGTTCCTTCTTCTTGTTGAAGAGGTAGAGCATATGTTGCTGCTCTTCTTCGATGAGCGTACCGCAGATCTCCTTGCCCTTATCGTCGACGAAACGCGATAGCCCATTGAAGAAAAGTATCGCGTCCTTCTCGAAACGGATCCCCATATCAAGCGCGTCGGCCGGAGATTTCACCTTGGTCGCAAATGCCTCGGGGGTCGCTTCGTCGTACAGTTCGCTGTCGATCAGCGCTTGCATGTAGCCCTCGGTCTCTCCAGGATAGGATTCGGCGTACTGCGCCTTCGAGACATGATCGCGGATCTCCTGGAACTTCTTGATGTGCTCATCCTCCCAGTCCCTGAGCCGGGCGAAAAGTTTCGCCAGATCATCGTCGTCCTTGAAATGATCCGCCGCGAGCGCGTAGAAATCGCGGCGCTTCTTTTCCTTCTCGATGCCGATCTCGACGATCTCGGCTGGTTGCAGAATATTCGCCACGTATCTCCTCCTTGTTGTGCAGCGATTCACACCAATCCAGTATCTATACTCTCTAAAAAGCGGAGACGACTCCGGCCACAAGACGCGCCGCTTCCGTATCCTCGTGATATGTCCCCTCCGCTACGAGCCTAACGTTTCTTCTGAGCAGGTAACTCAGGCTGAGCGTGCCTGCGCTGTAATCGAGATTGTTCAGATCAGAATCGATATAGTTATATAGGAAGGTGACAAAGGTCTTTCCCATCTCCCCGCCGACCGACCAGACGACCTCGACGAAACCGCCCTTCATAGCCACCTCGTATGGATCGACGCGGAGGAAGAAGGGATCGTCGTCGTGTCTTTCCAGGTATTGCATGTTGATCTGCAGCTTGTCCTGAACATCGATCGTGCCGTCGATTCCCCAGTAGTAGTGTTGGTTTTCAACGCTGTTTTGATCGATTGCCTTGATCGAATTGCAGAGATAGGCGAAGCCTCCCACTCGAACTGGACCAATGGACTGTGAAAGCCTGAACATCCCGTTCTTCCAGTCGTCATCGTCGAAGTAGCCGTTGTGCGCTTCGCCCTTGCCGTTCCCGTTCACCAACAAGAATGTGGCGTCAAGACCTACAGGCGAACCGTACGTCACTATAAATCCGCGATCGTATGTGAGATTGGTCGGCGTGTCGCCGACCCTGGTCTTGTAGATTTCGTAATCTTCGTATGTGAGCCGGAGCTCACGCTTGAAGAGCGGGTCGGAGACCTGGAACTGACCGACCATCAGATCGAGCTCGAGGTCGAAGAAATCATTGAAGTGGATATAGGCGTCCTCTATGCCCGCCACCTCGCCGCGTTCCGACATGTAGAAGTAGAAATAGTAGCCTATACGCTTCGATATGTTTCCGCCCGAGAGCAGCTTCATCCCGTAAGGAGTCTTGAGATCTGTAACATCGGCCTGGTCATCGCGATCGTAAGTGACGTATGCATCGAACCTGACAGCGATGGGAAGGTCGCGCATCAGCGTGAGCTGCTCGTCGCCGGTATCGTAGAAGAACCGCGGCGGTTCCTGGTCCTCCTCGAGCTGGAACGCGTTTCCCGCAAACTCCTCTCCAAACGCCTTGAGCCGCGGGGCGGGCGCGTGACAGGTAGTGCACGACATCCTGTACTTGCGCGCAAAGGCGGGAATGGCGCCGGCATCACCCGGTACAATGAGTACTGCGACAAAAACGGCCAGCGCTGTCGTGAGTATAAAACCAGCTACTCGATCATGCATCTCGATCCTCCAATCTTGATACTTCCTCAATCGAACACCTCGAACCATGTGACGGCGTCGTTCACGACGATGATCTCGGTCTCGTCCTCTGGTACCTTCAGAAAATCGGCCACAGATTTGACGAGCCTGCGATAGTAGAGCTCGGCCCTGACCGTTACGATGCCGATCGCGACCTCGTCGGGCACGGTCCACGTATAGGTCTCTATCTTCGTCTCGCGGGGCCCTATACGGTAATCGACACCCTGCGAGGCAGTATTCCACTGCGCGATGGTGCGCCTGCCCTGCGGATCGAAGTATGGCAGACAGAAGATACGGTCCCCTTCGGGAAGCGCGTCCCGGGGCAGCCCCGCAAACCCGGCGTCGCCCATCATGGGACCCATGTCCTGATAGGCGAGCTCATTGCTCGTTATCGTATGCTCCTCGCCCTCGAATCCCTTCTGATCGACCGGAAGGTGGTATTCGCGGCCATCCGCGTCGACGGCGACGAGATGAAGCCAGAGCTGGCGCTCTTCGCTCGAACCGGATGGCACCTTGTGACCGCACTTGCCGTTGAAGAGCTGGGCGGTTATCACGATCTGCATGCCGGGCTCCGCCTCCCGGTCATTCGGGTGCATGCGCATCTCGATCGAGCCCCGAACCTTGCCGGGATCATGAGCGCCGTGGAAAAGATGCTGAGCAATATCAGAATGGGGTTTTTCGGCAATGTTAGCGTTCTTTCCAGGCGCACGCGGCATGTGACAGACCTGACATGGCACCTGCTCTTCGGCATAGGGGCCCTCGGCCCACTCGAGCTGCGTCGACTTGACCCAGATATCGTAGGGCGATTTCTCGTTGTGACAGGTGCCGCAGAATTGGGCAGTCCGCATGAATTCGAGGTACTTGGTCTCGTGGTGAGGGCTCTCGACCCCTTCACGGTTCCCGTACTTCACGCGGCCGGGCGACGAGACATAGTTATAGTTAAAAGACGGGTCCCCGGTGCGGGCGATGACCGTATGGCAGAAATCGCACGAGACAGCCTCATTCGCCCTGCTTCCCTCTTCGGGCCTGGGCGGAGGCACGTCGCCCGCGAGAAAGGAGACGGGCGCATGGCAGCCGTTGCACCCGGCCCTGACGTCAGCGACCTTCTCGTCGATCTCCGCATGGGGAATGGCAAGCTCGAAATACTCAATCTCATCCCAATGGTGCACGTAGGCCTGGGACATCATCGACTGCGTCCACTGTTCGTATATATCGACATGGCACTGCCTGCAGGTGATTGGACGCTCGTAATCGTCGTAGCTCCTCGTGCCCAGAGCGTCGTCTCCGCCGATCTGCTGGGCGATCACCGCCGTAGCGGCCACAACAAAACATGCCAGAACGAAGATTATAGTGAATCTGTTCAATACGCGCCTCCCTCCGTCTGTAAACGGGAACTGCAGCTAAAAGTACCAGTTCACGATCGGCAGGATCGAGAACCTCTCCTTCGATTTGATGATATTGAGCACCCCGATCTGGAGGCCGTGCATGCTTTCGGTGACATTGACGATTCCGAGCTGAAAACCCTTCATATTCACTGCACTGTTGACAAAGCCGAACTGGACCGCCTCACCGTCGCCCAAGCCGTTGAAGAATCCGGACTGCAGGCCCCCGAAGGTCCCGTCCACTATATTGACCGCGTTGTCCATCCACCCTATGAAATCTCCGCCCACGAGTCCGATCAGACCGAATTGGAGTCCCTTGGAAACTCCGCCGGTCAGATGATTCGCGATACCGAAATCGACTCCCTTGATCGATACGTTCTTTCCATAGATCAGATTGAACCGGAGGATCGTTATACTCTCCTCTTCCCCCCTGATCTGCACCGGATGGATGAGCGCGAGCTGAAAGGGCTGATCCTCCGCGCGAACCGGCTCCGGGCAAAACATTCCCGCGAATACGATCGAAATGATTAAGGCAACTAGATATCTGTTCATCACAACCTGTCCTTTCTGTTTAATCAGGGTTCCTGACGCATCTGAAGCCGACATTGATGTCGACAAAGGTCGGGTAGAGGCCGTACCTCACGTAGACCGAGCTGCAGCCCTTGCCAGCGTGCCAACCGCCACCTCTGACGACGGCGAATTTCCCTTTGTCCGGCCCATTCGGATTCTCGCGGGGGCTATCGCCGTAGTAGTCCCAGCCATAGTAATCGGTTACCCATTCGCGCACGTTACCCGACATGTCGTAGAGTCCATATCCGTTCGGGACCAGGCTGCCGACCGGAAGCGTCCCCTCTCCCCGGAAATTCTCCATCGTTTCATCCATATCGTCGCCGTGCGGGTAACGCTTTCCGATCAGCCCGCCGCGCGCTGCGAACTCCCACTCAGCCTCGGTGGGAATCCGCTTACCTACCCATTTGGCATAGGCGATCGCGTCAACCTGGCTCACACCGAGGACCGGGTGATCGGCAAAGCCGGGACCGCACCGGTACTTGGCGATGCCCCAGAACTCGGGGAGCTTTCGTTCGGTTGAATCGCAGAACACCTTGTATTCGGAGTTGGTCACCTCGTGAACATCCATGTAGAATGAGTCTACATAGACTGTATGGGCGGGATTGTCCTCTCCATCCTCCTCCCCCATCACGAACTCGCCGCCGGGGACCAACACCATCCCCTTGTACAGCGCGGCGACCTCGGAGTTCTCATCCAGTCTCTCGCAGGCCATAGCGCCGACCAGAATCACAAAAGATAACGTGAATAGAATCTTCTTGCTCATTATCGGCATCCCCCCTCGAATTGAATCCCTTACTCTATTATCTATATCAGCAAAGGCGCCTGCATGACTATAAAAAACGGAGACGGTCTATCCCAAGCCATCTCCGCTGCTTACACCTTTATGAATCCGGTCCCGGCTTCTTGCCGATCCCCGGTTTCAAACGATATTTAGAAACGCCTATCGGGACCTCGGCCGCCTCCGCGGGGGCCGTCCGTCCGCGGACGGGCTTCGTTGACCTTCAGGCTTCGGCCCATCAGGTCACTGCCGTTCAAGCTCTCCATCGCGGCCTTCGCCTCATCGCTGGAAGCCATCTCTACGAAGCCGAAACCCTTTGACTTGCCCGAGTAGTTGTCCTTGATCGTGACAGCTGATTCCACCTGTCCGTGCGCCTCGAAGGCCCGCTTCAGGTCTTCATCTGTCACATCGTAAGACAAATTGCCTACGTATAACTTCATTCCATCCTCCTATCGGCCGTAAACGGCCAATAACCCTGATTGATCATATTGTCCAGGCAGTGAAGGTAATTTACGTCCCTCGGCGTCGAGATGGAGAACGAAGGCGGGTATCGTCAATTCTCTAATTCCGGATCCGAAAATCTTACCGCTCCCAAACAATACCTATTAACGGAGCGAGTATACAATAAATACAGAGCAGCGCAAGAGAATTGTACGGAAAATCAGGCGACCTAAAAGCAGAAAATATCGTGTATTTCTGTCGTCACTATTTAACCGGCAGGCCGTTCTATGGTAGAATAAATCTATGTCGAGAATCCGATCGAAAGAGGCATGGAAACGCGTAAACCTGCCGCGCAAACTGTGGCATGCATCGAGCGGCATGGTCATGATTTCGATACTTATCTGGAACTATCCCTCGAAAAGTATGGCACTCCATATCCTTTCGGTCTCGGCCGTTCTGCTGCTTGTAATCGACATTGTGCGGTTCTCGTCCCGCGAGGGCAAATCCTTCTTTCAAAACTACTTCGGGCAACTAGCCGGCTCAAAGGAGGAGGATGGGCCGAATGCCTCCTTCTTCTATGCGGTATCCCTTCTGATTGCTGTGCTTCTCTTTAGCCCCCGTATCGCGATGGGAGCGATCGCGAGTCTTGCGATCGGCGATCCAATCGCCGCGATCGTGGGGATAATGTTCGGTAGGCGCCGGGTGTGGGGCAAGTCGATCGAGGGAGCCGCGGCCAACGCGTTCGTCAGCTTCATTCTAATCAATTTTTTAGTCCAGTCTCCCCTGGTCGCTGCCTCGGGCGCTGTCGCTGGGGCGTTTGTGGAACTGCTCCCCATACCCAAGGTGGACGACAACCTCTCCGTTCCCATCGTGTCGGGACTCGTGATGACGATCACGCAGTCGCTGACCGCCTGACTCGAGGCAGACCTCAAAAATCCCGGCGTGGCATTGATCATTACATCAAAATATCACCCTTGACGCCAATCACGATACTCTCGGCCGGGATCTCCTTACCCGCCGCCTTGATAGCGTCTTTGACGAGCTTTGTCATACCGAAGCAGCAGGGAACCTCCATCTGCACTACCGTAACGCTGTTGATGTCGTTCTGCTTGAAGATCTCGGCGAACTTCTCCAGATAGCGGGCCGTGTCGTCGAGCTTCGGGCACCCAACAAGCAGCGTCTTCCCATCGAGAAAATCCTCGTGGAACCTTGCGTAGGCGAACGGCACGCAGTCGGCGGCAATAAGAAGGTCCGCATTCTGCAAGTAGGGGGCAATGGGAGGAACGAGATGGATCTGAACAGGCCACTGCCGCAGTGTCGAGCACCTCGGAGTCCGTTGCGCGGCTGCGAGAGAGGCTGATTCTTCCTGCGGCTCTTTGCCTTCAGTCCGGAAATCCTCCACCTTGCAGCCGGGACAACCTGTAACCTCGGCACTCATCTTCTCCGCGCGCCGCTCCCTGAATCCCTCGGGCACATCCACGCCCTGTTCGTTGAGGTAGGCAATGGCCTCGCGGAGGAGACCCTTCTCGCCATGATCGTCCAGGTGCTCGAGGTGGGCGCAGATCGTATTCTCTCCTTGCTTGACAATGTTGGCCATCACTTTCCGCTCGTCATACGGTTCGGCCTCCCTCTCCTCGACAGTTATCGCACCCTCGGGACAGTGCCCGATACAGGCGCCGAGCCCATCGCAGAAGAGATCGCTGACGAGTCTCGCCTTTTCGTCGATGATCTGGAGCGCCCCCTCGGGACAGTTCGGGATGCAGAGCCCGCATCCGTTGCATTTCTCCTCATCAATCTTTATTATTTTCCGTTTCATTATTCATCCTCCTGATATGTGGATCCGGGGATTGTTCGGCCTGGTAGCAATTCCTACCCGAGTTTCTCCGCCACCGCTTCGCCGAGGGCCCGGCATGCAGCGAGCGACTCTTCGTCGGGCACGTACTTAACCCTGACGCTCTCGGCGGCGAGCTCTATTTTCATCCCCCTGAGGCTCTCCTCCAGCTGTTTGACCGACTCCCCGCTCCATCCGTAGGAACCGAAGGCGGCACCGATCATCCCCTTCGGTTTGAGGCCCTTGATATAGACGAGCGTGTCGGCCATCGTCGGAAAGATGTTGTTGTTCATCGTCGGCGAGCCGACTATCAGGGCGCCCGCGCCCAGGAGCTCGGTGGCGATGTCGCTGCGATGGGCGGCCCTCAGCTTCAGCACCTTGACGCTCGCGCCGCCGGAGACGACTCCATCCGCAATGGCCAGAGCCATCTTCTCGGTGCTCCCCCACATCGTATCGTACACGATGACGGCCTTCCTGGTAGGCTCCTGCTCAGCCCACTTCCGGTAGAGTTCAAGAATCCGACCCGGCTTTTCCCTCCAGATCGGCCCGTGGTCGGGGGCTATAATATCGATCTCGAGCCCCAGTTCCCCGATCCTACCTAAGACCTTCGATATAAGATGGGAAAATGGAAGAAGTATGTTGGCGTAGTACTTGGCCGCCTCATGCTCGAGGCGCCAGTCCTCGATCTCGTCGTCAAACCGTTCGCTCGAGGCCAGGTGCATACCAAACGCGTCTTGACTGAAGAGCAGTCTCTCCTCGGCAAGGTAGCTGACCATGCTGTCCGGCCAGTGGAGCATGCGGGTCTCGAGAAAAGTCACAGTCCTGTTACCCAGGTCGATCTCGTCTCCATCCTTGACCTCGATGATATCGAGCCCCGCGTGGAAATGATCCTCGAGCGCCTTGATCCCCATCGGGGACGCGAATACTTTTTCCGGGGTTATCATCTCGATGATCTGAGGCAGGCAGCCTGAATGATCCATCTCGGAATGATTCGAGATGATGTAATCTATCCTGGATGGGTCAATCACCGAAGAGATGCGAGAGAGAAGCTGATCCTTGAAGGGAGCCTTGACCGTATCGACGAGAGTCACTTTATCGGCCATAACGAGATACGCATTGTATGTCGTGCCCCCGCTCGTCGCGTATCCGTGAAAATCCCGGATGGTCCAGTCGATCGCCCCCACCCAGTATACCGTATCGGTTACCTTGACCGCCGAATAGATCTCCTTCATCGCCGGCTCCTTCTCATAAATGAAATGCTGTATCGAGGATCATCATAACGACAAATCCCACGATAGCTCCAAGCGTCGCGAGATCGGCGTTTCCGCCTGTCTGCGATTCGGGGATGACCTCTTCTATCACTACAAATATCATTGCGCCCGCCGCGAACCCCAGCGCGTATGGCATAATGGCCCTCGACCCCATTACGGCGGCCGCGCCAAGCACCCCCGCCACAGGTTCGACTATCCCGGAGAGCTGACCATACCAGAAAGATCGAAATCTAGACAAACCCTCACGCCTGAGCGGCACGGAGACGGCGAGCCCCTCGGGAAAATTCTGAAGCCCCATGCCCAGCGCAAGCGCTATGGCCGTTGCTATTCCTGCGGTTCCGCCTCCCATCGCGGCGGCGCCAAACGCCACACCGACAGCCAAGCCTTCCGGAATATTGTGCAGGGTTATCGCCATGACCAGAAGCGTGCTCCGCCTCCATGAAGTGCTCACACCCTCCGCCTCTTCGATCGGCAGACCGAGGTGGAGATGGGGAAGCAAGCGATCGATCAATCGCAGAACAGCCGCTCCGAGAAGAAATCCCGCGGCTGCCGGGAACCAGACAGGCACACCGAGTCCATCGGACATCTCTATCGCCGGCGCCAGGAGAGCCCAGTAGCTCGCCGCGATCATGACGCCGCCGGCGAACCCTAGCATCGTATCCAACAGCCTCCTGCCCACGTCCCGGACCAGAAAGACAACGGCAGCTCCCAGCGCCGTCATCAACCAGGTGAAACATGTCGCGATGAGCGCCTGGACTATCGGGTGAAGTCCCAGAAACGAGTCGACCATTAATCCTCCATCGGGCGCAGCACCTATTCGCCGCCCTCGTCCTTCGAGGAGGGCATCTTGAATGCACGAGCCCCAAGATCCCGGTCTACCATCATCAGGCCGTTTCCGGAATCTCCTACCATTTCAAGCATCTGCACATTCTTCGACGCTGTCGATTCCTCCTCGACCTGCTCGTCAATGAACCACTGCAGCATACTGTTCGAGGCGTAATCGCTCTCCTTGTTCGAGAGCGTGACGAGATCGTTGATCTTGCCCGTGATAAATTGCTCGTGCCCCAGGGCCGCCTTGAACGCCTCTAGCGGCGATTCCCATGTTGTCGGAGGCTTTTCTATCTCCAGGAGCTCGACGGTTGCGTCGCGTTCGATGATATGATCGAAAAACTTCATAGCATGGGCCATCTCTTCCATCGTCTGGACCCTGAGCCACTGCGCCATACCATCGAGTCCCTTCGAGTGCATCCAGGCCGCCATCGAAAGATAGAGATAGGCGGAGTAGAGTTCATGCTGGATCTGCTTGTTGAAGGCGCTGCTTACTTCTTTCTTGATCATGTCCCGTCACTCTCCCTTCCAGAGACCGTGGACGTTGCAGTATTCGCGCGCCGAGACCTTTTCTGCTGTGGTGTGGAATACAGCTTCGGGCTCTTGCCCCGCTTCCAGGAACTGCCTGTATACGCCGCCGTCGGTCAACAACTGGATCCACTCGATGTAATGCTTATCCTCCATCGGGTGGGGTACGCTCCCGACCTTGACCTTGTAGCCGCCGTCGATCTTCTCGATCACCGGTACGTGCTTCTCGGTCGCGGCATCCGCCGTACTTTCGTTAAGCAGGGTCATCGGCTCGCCGCAGCATACGAGAGTGCCCTTGGCTCCGTGGAGAACCTCGACGATGTTGCCGCACATCTCGCATTTGTAGATCTCTAGTTTCTTTGCCATCGCTCTACCTCCTTGGGGTTTACAGAAAATACCTTTAATAATCAGTTGCCGGGCCGGCGCCGGCCGGACACGTTGAAACGGCTCGAAAGGATGTTAAGTTCACAGCCCGGTCCAAGGCGATCGGCCCAGTAACTGAAATTCGATCTCTGTCGTTCTCTACCAATTCTCTCCCAGCAGCTCGAAGTGAGCTTGCGGATGGTTGCACGCCGGGCAGAGATCGGGGGCCTCGGCACCTTCGTGCAGATATCCACAGTTGATGCAGCGCCATACGACTTTCTTTTCCCGCTTGAATACGCGGCCCGCCTCGATGTTTGCGAGCAGCTCGTTGTACCGTTTCTCGTGCTGCTTCTCGGCAACAGCGATAGCTTCAAATATATCGGCGATATCGGCGAACCCCTCCTCGCGCGCCACCTTGGCGAACGAGGGATACATCTCGGTCCACTCGTGCTTCTCCCCGCCGGCCGCTTCTCTCAGATTGTCAGTCGTGCACCCGATAACTCCCGCAGGGAACGAAGCCGCCACTTCCACCTCTCCACCCTCGAGAAGCTTGAAGAGCCGCTTCGCGTGCTCACGCTCCTGGTTCGCCGTCTCCTCGAAGATCTCCTGGACCTGGCGATATCCTTCCTTTTTCGCCTGACTGGCGAAGTAGGTATAGCGGTTTCTCGCCTGCGACTCGCCCGCAAAAGCGGTCAATATATTCTTCTCTGTCTGGGTACCTTTCAAAGCCATCTCTAGTTCCTCCCTCTAGGACAAGACAATCTTCAACCGTTCCGTAATCGATCTCTATTGTTACTCACCGGTCTCTTCGGCACCGGTGACGCTGTAACCCAAAGATGCTATCGCCGCCTCGAGTTGCTTTACATCGAATCCATCGCCCGTCAAAATCGCTCTTCCCTTCTTGAAATCGACCGCGGCGCTCTTCACGCCGGCACTCTCGAGAAGCGCTCGACGAATACTGCGCGCGCAATGTTCGCAGCTCATACCGCTGATTTCAATCTTAATCCTGTTCCCGCCGCTGCCCTCCAACTCTACCTCTCCTACCCTCGAGGATCTGAAAAAAGAACCGACGATCACCAATACCAGCGCGACGGCGGCGATCGTCTTGGCCGGACCGGGTATCATCCAGGGCATCGCCTGAACGACATCCCAACCCCTGCCCTCGAGCATCGCGTCGAGCAGCAGCCCGGCGAGAATGGAAGCTCCGGCTACGGTGCCGAGATAGATTCCGGCTGTCCGTCTTCCCATCGTCTTCCAGATTGTCGTGATGGTCGCCGCATTGGTCGCCGGCCCCGTCATGAGAAATACGAGCGCGGCGCCGGGAGAGACCCCCTTCGCAATGAGGGCCGCGGCTATAGGAACCGATGCAGTAGCGCATACATAGATCGGAATGCCGACCAGCATCATGACCAGCATGGATGCGATACCCCCGCCGAGAACAGCGGCGAAATAATCGTCAGGGACGATGGCCGCTATCAGGCCAGCGACGAGCACCCCTATGATAAGCGCTTTGTTGATATCCCTCGGCAATGTGATAAAACCGTACTTCACAGCGCCGACAAAACTCCTCTCCTTTGAAGCATCCGTATGACACTCACCGACACACTTTGTGCTTCCATGATCACCCCGATCCTCGTCCGCACCGGATATATTGACGAGTGCGCCTCCGATTATTCCGCTCACAAACGAGACAACGGGCCTGTAAACGGCAAAGACTGGGCCAAGCAAGCTCAGGGTGACCATGATGCTGTCGACGCCGGTCTGCGGAGTCGATATGAGAAAGGCTGTAGTGGCCCCCGAGCTCGCGCCGCTCCTGCGAAGCGAGGCCCCCACCGGTATGACTCCGCACGAGCAGAGAGGCAGCGGGACTCCAAAGAGGGCCGCCTTGGCGACCTGCTTGATTCCGCTTCCACCCAGATGGCGCTCAACGACCTCAGGCTGTATCAAAATACTGAGAACACCCGCAACGAAGAACCCGAAGAGCAGAAA
>DAOUUU010000108.1 GCA_030667985.1 Candidatus Krumholzibacteriota bacterium
AACTACCCGGGGGAATTCGCCCACATAGCCGCGATCGACATCGATACAGGCTCGATGCGGAAGATCTGCGAGATACCGACGCCGGCTCTCTACTACGTAGCGGGGCTCGCCTACGACGACTCGACCGGAACCCTCTTCTTCACCACCGACAACAGCAGATCGTGGCGCGACATAAACCGTGTCGACATCGAGACGGGCAAGGTCGAGAAGGTGCTCCGGAACGTCCGAACGGGAGATCTCGTCTTCAACAGAGCCGACCGGTCGCTCTGGGGGCTGCAGCACGACAACGGCTACACGAGCCTCGTGCGGTTTCCCGAGCCATACAACGACGGGTACAGGCTCCTCACGCTCGAGTACGGTGAGGACATGTTCGATATCGACATCTCCCCCGACGGGCGCTTCCTGTCCGGATCCCTCTCCAAGATCGACGGCTCTGTCCGGCTCATCCTCATGGGAGTCGAATCGCTTGAGAACTTCGATCCCGCCTATGAGGTCCTCTGGGAGTTTCCGGACAATGTATCTGCGAACTTCGTCTTCTCGCAGGACAGCCGCTATCTCTACGGCACCTCGTACTATACCGGCACCTCGAATATCTTCCGCTACGATCTCGAGCAACAGATCATGGAGGGGGTCAGCAACTGCGAATCCGGCTTCTACCGCCCCCTTCCCATCTCAGCCGATTCGATCATCACCTTCAGGTATACGGGTGACGGGATGGTCCCTATCATGATCCCGAACGAGACGACCGACGATATATGCGCGGTTCGGTATCTCGGACAGGCGGTCTACGACGAGCACCCCATCGTAGAGGACTGGATGCTCGGATCCCCCCTCGAGATCGATATCGATTCGGCAGTCGTATCCCGCGGCGACTACTCGCCGCAGCGGAGCCTCGGGCTCTCCTCGGCCTACCCCATCATCGAGGGATACAAGCACTTCACCGCGGTCGGCGTCAGGCTCAACTTCATGGATCCGGTGCTGATGAACAGCCTCGATGTGGCACTCTCGTTCACTCCGGCGAGCGAGGTGCCGTCCGGCGAGCACGTCCACTTCCGGGCCGCCTACAGGTACCTCTACTGGACGATCAAGGGAAGTTACAACAAGGCCGATTTCTACGATCTTTTCGGTCCCACCAAGACAAGCATGAAGGGGTATTCGCTCGAGATCGATTACACAAACTGGTTCATGACCGAGCGTCCTGCCTCCCTAGAATACACAATTTACGCGGCCGGCTACGGCGGTCTCGAACGGCTTCCCCACTACCAGAATATAGGCACGGATGTCGGCGAGTTCTTCACCGTCGGCGCGGAGCTCAACTACGAGAAGCTGCGCGGAACGATCGGTGGAGTAGATCGCGAGAAGGGCCTCGCCTGGACCATAGCCACCGACGACTACATCGCCAGCTCGACCTTCTATCCCAGGGTCTACGCAAACCTCGACTACGGATTTCTACTGCCGATAGATCATACTTCCATCTGGCTCCGCACGTCGGCGGGTCATTCGTTCAGCGACAAGGACGATCAGTTCTCCAAGTTCTACTTCGGAGGCTTCGGCAATAACTGGATCGACCATGCCGCGGTCGACCGGTACCGCAAATTCTACAGCTTCCCGGGGGTAGAGCTAAACGAGATAGGAGGAAAGAATTACGGGAAGGCGATGCTCGAGCTGGCCCTGCCTCCGATAAGGTTCCGGCGTCTCGGAATCACGACCTTCTATCTCAACTGGATGCGGTTCGCCCTCTTCTCGAGCGCTATCGCAACCGACCTGAACGATGGACAAAAACGCCGGGAACTCGTAAACTTGGGTGCGCAGATGAATCTGAAGATCGTTTTCTTCTCGTCGCTCGAATCCACCTTCTCTCTCGGCTATGCCGCCGCGGCCGAGGAGGGCGGGGGCCCGACAGAGGAGTGGATGATCTCACTGAAGATACTCAGGTAACGGCATCAGTCGGGCGGAGCGGCGAAGAGACCGAAAAATAACTCGAACGGCAACGGGCATACATAGATTCAAAACGTGACAATCCATACAGGCATCAGCATTCTCGTCAGCATCCTCCCCGTCCTGGCGTTCCTCTTTGCCCTGATCATCCTCGACAGCTTCAAGCTGGTCAGGTTCGCCTCGGTCGCCTCGGCGATCGGCGCCGGCATCATCGCAGCCCTCGCCTGTTATTTTATCAACAGCAGATTGATGAGCGCGTTCGAATGGAACGGCGGCTCCTATTACCGGTTCGCGGCGCCCCTGATCGAGGAATCGATAAAGGCGGCCTATATAGGCTATCTCCTCCACTCGAAGAGGATCGGATTCTTCGTGGATGCCGCGATCTACGGATTCGCGCTGGGAGCGGGCTTCGCCATCATCGAAAACCTTCAGTACATCACACAGATGCCCGGGGCGGCAGTCATCATCTGGATCATCCGGGGATTTGGCACCGCGGTCATGCACGGGGGCGCCACGGCGCTCTTCGCCGTCCTCTCTAGGGGGCTCATCGACCGCCGCGAATCGGAGAACCTCGCGCTCTTTGTGCCCGGCCTGCTGTTCGCTATCATAATACATTCCGCCTACAACCACTTCTTTTTCTCCCCCGCCCTTTCGACCGCGGGCGTCATGCTCGTTCTGCCGTTCGTCATGCTGCTTATCTTCTATCGGAGCGAGAGATCTCTACGGAGCTGGCTCGGCGTCAGCTTTGACACCGACCAGGAGCTATACGAGATGCTGACAACCGGCGACATCACCGAATCGAAAGCGGGCCGGTACCTTATCTCCCTCAAGGACCACTTTCCCGGCGAGGTCGTGGCCGATATGTTCTGCATGCTGAGGCTGCACCTCGAGCTCTCGATCCGCGCGAAAGGGATTCTCCTTATGCGCGAGTCGGGATTCGAATCGCCGCCCGACCGCCAAGTGAAGGAGACCTTCCAGGAGCTCGAATTTCTCGAGAAGAGCGTGGGCAAGACGGGCAGGCTGGCCGTGATGCCTCTGCTCCGCTGGAGCAGCCGCGACCTCTGGCAGCTATACATGCTGGGCAAGTGATGTATAACCTTGAGCGTTTCCAATCCACCTGTAAATCCCCTGGGTAAGGTCGAACAGGATATTGTTCGATGCTGATTTTCAGGTCATGCGAGCGGCAGCAGAACGAGGGCCAGCGCGGCGAGGGCAAGCCCGGCTATACTCAGCCGGTCCAGGCTCTCCCGCCACACGATAAAGGCGAGCAGCGCAGACCCGATGATCACCGCGAGATTAATAAAGGGAAAGGCAATAGAGGCGGGAACTCTCCTCAGGGCGAGCAGAGTGAACAGGGTGCTGAAGAGATTCGGCACGCCGAGGACGAGACCCAGCAAGAAGGTCCTGCGGTCGAACGGGATCCTGCGGATCAATATCACGGCCCATGTGAAGATGGCCGCCACTGTGAAGAGTATCCAGGTGAACGCCATTCTGTCCGCATCGGGCGAGAGCTCGCGGAACGCCTTGAGCAGAATGTCTCCGATACCCATCACGAGAAAGAGGCCGACGATCAGGAGCCAGTAACCGCCTCCGGAACCACGGCGCTCGGATGAACCGGAGAGGCTCGTTCCGAAGAGCAGGATAGCGGCGGCCCCCAACGCGATCCCGGCCCACTGGAACCCGCCCGGGCGCTCGGCCCAGAAGAGTATCGACACAGCTATGGGAAGGGCGACCGAGAGACGCATGACGGTCACCGGAACGGCGAGCGGGCCGCGGGAGATACCGGCCATCAGAACCAGGAATCCGAGTACGTAAACTATTCCGGCGAGGGTTCCGATGGCGAGCGTAGCGCCTTCTGGAACTTCGAGGCGGCCGGCGACGAAGACGAAGGATAGAGCGGAAGCGACGATATAATTAGCGCCGGCCAGCAGCAGGCGGTCTCCCTTTCTCACCTCGTTGACCTTGAGGATGCCGGCTATCGTGACCGAGCAGAGAGCGGCGGGCAGGAGCCAGATCACCGCGCCTCCTCGACGAATTGGCGGGCGTAATGGCGCGCTGTGAGCGGCTCTCCCGTCACACGTTCCACATGCGAAAGCCAGTCTGTGGTGTTGCCAGGCCCGTAGAACTTCTCCATGAAGAACCTGCCCACCTCGGCCCTGCCGTAGATATCGGCGTGATCGCCCGAACCTTTCAGTACTTCAGCCACGACGTACCGCTGGAGCTGGGACGCGAATAGCTCGCCAAGCATGTAATTGTGGTAGTAAACGGGGCTTATCACCATATGTATCTTCGACGCCCAGTCCGGCTCGTCCCTGCCCTCGGGCCTCGTAATGAACTGGCAACGCTCTACAACATCCCACCAGAGCTTGTTCAGATCCTGGTCCGGATTACGGTAGAGCTCGCGCTCGAAGTGGAACATCGTCTGGCACCAGCGGGCGAAGATCAGCTGCTTCATCCTGAGCGATCTGCGTACGGCGACAGAGAGTTCCTCCACCTCATTCTCCTCGAGGCCGAGCGCGTGCCGCATCCAGACCGGATCCTGCGAGAGGCGGCCGAAGTACATGGCGCTCGCCTCCGTGAGACATATGTGCGTGTACATGCGAAGCAGGTAGGGAAGCTCCCGTGCGATATACTTGTCGTATACACCATGACCGAGCTCGTGGAGGATCGTCTCCATCCAGTAGTTGTCGTCCTTCATATTGGCGAGGACACGTATATCCCCCTCTCGGTCGATATCGGTGCAGAACGCATGCGGATTCTTGCCCTCCCGTTCGTAGAGATCGCTCGCAGAGAGGATGTCGCCGACCTCCATGCCAATGCTCCCGAAGAAGGTCCTCGCCAGTTCGACCGGGTCGGCGTCTTTGTAAAACCGGTCGAGGGCGATCATTTGGGTCACCGGCGCCTCCTGGAAGAACGGATCGTGGTAATGCCAGGGACGCATCTCCTTTGAATCGATGCCGTAGCTGGACGCGAGCTCCGCGTCGAGTTCGTTCTTCATCGCGAGAAAGGGCTCTTTTGTAAGCGCGTCAAGCTCCTCGAATATGCGCAGGAGCTGCTCCTCGCTCTGCTCGTTCAGCTCAACAGACATGACATAGTAGTTCTCGTAACCGAGATGTCGCGCAGACTCGTTTCGAAGCGCGACGAGCTTCATGATGTCTTTTTCGACGACTGAACCGACCCGTTTGCTCGCTTCCCAGACCCTTCTCCGGTAATCGCTGTCGGTCGACTCGCGCAGCGCACGGTTGACCTCGTTCGATGTCATACGCTTTCCGTCCACCTCGGCCCTGTAGACCTGGAGCTTGTTCTCCACTATGGAACCTAGCTCGACCATCTTCTCGAGCAGAGCCGGGTCGACCTGGTTACCAAGGTAGCGCAGGTAGAGAAGATCCGCCGTACGAACGAGCTCCTCGTCCTTGAGCTTCCCCGACTCCCTCACCCCCTTCACGTACTCGAAATCTTCTGCATTCGTGTAGATCCTCTCCAGCTCAATCAGGAGCTCGGAGTAACGATCGAACTTCTCCTCGTCCCCCGTCGTGGCCGCCTCCCAGTAAGCGAGGGCGCCCTCCTTCTCGAGAGGTGCAATAGTTTCGACGTGCCTGTCAACGAATTCGGCAAATTCCATATCCCCATCCTTCGAGCAAGAGATCACAAAGCCGCCATGAGGACGGCCGCCGTCAATACGACTTTACACCGTAACTGTTTCAAGAAGCAACCTCTGTTGTAATCAGAATGAATGGACGAGATTCTACAGCAGGGGACGAGCGAACTCAACCCGATTATCTAGGGAAGGATCACAGCATTCTGGTACGTGTCGCCAGGGACTCGATAAGGGGAGTGTCGTGGGAGGCGAGCGCTATCGTGACGCCGCTCGATATCAGGCCCTCCAGCGCCTGTATCAGGCGGGCGCGGGCGCGGGCGTCGAGGAAGAGGGCCGGCTCGTCGAGGAGGACAAATTCCGCCGGCAGTACAAGCTGCGAGGCGAGAGCTACAAGGCGCTTCTCCCCCTGCGAGAGGTGGAATGGACTGCGGCTCATGAAGCGCTCCGGATCGAGGCCGACGCGGGCGAGGGCGTCACGGGCCGCTTCATCGTCCGGTCTCCCGTCGCCGAACCTCCTGTGTCCGAGCGCCACCTCCTCGGCGACGGTAGGGGCGAAGAAACCATCCTCGGGCGATTGAAAGAGAAAGGCGATGCGGCCCGCCGGGAAATCCTTTTTCGAGGCGACACGTTCGCCGAATAGCCTGAGTTGCCCTCTTTCGACCGTAACCAGCCCGGAGCATCCCAGCAGAAGCGTCGTCTTGCCGGAGCCGGAAGGTCCCGTAAGTCCCAGCACTTCGCCCTTGCTGAGTGTCAACTCCTCGATATCGAGTCCGAAATCCCCTTCTCTGTAGGATATACGGGCGTTATCCAATTTCATGACTACTGGCCCAGAAGGGGTTAATCCAGCTTCGGCAGGGGCAAATTCCGTTCCGTCGCCGATACCCCCGCCCTTTGAGCCCTTCGAGCCCGTTGGCCTAAGTTCCGTCAGTATTCCATCCGGGATCGAGGAGAGCGCCTCTTCAGAACCACCGTCGAAGATGATCTCGCCGCCATCTAAACATATTACGCGGTCGGCCAGCTCCAGCTCGCCCGGATCTAGTGTCGCCCAGACTACCGTTCGCCCCTCGTCGTGGAAGGAGCGCCGCACCATTTCGAGCGCCCGTCTCCTTCCGGCGGCATCGAGAAAGGAGAAGGGTTCGTCGAGGATCACGTGACGGGGACGCATCGCCCAGATAGAGGCAAGCAGGAGCCGCTGCTTCTCACCCCCGGAGAGCATATGTGGATTGCGGCCGAGGAAGGGCTCGAGATCGAATAGCTCGGCAGCTTCGAGCGCGCGGCTCTCACGCTCCGCTCCGCCAATGCCTATATTCTCCAGCCCGAAGAGGATCTCCCGCCGGACGGTCGAGGTGACGAACTGGCTGTCAGGATTCTGAAAGGCGATCCCGACCGAAGGGCCGCCATCCGGTCCGGCCGCAGAGCGCGGATCCTCCCCGTCGACGAGCACCACACCCGAATCGGGACGATAGAGCCCCGCCATGAGCTTGCAGAGGACGCTCTTGCCTGTCCCGTTGGCGCCCGTTACGGCGACCCACTCTCCATCTGAGATCGTTAATCTTATCGAATTGAGAATATTTGCACGGGCTGGACGGCCGAATCCGAAGCCGACCCCATCGAACCGGATCAACGCTTCTCCTCCCGGGCCCGGTTGACCCGTTCCAGCCGCTCGCGGGCCTCGGCGGACCACTCGCCGTCCGGTTCGCGTATGATGTACTCGGTCAACCGGTTTGCCGCCTTCTCAAGCTCGCCCATCTTCTCGTAGACCGTCGCGAGGGAAAAGAGCGCCTTGAGATGGTTGGGATCTTTCTCGAGCGCGGCGAGAAAGGCGGCCTCCGCCTCAGTAAGGCTGCCGACATGGAAGTAGGCATGACCGAGCGCAAAGAGGTAATCGGGATTGTCCGGCTCCCGCGTCACGAGACCCTCGAGCACCGTCGATGCCCGATCATGGAGGCCCAGTTTCTGGTAGGTTACGGCGAGGTTAAAGGACGCCTCCCTCAAGGCCGGATCAATCTCGAGAGCGCTTCTGAATTTATCGATCGCACCAGCGTAGTCCCCGCTCGAGACGAGATCTAATCCATCGTTGTAGATATCGGCCGCGTCGAGCTTCGACCGGAGCTTACGCACATCCTTTTTCTCGAGCGGGATGCGGACACCTGAACCCGGCTCGGGTGATTGCTCCGGATCGCCGCCGTTATAGAGGGCAAGATCGCCCGCCCGTGAATCGTCACCGTAGAAATCCTCCGCTATCGTCACCCATGTCTCGCCGTACTGGACCTGGTGGGTTATTATCTGATCCGCGCGATCGGGGCGCAGTGTATCCTTCCGTCCGGCGCAGGAAGCGGCAAGAAACACCATCAAGGAGAGTAGAAAGACATATCTTCTCATTTCTTTCCCTTCCTTGTTCCGTGCCTCTTTGTACTGGCCACAGGACGCGGCCCGCCCTTTTTCCGCTTCGCAGATCGCGATCTCTCGCTTCGAGATGAATCCGCCACCGAGGCCGCTTCCCGGTACACATCGAGGATCGGCGCGTTCTTTCTGACCGCGACCGCCCTACACGATTCGTACTCGGGCGCGGACTTGATCGAGCCGTCCGGCAGGAGTCCCCGCTTGACCGCGACACGGCCGAAAGGAGTCCCCACATCTTCCGTCCACCGCTCCAGCTCGGTCCTTCCCTCGGTAGCTATCCGGATACCGAGTGTCGTCGTCTCCTTGAAAAGCGTTTTAACTGCCGCGTCGAGAGCGGCCGCCTCGCACAGCACTGTAACGAGCACTCCGGGGCGGCCCTTCTTCATGATGAGCTGTGTCAAATAGACCTCGAGCACTCCCGCTTCAAAG
>DAOUUU010000125.1 GCA_030667985.1 Candidatus Krumholzibacteriota bacterium
CCGCCCGCGACTGGGCCGGCTGGGGCACCGCCCTGAAGCCCGCGCACGAGCCGATCGTCCTCGCCCGCAAGCCCCTGAGCGGCACGGTTGCTGCGAACGTGGCCGAGCACGGCACCGGGGCCCTCAACGTGAACGCCTGCCGGGTCGGGATTCCGAGAGTATCTGGAGGGATGCATTCTTGCGGGCCAGTTCCACCAGGTCTCTCTGCTTTCCTCTTCTAGGATGCGTGAGTTCAACACGTCCACACCTCTTCTGCCCAAGCCATTCTTCGATCAACTCCCGATCTGTCACCGTTTCCTGCGTTACGATCGACGGCGGAATATCAGTCGCTGAATGGTAATAAAGTTCGATAAAGCTGGCGAAGATTGTCCGATCACCGTCGGAATCGGTCACTGGAAGCATGAATGCCTCGGTACCGAGAAGCCTGTCCTCCCTGATTTTCATTACGACGCCGCATGCTGTATCCCCCTCCCTCGACAGAGCCACGATATCCTTATCGCCGGCACCGGGCGAAACGGCCAGTTGCTGCTGGGATATGCGATCGATCATATCTATTTGATCCCTCACCTTCGCAGCAGCCTCGAAACATCTATTACGGGCAAGATCTCTCATTTCATTCTCGAGCGAGGAACGCAATTCATCGTTTCTGCCCTTCAGAAAGAGAAGCACCTGATTTACAAGAACGCGATATGCCTCCTCCGTAATCCGCCCCGTGCATGGTCCGAGGCATCGGTCGATATGAAAATTCAGGCACTCCCGTTCCCTGCGTTTGAATTTATTCCCGCTGCAGTTACGCAGCGGGAAAATCGTCTTCAGAAGCCTCAGTGTTCTCCTCAGGGCCCTGACATCCGTGTAGGGTCCGAAGTAATCAGCTCCGTCGTTCAACACGCGCCGCACCACCATGATCCTGGGAAATTGTTCGTTCACGGCCAATTTGACGAAGGGGTATCTCTTGTCGTCCTTGAGTCTAATGTTGTATCGAGGACGGTATTCCTTGATAAGATTGTTCTCGAGCACGAGCGCTCCGACTTCGTTTCCGGTCACTATGTAATCGATTTCGTGTATGGCAGATACAAGGCTTTTCGTCTTAGTGGTCATAAGCTTCTCGTTCTGGAAATAGCTCCTGACCCTATTTGAGAGTCTTTTCGCCTTTCCAACGTAGATTACACGCCCCTTCCCATCCTTCATCATATATACACCAGGCTCGTCCGGAAAGGCCCTTGCTTTTTCCTTCAGTTTATTCTCTTGTCCTCTTGACAATTAACTGGCCTTCTATTATGTTATCGCAACATTGGAGGTGATTATTTCATGCCGAACCATAAATCTGCCTGGAAGAGGATGCGCCAGAACGAAACGAGGCGCGAGCGGAACAAGATGGACCGGACGTTTTTGAGAAAAACGATTCGTTCCTACAATGCGCAGGAGGATGCAGCCGCTGTCCGCGAAAGCTTCCCCCAGGTCGTTTCTGCCATCGACAAAGCGGTCAAGAAGGGTATCATCCATCACAGAAAAGGCGACCGCCTCAAGTCGAGACTGTCCAAACGAAGCAATACATCCTAACGCTCGATCTTCTCCAAGATCACATCGAGAACTTTTTCGACGGGTATCTCCTCTATTTCGCGGGTTGCCCGATGGAATAGTTCTACTTTGCCCTCTTTCAATTTCCTGCCTATAGTCACCCGCAGCGGTATCCCGGTCAAATCGGCATCCTTGAACTTCACTCCCGGGCTCTGATCCCTGTCGTCGACAAGTACATCGATTCCCCTCTCTTCCAACTCGCGCTCCAACCGGAACGCTGTCTCCAACACCTCTTCGTTGTTGACATTCACGGGCAGGATCAATAGATCCATCGGCGTGATAGACGCGGGCCAGACGATGCCGTCATCATCATGATGCTGCTCAATAGCAGCGGCGGCCATTCTCGATATACCGAATCCGTAACAACCCATTATGAAGGGATGCATCTCTCCCTTCTCGTCGATGAATGTCGCGTCCATACTGGCAGAGTACTTGTCGCCAAGCTTGAATATGTGTCCGACCTCTACACCCCGGCTCATTCCGAGGGGCTCTCCGCACTTGGGACAGAGATCCCCCTCCTTGGCCCAGACGAGATCCTCATAACGATCGATTCTGAAATCACGGCCCTGAACGACACCTTTTAAGTGAGCATCCTTTTTGTTCGCCCCTACGATCATCGACTCGTACGCCTCGATGAGAGGGTCGGCGATGATCTCGATCTCCTCAGGCAGGCCGACCGGACCGCTGAAACCAACCGGGGCGCCTGTCGCCTTCACAATCTCATCCGGCGTCAGAAAACGTATGTCGGGATCGCCTGATGCATTTACGAGCTTGATATCGTTGATCTCTCTGTCACCAGGGATAAGCAGCGCCGCTGTCTTTTCTCCCGTTCTGTACAACAGCGTCTTGACCAGTGCGTACGGTTCGACCTTCAAAAACCCGCTGACCTCATCGATGGTCGCCATGCCCGGGGTGGAGAGCTCGATGTACGGGTCCCCGGAATTTTCCCCTACCCGTCTATCCGGATCCTCTTTGGCAACTGCTTGTTCCTGGTTGACTGCGTACCCACACGTGCTGCTCAGAATCGTCGACTCGCCGTTCCCGGCCAGGACCATGAACTCGTGAGACTCCTCCCCCCCTATATAGCCGGAATCCGCTTCAACGATACAATATTCGAGACCGCACCTCTCGATGATCCTGCGGTAGGCACCTTCCATCTTCCTGTAGGTCTCGTCGAGCGACTCATCGTCGACATGGAAGCTGTATGCGTCTTTCATTATAAATTCCCTGGCACGTATCACTCCGTATCTCGGCCGGATCTCGTCCCGGAATTTGCTCAGTATCTGATATAGGCATTGAGGAAGTGAGCGGTAACTCCTCATGTCATCGCGCGCGATCATCGTGATAACTTCTTCGTGGGTAGGTCCGAGCGCGAAAGTTCTGTCCCTGCTATCCTTCAGTTTGAAGAGCTCGGGGCCGAAAGTCTCGAGTCTGCCGCTCTCCTCGTATATTTCCGTCGGATGCAGGATGGGCATAAGAACCTCCTGGCACCCTATGGCGTTCATCTCCTCACGAACGATCTTCTCTATCTTCCTGACCGTCCTGTATCCCATTGGAAGAAACGTATAGACGCCCGATGTAAGTTTTCTGATTAATCCCGATCTCAGCATTAGTTTGTGGCTCGGGATCTCCGCTTCGGACGGATCTTCCTTGAATGTCGGAATGCAACTCTTCGACCAGCGCATATCAGCCTCTTTTTTGATTGAATGTACACGCGCTATAAAGTACGCAACTCATCTACTATTGCACATTATAGTACGCAACGTAACGTCAATATGCAAGATGGAACTATTCAGGGAGCGGAGGGCTAAAAGTTGAATCCGAGGAAGAAATCGATCCGCACTTTACTATCTATGGTGTCGAAATCGGTCCTCCTGCTGAAATTCAATCTGAAGACGGGCAGATACCCCAGGTTCATCTCGACCCCGGCGCCGACACTCCCGATCCACCCGGTGTCATAGATGAAACCGCTGACCTTCCCCGCATCTATAAACAACGATCCCCTGAACATCGGAAAATCGATATACCCGAATGGGAATCTCATCAGAAGACGGTCAAGAAGCGGAAACCGGAGTTCGTTGTTGATTAGAAACGTATGCTTGCCGGTGAACTGCCTGAAGTTATAACCTCTCAGATCCCACGAGCCCCCCAGGTAGAAGAGTTGGAGATCGCTTCCCCAGGCGTTCCTGCTCACGAATCTCTGAGCGAATATGATCCGCCTGGAGAGATGGATGTAATTTCGAACGTCCATGCTGAGTGTGGTGCTCTCATACCTGGTTCCCTGCAGATCGAACGTTCTGCCGAAAATCACATTGAGCCGACGGCCCGTGATCGGCCCGCCAACGTACCATACGATGTTATCCATCGTGTAGGAGATGTAGTTTGAGATGAGAAAGCTTGAACCGGTACTGACACCCAGATTTGTTATGTCGTCGTCGCGTTCCATGCCCTTGACAACCGTGGATAGATCGAATCTCATAAATTTCGACAAGGGGTAGCTTATACCGGCCAACCCCCCGTACCTCCGCTCGAACCTGAAGAGATCGTAGATACTTCCTATATAGCTTGCCAGGTGGAATCCCCCGAAGTAATAGTTCACTCTGTTGGTGAGATTGACATAGGTTACGGCCGCGTTAACGTAGCGCCAGAAGTCGTCGAAGGTGTTCGTGGCGCTTCCCGCCAAAACGATGAGCTGGTGATTGCCTAGCATGTCCGTAAAAAAGAGCTGAGCCCCGTTGCCTATGCTGCCGAAATCCGGATCGATGGC
Source organism: Candidatus Krumholzibacteriota bacterium (assembly GCA_030667985.1). Lineage (GTDB taxonomy): Bacteria > Krumholzibacteriota > Krumholzibacteriia > Krumholzibacteriales > Krumholzibacteriaceae > DAOUUU01. The sequence continues at coordinate 4,346 of DAOUUU010000125.1, forward strand.
GAATGTCGCCCCAATGAAATCGAGTCCCATCCTGACCTTATAATCCTTCTTTTCGACCCCAAGCGAATCCGGGGCCTCTCCCAGCTGCCATGATACTCCGAGATCAGACGAGGATACCGAAGCGAGATTCGGCGTCTCACGCTTTAATGGAACCCGGTATATCCTGTAGAGCCCGCCGCAGTAAGCGGCGCTCAAGAAGGATTCTCCATCGTCGGAGGGCCAAGGATGCAAGGCTCCGCCGAGCGTCTCCGTCTGCCGGCTGATCCTCCCATTCTCGAGAAGATAAATATCGTAGATCCCATCCTTGTCCGATGCGAAGAGCAGGCCTTCACCGTCCGGAAGCCAGCGGGGCCCGGTATCGGTGTGTTCTCCCCCTGTCAGCTGTGTTATCTCGCCTGAGTGCGGATCGATCGAGTATAATGCCTTCTTTCCCTCCATCCCCCTATCACACCTGTCGGAACTGAACACGATGAGATGCTTCGAAGGATGGAAATCCGGGAATGCATCTTCATAATGATCTTCGGTCAGACGCCTGAATGAATCATCGGTCAGGTCGCAGAGAAAAAGGTCCGATCTACCCTGTTTATCTATCGCCGAAAATACTACGTACCGCTCGTCATGAGAAAGAGCGGGCGAAGAGAGCACACGGACCTCGTCGTAGGTGATCCGCCTGACGACCTTTCGCCTGACGCAATCGTAGAAATAGATCACGTCACCTCTGCCCGATTTTGCGGCGAATATCAGTGTATCGCCGCTCATGGACATACGGCTCCTGAACAACGGTATCGTTTCGAATCGGGTCGACCTCCCTCCCTTTATGAGCGCCCTTCTCCTCCAACGTTCGTGATCCCGCTTCCAGGGACTCGGATCTACTCTCTTTGTGAACTCGACTATATCGATGGTTCCCAGGCCGAATCCGATACTGACGACACGCTCATTGCCCTCCTGGTCATGGTAACTTACCGGATGCACTTCGAATGACCTCTTGGCCGAGGAGATGATCTCGCCCTGATCCATTATGCGGCGTCTGCTCAGAATCGTCGGGTAGTATCTTCTCTTGAGATAATCGCGCCATTCCCTGTCGAGCTCCTCTACGTTTCGTCCTATGCTACGCTCCAGAACCACATCGAATTTGTCGTTTAGCCACCAGTTTTCCAATATTACACGTATCGCATCCTCGCCGAACTGGGTCGATATGTAATGGAGGACACTCTCCCCCTGCTTGTACATCATATAGGTTCCGTAGATTCGCCATAGCTCCTTCAGGGGATGTAACTCGCCTGAGATCACGGCATCCCTGACGAACATATGCGCTTCGCTGTCCTGTCTTCTCTTTCCGAGATATTCGGCCAGCCCCTCCGTAAACCATAAGGGAGGATGGTTGTAGTTGTAGCGTTTATGCTCGTTCATGACGGCCCGCAACTTCTCGAGCATGAACGCGTGCGTGATCTCGTGCCTGTATACATCCCGAAGCTGTCTGTATGACCCCATGAACGGAAGAGCCACCCTCCCCTTGATGAACTCGGTAAAGCCGCCGGTAGCCTCAGATATCATGTATGGAATGACATTCGTCTCCTGGAAATCGTGATGCGTTCCATAGAGAATGACGGGGATCTTGCGATCGAGCTCGAGATTGAAGAAGATCGAATATTCCTCGTAGAGATCCTCGGTGAGGCCGACTATGTATTCTGCTATAGCGATCTCGTCCGGATAATAGAATATCTCGAAATGCTCGGTCTCGATGACCTTCCAATTCTTCTGCTGATACTGTATCTTGTTCTTGCAGAAAGGATACTGCGCCTCGGCTCTGCAGTGGAA
>DAOUUU010000128.1 GCA_030667985.1 Candidatus Krumholzibacteriota bacterium
GAGCCCCACGGTATTGATACCAACGATTCTCGGCGGATTTCCAGCGACCTTGACGAAGGGTGGAATATCCTTTGGTATTCTGCTCCCGCCACCGATAAAGGAATGAGCGCCGATAGTGACGAACTGATGAACCGGTACGACTCCTCCGATTATCGCATAGTCCTGAACGATTACATAGCCTGCTAGATTTACGGAGTTTGCGAGGATAACATGGTCTCCGAGTATACAGTTGTGAGCAATATGGACATAGGCCATGAGAAGATTTCCGTTGCCGATCTGTGTAGTCTCTCCCTCGGCCGTGGCGCAATTGATCGTTACATACTCGCGCATGACATTGTTGTCGCCGATCCTTACGTAGGATCGATCTCCTTCGTATTTCAGGTCCTGCGGGATCGTGCCTATGGCGGCGCCGTGGAAGACCCTGTTGTTCTCGCCAAGGATCGTATGCCCCTCGATCAGGACGGAGCTGCCGATCCGGCAGTTACTTCCCAGTCTCACATGCTCGCCGATGATCGAGTAGGGCCCTATGGTCGTACCGTCGCCTATCTGGGCTTTTGGATGTATGATCGCAGTATCGTGTATCTCGGCCGGCATCAGGGCTCCATCAGCGATTTACTATCGTGGAAGTCAACTCGGCCTCCGCGACGACCTTGCCGTCGACGTAAGCCATTCCCTTCATCTTGCAAAAGCGTTTCTTGAGAGAGGTCATCTCGAGTTCGAACCGTACCTGGTCGCCGGGGACTACGGGCCTCCGGAATTTTGCCTTGTCGATACCGATAAAGTAGACGAGATACTTTTCCGGTTTGTCCACGCTCGAGAGCAGGAGAATTCCCCCGACCTGTGCCATTGCCTCTATGATGAGGACGGCGGGCATGATGGGACGTCCGGGGAAATGGCCGGAGAAGAAGGGTTCGTTGATCGTGATGTTTTTCAGCCCGACCACACTCTTCTTGTCCTCCATCTCGAGGATTCTGTCGACAAGAAGAAAAGGATACCTGTGCGGCATGATCCTTTGAATGACATTGATATCCCAGAATTTATCTCTTCCGCCGGCCGCGCTTCTCCTCGACTGTTTAATTACATCCCCGATCTTCTTCGCAAACCTCAGGTTCGACTGATGACCGGATCTTATGGCGATCACGTGAGCCTCAATAGGATTGCCGATCAGGTTAAGATCACCGATGATATCGAGTATCTTGTGTCTGACGAACTCGTCCTCGAAACGAAGCGGTCCCTTGTTGAGAAGACCGTTATCGTCGACTACGATCGCATTATCAAGGCTTCCTCCCTTGATCAGGCCCTCCGACCTCAGCATTTCCACATCGGATTTGAGGGCAAAGGTCCGTGACGGAGCGATCTCGTTGACGAACACCTCCGGATCCAACTCGTAGGAGGCATACTGGGTACCGATGTGTGGATTCTCGTAGTCGATGGTAAAGCTGACCCTGAATCCGTCATGGGGAAGGGCTATAAGCTCTATATCGTTCTCCACGTGAGAGATCGGGCTCTTCACCTTGAAACTTCTAGTCGGCACCCCCTGACCCTCGAATCCGACCGAATTGAACGCCCCGACCAGAGAGAGACAGCTGCCGTCCTTCGGTTCCGGCGGTTCATCCGAGTCGATCTCCACGATGAGATTATCCACGTGTAGCCCCGCCGCTGTCGCGAGGAAATGCTCGACCGTGTGGACGTCGACACCATCCTTTGTGATGGTCGTATTACGCCTGATCTCCTCCTGGTGTATGTGGTCGACATTCGCCGGAATCTCTACTGGTGGATCGAGATCGATCCGTTTGAAGACGATCCCATTATCTAACGGCGCGGGCTTGACCTCGGTACTGACCTGTTTCCCTGTGTGCAGACCTATTCCATCGTATTTAAAGGATTTCTTAATTGTCCTCTGCTGACGAACCACTGCTGAGTCCTTTCTCGATCTCTTCCACGCGCGCCTTCAATTTCCGAAACTCCTTGAGGATCTCGGGAAGCCTGGTTGTTGCGGCGTACATTTTCTTCGCAAATCCGTGTTCACGGGCCGGGTATCCGGATACACTCATTCCTGGTGGAATCGATTTCGTTACACCGCCCTGTGCGCCTACCTTCGCACCCTCGCCGATCTTGATATGTCCCACAAGTCCGGCCTGACCCGCCAGTGTGACGTTCTTTTCAAGCTCCGTGCTGCCGCTGATACCGACCTGCGCAGCGAGTATAGAATTCTCACCTATGACAACATTATGGGCGACCTGGACAAGATTGTCGATTTTCGAGCCACTCCTTATGAGCGTGACACCGGTCGTGGCGCGGTCGACCGCGGAGTTCGCTCCGATCTCCACATCATCCTCTATTCTCACGATCCCGATCTGGGGTATCTTGTGGTGGGCGGACCCCTCTTTCGCGTATCCGAATCCGTCGCTCCCGATGACCGTGCCCGAATGGATGATCACACGATCACCGATCTCACAGTGCTCGCGTATGGTCACATGTGGGAAGATGAGGCATTCGCCGCCGATCTTGACATCGTCGCAGATCGCCACCAGTGGCAGTATGGTCGATTTATCGCCTATGACCGTACCAGCGCCTATGACGACATAAGCGCCGATCGAGACCTCTTTACCAATATCCGCGCTATCGTCGATGATGGCGGTCTGATGGATTTCCCTAGGATACTTTTTAAATGGAGACTCGCTGAAGAGTGTTACGACCTTCAAAAAAGCAAGGTAGGGATTGCTTACCTTGAGGATTGGGGTCGCGGGGTTGCCGTCGATGTCTGCGATGACGGCCGAGGCTTTCGTCGTCTCGAGATAGACTTCATATTTCGGATTGGCTATGAAGGTTATCTCTCCCTTCTCAGCCTCCCTGATTCCAGACACACTATCTATCGTCACCGAAGAATCTCCGATGATCTCTCCACCCACTATCTCGGCCAATTCTCTGAGCGAATATGATGGCATGGCTGTTATCCGTTCCGACTCGTGCTAGACTTTCCAAAGCATTTTATAGCCCCAAATCACACAATGCAAACGTTAAAAGCGGCCAAAGCGCTACTCCACCGTCTCCATCTGCGCCTGTAGCCTCTCGAGCACCCTCTCCGTCAGATCGATCGCCTTTTTCGCGTAGACAATATTTCCCTGTGCGGCGTCGAAGATGATCGTATAGCCCTCCTCCTCGGCGATCAGTGTGATCACAGCGTTGATCTTTTCGACGATAGGAGCGGTGAGCTCCTTGTTTCTCTGGGCGGCAGAGCCCTCTTCGCCGAAGATATCGCTCATAAACTGCTGATATTCCTTGTATTTCTGCTCAAGGACCAGTTTCTTCTCGGCGAGTTTCTCCTCGCTCAGCATAAGGCTCTGGCTCTGGAGCTCCTCTCTCAACTGGGCTATCTCAGCCTCCATCTCCGCTGCAACCTTCTTCCACTGGTCGAGCTCTTTCTTGTATATCTCCTCGGCGTCGACCGTCTCCTTGAATTCAGCGAAGATATTAACCGTATCGATATAGCCGATCTTCACATCCTGCGCATTAACTGCGGCAGCCTGAAAAACCGATATTGCAAACAGGCACAGTATTGCAACTTTCATTCTCTTCACGGTCTTCCTCCTTTTCATGGGGTTTGGATTTCCTCAAATATATTACTTTTCATGCAAATATAAACACCTATTTAGAAAAAGGTACCGAATGTGAAGTGGGGCTCCCACGCTGGCCCCCCTACCTTGTCATAGCCATAACCATAATCAAATCCAAGATTTCCGAGTCCGGGCATATCGAGCCTGATACCGAAACCGAGACCCCGCCTCACGTTGTATGGATTGGCTTCGGCGAAGCTGTTCCAGACGTTCCCCACATCCAGGAATGTCAATAGATAGACCTGCTCCGATACGGGGAACAGTATCTCCTGAGTGAGGATCGTCATGAATCTGCCTCCGACGTAGGGATCGTTTCCATCGGGCACGATCTCGTAGAAATCATACCCTCTCAACGCATACCTCCTGTTACCTCCAAGTCTGAACAACTCGTATTCGACGATCTCGTCATCCTTATTGTAGCCATCGATGACCGCTGCGGTCAGATCGAGATGGAATGTGAGTTTCCAGAACAGGAGCGTAAACCATTGCAGGTTCGCCGTGTGACGCATATAGTCGACGTTTCCTCCGAATATGCCGCCTGAGAACTCGGAACTGACACTCACCTTCGAACCCCTCGAGGGATGGAACGGGCTGTCGGTCGAGTTCCTCGTGAGGCTCAGGGAAACGCTGCTCTTGTTCAGGGGCCATCCGATGAAACGCAGGTACCCGTAGTCGGGATAATTCGAAGCGAAGTTGGTCAGTTCGACCTTCTCGAACCGGTAGCTTACAAAGGCTCTCGTATAATCGAGCCAGGGGAAGGGCCTGCCGAGTTGCAGTGAGAATCCGGTCCGCCTGTCGGTGTAGAAGGTCTGGGCCACCCTATCCTGTATCCAGCTGTAGACGGTAGCTGTCAGCGAATTATTCGTTCCGAGCAGATAGGGCTCAGTATACTGAACATTGAGGTTCTTTCTGTAGCGGCCGAATTCCCAATCGAACGAAACGCTCTTGCCCCTGCCGAACAGGTTGTTCTCAGTGATGCCGAGAAATCCGCTTAGCGAGCTGAGTTGGGAGAATCCGGCTCCCATCCTGAAATAACCTGTCTGCTTTTCCTCGACATCTATCAGGAGGTTCATCTCCCCCTCCTCGTTCAACGGCTCGGTGTCGAGACGCGGGAAGTTGGCAAAATACCCCCTTGCGTACAGATCTCTTATACTTCGCTGCACATTGCCGAGGATAAATGTGTCCCCGGGATACATGCGGAATTCCCTGCGGATCACATGCTCGAATGTCTTTGTATTACCGCTTATCTTTATCTCACGGATCGTTGCCTGGTGGTTCTCCTGGATTTCGAGGTCGAGATCGATAGTATGCTTGCGGACCCTCCTGCCCGGAACGATCCGGCTCCAGATGTATCCCTTCTCCCACAGGCTCTGACTGATACCGACCTGCATCATCTCGACTTCTCCGAGTGAGAATGGATCTCCCTCCTCCATCTGCACAAAGGGCTCGATCTCCCAATCCCACAGAACTGTGTTTCCCGACCAGGTCACTTTTCCCAACCAGTATCTGGGTCCCTCCTCGATACCGATATAGATATCGACACTCTTGCCGTCATCCAACTCCACCTTTTCGGCGAGCTCGACCGTCGCGTCGAGATAACCCTCGTCTCCGTAGAGTTGTTTGATCCTCTGAAGATCCTCCTCGAGGACCTTCGGCTTGTACTCGCCCCCGCTCCACCAGGAGTCCACCTTCGTCTCCATAACCGACAGCAGCCCGTCCGATTCGATCGCCCCGTTGCCAAGAAAATCGATATTGCGTACCTTGACTTTCTCGCCTTCCGCTATGACCAGGACGACGACCACCATATGCTCCTTCTCAATGGGGATCTGTCGTATATCTATACGGGCCGCATTGTAGCCCTTTTCGCTGTAAAGCTCCTTGAGGGCGAGGACATCCCTGGTCAGCATCGCGGGCCTCGCGAAGAAACCATCACGGACGGCGATCTTTCCATCGATATCACCGCGCTCGATGCTCTTGTTCCCTTCCACACGGACTTCCTTGATCCTGGGATATTCCTCGACGGTGATCGTAAGAACGATCTCGCCTCCCTCCTCACGGGAGCGGACCACAATATCATTGAAATTCTTGGTCTGGAACAGGCTGCGAATGCCTTGTGACACCTTTTCCGGCTGATACTGCTGACCCGCCTTGGCCGTGAAGATCGAGTGTATCTTCTTCGTCGAGACAAAGTGATTCCCCTCGACCTCGACCGATTTGATCGTGGCCGCGAACGCGGCGAATGGAATTAGAAGAACCGCTATCAGCGGTAACAGTCTCTTTTTCATTGTAGATCTCTCCGTAATCCTCTAAAAATTCGGTACATGCTATCACAGCCCCCTCTACTTTGCAAAGCGAAAAGGGAGCCTGGAAAAGGCACGCATAAACCACTCAGAAAAGGCATACGAACGGCATTCCTGCCCTCTCGAGGCACAGACACAGCCCGCTTATCTATTTAAACGGATGGATC
>DAOUUU010000075.1 GCA_030667985.1 Candidatus Krumholzibacteriota bacterium
AAGGATCTTACCAAGTACCGGTCCTCGTGTCTAGGCAGGAGGATCGGATTGAGGATGACTTCTGTGGGAGCCCAGGATCTCGATGAGTACATGGATTACCTGGGGAAGCATCCCGAGGAGGCCGGCCGGTTGCTCGAGGTCGTGACGATCCATGTGACCGATTTTTTCCGGGACCGAGGGGTATTCGATGCGATGAACCATAAAGTGTTTCCGGAGATAATCGGAAGAAAACTGCTCGATGGAATGCATGTGATCAGGGCCTGGAGCGCCGGATGTTCGACTGGGGAGGAGACTTACAGCCTGGCCATAGGATTGCTCGATCTCTTGAGAGAAGAAGGGATAGATCTGAAATTGCAGATATTCGGCACCGATATATCGGAGGAGGCATGCAGATTTGCCGGAAAAGGCATGTATCCGGACAGAAAGGTATGCGCTATTCCCGGGGATCTCCTGAAGCGCTATTTCGAACTGGATGATGGGTACTGCAAGGTCAAGCGCGATGTCATGCGGCGTGTCAAGTTCCGTGTGCATAATCTTTTTTCCAGGCCTCCATTCGGAATGCTCGACCTGATAATGTGCAGAAACGTTCTGATACATTTCAACCATTCTGCCAGGAGTACGGTTCTGAAATATTTTTGTTCCGCCTTGAACAATCGAGGAATACTCGTGCTCGGCAAGAGTGAAGCTATAACCGGTGAAGATCTGAGCATGTTTGAACTCGTTGATGCCAGAAACAAGATATACCAGAGGGTCGCCCAGGGCGCCTGATGAAGGAGGAGTGAAATGCAGTTTTTTGGATTCTGGAACAGTATAAGCCGCAAGGTATTTCTCTCGATGGTCGCCGTGGCGTTCATCATTTCATCCGCAGCTTTTCTGTTGTTTGTAATGACGAGCGAGAGCGCGGTCGACAGAGCTCTTATGAACCGCGACAACGTTTGGAGGGCCTGCGTCTCTAGAACGTTCGCGGCGGTTCAAGCTGGAAGAACACGGGAAGAGCTGAATGCCGAGATGCAAAAACTGCTCGAAGAATATCCCAGCATACAGGGTATCGAGCTGCTAGATGCACATGGTCAGGCGATCGCATTCTGGGAAAACAGAACGGAAAGTCTTTCAGGGGGCGACGACAGAGAGGCGCTCATCAGCGGCGATGGGGTCCCTGTCGAGAAGCCAGCGGTTATCCTGGCAATTCCTCTTCCGGGCGAAGAGAGCAGTATCCTCAAGGTATCCTTTCGTTTGCCGAGCGGCCGTGAAGAGCTGGCGAATCTTCGGTGGAGTCTGGTGCTTGGTATTGGTTTAATCCTGGCCGTCGGTTACGGGCTCTTCTATCTCTTGGTAACGAGGATACTCCGGACGCCGGTGCGGCAGCTCATCGATGTCAGCACCTCTTTTGCGTCGAACGCGGGAGACCTCACGGGCCGGATAGAGATCGATTCCAATGACGAGTTTGGCAAGTTAAGCGGCACCCTGAACAAGATATTCATAACGATCGGTGGAATTATCGGGATGATCAGGTCGACGGCCGACAAGGTCAATTTCTCGGCACAGAGTCTCTCCGCGTCGACCGAACAGATGAACTCGATAACGGAGGAGACCTCGTTGACCGTACAGAATATCGCAAAGTCGACCGATTTGCAGGCGCACAAGGTCGATGAGACAATCAAGGAGATCCGTAACATGTAGCGCTCGGTCAAGCAGGTCGCGAACAGCGCAGAACTGGCGGCTTCGGCTGCGACGAACGCTACAGAGACTGCGACGAAGGGTGGGGAATCGGCCAAGCTGGCGGTCGAGAAGATCAACAAGATATACGAAGTGATCAACGAATCGGCCCAGATCATACGGCATCTCGGGGAGCGTTCAAATCAGATCGGAGAGATCGTCGATGTCATCACAGATATCGCCGATCAGACGAACCTGCTCGCTCTCAACGCCGCAATCGAGGCCGCACGGGCCGGCGAAGCGGGCAGCGGCTTCGCAGTGGTCGCCGATGAAGTGAGAAAGCTCGCCGAGGGCAGCGCCAAGGCCGCCGATGAAATTGCTTTGCTCATCAAGCAGACCCAGGACGATACGCGCACGGCTGTATCGAGTATCGACCTCGGTTCGAAAGAGGTCACAGAGGGCAAGGAGATAGTTACGAGTGCCGGGCGGTCCCTAGACGAGATCGTCGAAGTGTTGACGAGTTCGAGTGATATGGCGCGGCGTATATCGGCCGCGACCAAAGAACTCTCGCGCGGGATGAAGAATGTTACGACCTCGATCGACGAGATCTCGACGAGCGCCGAGAAAAACGCCTCCTCGACACAGGAAACAGCCGCTTCGATGGAACAGATGACATCGAGTATGGAAGACGTCGCCTCCTCGGCTCAGAAGCTGAGCGATATGGCGATTCAGCTCGGAGAGCACGTGAACCGTTTCAAGCTTCTCGATGAGAGCGGTCGAGAAGCGGATATGGAAACGGTCGTCACCGGGAATTGAACCGGCAGGAGCAGGTTATGAGCAACGCCGAACAGTTGAAAAAGAAGATACAGTATGGGATCCAGATCGTGACATTCCGTCTCGGTACGGAGAGCTATGGGGTTCCGGTCGCGAAGATCCGAGAGATTATCAGGCCAATGAACACCTTTCCGGTTCCAGGGCTTTCCGAGCCGGTCTCCGGAGTCATAAATCTCCGTGGAGAGATCATTCCCGTGGTGAGGATGCATCCGGTCCTCGGGATCGCCGATTCATCCGGTTCCGAAGACGAGGAACGAAAGCGCCGTGTGATCATTCTCGACGTCGAAAGCGGCGGATTCGGGTTTATAGTCGATGAAGTGTGGGAGGTCATAAAGGTCTCTTCAGAGGATGTTCAGCCTCCGCCGGAGATGAGTGGGGTCGGGATCGATGTGGAGGCGGTCATCGGCATCGTCGAGATCTCGGGCAAGATGATCATATGTATCGAGCCCCAGAAACTGGTGGGAGGGATCCTGAATACGGGCAATCTCGCCATCGAATGTACATGATTACTGGCGATGTATTGTAATGGCGCGGACTGTAAATGGAAACGAAAGATGAAAGGAAGAGCCCCGTTAATGGGTTAGGCATCAATGGCACAGAGTCAACTAGCGGGACCAACAGTAAAGATTGGATTGGCCGAATACAGAGTTGCAAAGGCTCCGATGGTCATGATGACGATGGCTCTTGGCTCATGTATGGGAATTGTGCTCTACGACCATGATACCAAGATAGGCGGGCTTGCACACGTAATGCATCCGAAGCGAGATCTTGTGAAGAATAATATAAACAAGGCCAAATTCGTAGACTCGGCCATATCGCTCATGGCGGAGCGGATGGTACAGAGGGGGGCAAAAAAAGACAGGATCGTGGCGAAGCTGTTCGGAGGCGCGAGAATGTTCACGAACTACAAGGGAACACCTGGAGTTCTTCAGATCGGCGAGAAGAACATCCTGTCGGCGCGCGAGCGGCTGGGCGAGCTCGAGATCCCTGTGGCGGCCGAGTGCGTGGGCGGCAACAGGGGTAGAACAATCTGTTTCAACGTCTATGACGGTTCGGTGCTTGTCCGCGATGCGGGCGGCGGCGAGATCGTTTTGTAGGGGAAGATATTGAAATGATCGACAGCAACAGGAAAATAAGGGTCGTAGTCGGGGAGGACTCTCCGTTCATGCAGCGCCTGATTGTAAATACGTTGAATGGAGATCCAGCGATCGAGGTGGTCGGAACCGCCTCGAACGGCCGGGACGCGCTCCGCAAGACGGTCGAACTGAAACCGGACTGTATCACTCTCGATTTGGAGATGCCCCGTATGAACGGTTTGGAGACTTTGAGGTATCTCATGAGTGAATGGCCGACTCCGGTCGTCATAGTCAGCGCGCATACGGCCGAAGGAGCGAAATTGACACTGACCTGCCTCGAATATGGAGCGGTCGATTTTGTCACGAAATCGGAGAAGGGGAAGAAGTTCCCCGAAGAGGAGCTTATCTCGAAGGTAAAGGCGGCTGCGGGAATCGATCCTGGAAAGATACGATTCGCTCCGGCGGTAGAGTTGATTGCCGACGAACCGGTTCAGACCGGCCCGTCCCATTCCAATTGTGTGGTTTTGATAGGAGCGAGCACGGGAGGGCCCCAGGCGCTTATGGAAATAATCCCGAAGCTCCCGGCCGATCTCGAGGCAGGGGTTGTGGTCATTCAACATATGCCTCCCAACTTCACAAAATTTTTCGCAGAGCGCCTCGACAGTAGGACGCGCCTTAAGGTCAAGGAGGCGGACGAAGGAGACAGCGTCGATCAGGGCGGCGTTCTGATCGCTCCCGGTGGGCTTCAGATGTTTCTGGACGAGGAGTTCACGAAGCCTGTGGTCATGCTGCTGTCGCGCAACGAGAAACACAGGTCGAGCTGTCCATCGGTCGATTTCGCGCTCTCCTCCTTCGCGCCAATCTACAGGGAGAAACTGATAGGTGTCATCCTGACAGGGATGGGGAGAGATGGAGCGGCCGGAAGTCTCACGGTCAAGCGGTATGGAGGGACCATGTTCTGTCAGGATGAAGAGACGTCTTTGATCTTCGGCATGCCGAATTCGGTCATAAGGGAAGGAACCGTCGATGATGTACTGCCACTGGACAGGATCGCCTCGCGTATCGCGGCGAAGGTAAAGGAAATACAGGCGGGAAGCAAGGTTTATGAAGGTAAGTGATTATAAGGAGCTCTACAGGAGCGAAGCGGACGAGATTTTTCACGGGCTCGAGAACGGTATTATCAGTCTCGAGTCGTGTGAGGACCAGCAGGCTCATATCGACGATCTGTTCCGCCATGCTCATAACCTGAAGGGTATCTCAGGGGCGATGGGATACGATTCGGTCGTTACAGCCAGCCACGCCATCGAGAATTTTCTCGACGCGCTGAGAAAGGGCGAGCTCAGCATCAAACATAGTACGGTCGATAAGATGCTCGAAGCGGTCGATATGCTTCGGGAGTGCGTGACACTCGCTGTAGATGAAAAGGATTCGGACAGGCGAGCCGAGCTCGCGGAGAAAATAGCCATACATGTAGCCGGGATCGATGACGATGATCCAGGAACAGCCGAACCCTCCTCGTCACGGGAGGACATCGATGATAGGGATCCGGAGGAGGCCGGTGGTTCACAGGCAGAGTTCCGCGAGCCGATAAAGACGACTCGCGTCGAGCTGGAGCGCCTCGACAGGATCATGACACTCGTGGGCGAGTTGATAATAAGCAGAATCCGGTTTATCGGTCAGATGTCCGGTGCGGAGAACAAAGCCCTCATGGACGAGTTGGAGGTTTTCGGCAGGCTCGTTTCGGAGGTCCAGAGGGAAGTGATGGAGGCCAGACTGGTACCGGTCGGCCAGGTGTGTCAGCGGTTCAAACGCCTCGTGAGGGATGCGGCCAGGGAAAAGGCGAGGGAAGTGAAATTCGAGATTGTAGGTTCGGAGATCGGAGTAGACAGGGCTGTTCTCGAAGAGATAGTCGACCCGCTCGTACATCTGATCAGAAACGCGATTGGACACGGGATAGAGACGCCGGAGGAGCGTGAAGCGCTCGGCAAGGACCGGGAGGCGGTCGTTACGCTGGGCGTGCGGCGCGAGAGAAACCACGTCATCATAGAAGTCATGGATGATGGGAGGGGTATCGATTTTAAGAGGGTGAAAGCCATGAGGGCGTCCGAAGGCCTGTCGACGGAGGAAATGGCGGAACTGTCCGAGGAGGAACTCTGCAGTATTCTCTCCGCTCCGGGATTTAGCACGTCGCGCGGCGTAGACAGGATTTCGGGGCGGGGGATGGGTATGAATATCGTCAAGAAGACGGTCGATTCGCTGGGTGGAGTGATGCATATAAAGAGTTCGGCCGGGAAAGGAACATCGATTTCGCTGCACCTTCCGGTGAATCTATCGATCATCAAGGTGCTCATGTTCTATGTCGGAGACGATGTCCACGCGCTTCCGATCGAATACATAAAGGAGACGACCAGGGTCGAGTACGGTTCGTTGAAAAAGCTGCGGGGAAAGCAGGTATTCATGACTCCGGAAGGCCCTATTCCGGTCATCAGGCCGTGGGAGATATTCGACGCAAAGGTCGAGGAGGAGAACGGAAGATACATCAAGATGATCGTTGTGGAAATGGGGGAGAAGAGGGCGGGGATCGTAGTGAAGCGAATTCTGGGGCAGCAGGAGATTGTGATCAAGGGACTGCCCTCTATCATAAGGGGATTATCCGGTATATCCGGGGCCACCATACTGGGAAGCGGCAAGGTGGCTTTTATCTGGGATCCCCATGTCATTTTTGGAGAAAGGTCAGCTTATGAGCCAGATAAAGAAACCATCGTTCTTGCGAATTGACGCTCTCAAGGAGCTCGGGAACATCGGTTCGGCCCACGCCGTGACCGGTCTGAGCGAGCTGCTGCAGAAACGCGTCGATGTCGCGATAACGAGCGTTGATATCATTCCGCTGAACATCATATACAACCTCTTCAACGGGCCGGAGTCGATGGTGTCGGTTGTATATATCGAGGGTTACTCGGATGACTTCCGCGGGATGATGTTCTTGATCTTCCCGCACCCCGAGGCGGTCAAGCTTGTCGAGCTCGCGATCGGGGAGACGCTGGAAGGCGATACATTGAAGGACGAGTACTCACTCTCCACTCTGAGAGAGATCGGGAACATCATGTGCGGATGCTACCTTAACTCGTTGTCGACATTCATCAACAGGAAGGTAATGCACTCGGTGCCTCAGATCTCGCATGACATGCTGGGAGCGGTCATGGATTCAGTCCTGATCGATCTGAGTCTCGAAAATGACTATGCGTTCGTGCTCGAGACCGCGTTCACACTCACGGACGGACGGTGCAAGGGATTTCTGTTTTTTGTCCCGACATCAGATTCACTATCAGTGATTTTCAACGAAATCGGGGTTGAGTGATCATCGAAAGGAGCAGCAGTGAAACCCAAGGTTCTAGTAGTCGACGATGCGATTTTTATGAGGAAGATGATAGCCGAGATCCTCGTGGAGAATGGCATGAATGTTATCGGCGAGGCCGATAACGGCTCAACTGCCGTCGAACGGTACAAGGAGCTCAAGCCGGACCTCGTGACGATGGATATTATCATGCCGGAAATGAATGGGATCGACGCCGTCAGGCAGATCGTCGCAATCGATTCCCAGGCGAAGATAGTAATGTGCAGCGCGCTCGGCCAGCAGGCGCTGGTGCAGGAAGCTATTACCGCCGGGGCAAAGGATTTTTTGATCAAGCCGTTTAATCCTTCTCGCGTGGTCGAGGTCGTGAACAAGATTATGAATCACGTTCCCACCTCGTAATCGATAGCTGAAGGGACGGAAAATGGTCAAGCTGAAGAAGAACGAGAGGAATATCCTGCTCAGCTTCGCTTCCAGGGTGGATCGGAACGATTCGGGCGCCTTGAACAACCTCGGTGTGCTCTATTTCAGAAAAGGCATGCACGAGGAGGCAATCGGCCAGTTCAAGGAAGCCCTCAAGATCGATTCGAAGTTCGATCTGGCGAGGGAAAACCTTCAGTATCTCTTTGCCGAGACCAAGCTGGAGGATCCCGACGTCAGCCGTTGGAAGGCCGAAGTCGAGAAGGATCCGGGCAATGCAGAGCTGGTTCTAAAGCTCGCTATCAGTTACAAGAACATGGGTCGGTTCGAGGAGGCGATCGACGTCCTTATGAAGGCCGTCAAGCTCGATCCGGGCAATGCCATGGCGAAGCTGCACCTCGGCAGTGTCTACAAGACCGGCGGACTTTTCAACGAGGCGCTCGAACAGTACCTCGAAGTGCGCGAGGAAGTGGGTAAATCGGCCGTTTATTTCACCGATCTCGGGGAGATCTATTACAACCTCGGGAGAACGGACGATGCGATAAAGGAATTGAGTACCGCTATCAAGATGGATGCGGGTTACTGGCGATCTCATTTTCTGCTGTCGTTCGCATACGGTGACAACGGTCAGCTGCAGGAAGCTCTCGAGGAGAGCAGGGTAGCGTCGAAACTCAACCCTTCTTATCAGAACAGCGAGGCGAACCTCGCCCTGGGCGATTATGAGGGTGGCAAGGGGAAAGACGCGGCGGGATATGCGGGGATCGACGCCGGGAGTTTCGAGAGCCCATCTTACACGCTCGGAGTCGCCTACGTCGAGAGAGGCCTGATCAAGGAAGCCCTCAAGGAGTTCACGAAGGCGCTCTCCGAGATGCAGGAGAAGGATAGGGTATACATAGAGATAGGCAAGATACACGTATCCGAGGGAAACACGGTCAAGGCCCTGGCGAGTTTTCTCAAAGCCCTGGAGCTCAACCCCCAGAGTGCGAAGGCATTCAGGCTCCTCGGCGGTGTCTATCACCTGTCGGGCGATTATCAACAGGCTGCCGTCTGTTATCTTCAGGCGTACAGACTGATCTCGAACGACGCCGACGTGATGAACAATCTTGGTGTGCTTCTCTACCAGATAGGCCTCAAGGAGGACGCCGAGCGGATGTTCAAGCAGGGATTGAACACGAAGCTCTACCATATGGAATTAAACTATAATTTCCTCAACTGCTATCTTCTCAAGGAAGAATACATGATGGCAGAGAACCTCATACAGAGGCTCGAAGCCTTTATGGGAAAGAGCACCGTCCTGTACGAGAAAAGGGCCATGCTCCATTACAAGATGAACCGCATGACGCTCGCTCTGTTCGATATCGAGAGTGCCATGTCGATGGATCGAAGCCACAGCGACGCGCTCTATCTGAAGGCGCTGATCTTCCTTCGTGAGGAGGATTTCGAGAGCGCCATCGCAGCCGTTCAGGAAGCGGTCAAGATCAACCAGCGATACACTGGATTCTCGTTCTTTCTGTCTATGGACGACCACGTTCGGCTGAAGCCGTCGATGGTCGGCACTGATCTTCCGATAGAGCCTGACGACGATCTGATCGAACTGCTCCAGTGCGGAGTAAACCGCAATTTCGACAAGATACGGGACCTGCTGGTAACGATTCTCGACCGGGAAGTCGAGCGGATCAGTGGTATAAATGTAGCTCCGCCCGAGAGGGTCGAAGCGGTGGACAATAAGATTGAGATATCCTGCCAGGACGACGGCGAGAAGAGTGAAGAGGACGAACTGGTCGAATCGGCGTTCAAGGAGAAAGATTGAAAGGATGATCCCGTATGACGATCCAGTCGACGATTAAGGAGATCGGTCTCTTCGACCTTTTCCAGATTCTGTATCTGCATAGGAAGACGGGCCGATTGATCATTGCGGGCACACCCGACGACAGGGAAGCGAAGGTCGTTTTCAAGGAGGGAGCAGTCTGTCTTGCTTCTATCTTCGAGAATACGCCGAAATCGGTGATAGAGCAGCTCGCCGAATGGGGGGTTCTGGACAGCGAACTGAAAAAGAAACTGTCCAAGAAGGGAAAAAAATACAAGACTCTTATTGATGCGATCGAGGGCGAGGGAGTCATTCCAAAGAAACAGATAGAGAATTTTATTGCGGATCGCGTCCGGGACACTGTGTTTGAGATATTAAAGTGGGAGGCTGGGGAATACAGGTTTGACGAGGAGAAACTCGACGAGAAGATAGAGGTGCTCGTTCCGCTCAATACCGAGAACCTGATTCTGGAGGGCGCGAGACGGATCGATGAATGGTCGAATATACGCAGCAAGGTTCCTTCGAAGCACTCGGTATTCCGTTTCGGCGCCGAGAACCAGGAGGACCATCAACTCAACCTCAAACCCAAAGAATGGGAAATTCTCTCTCTCATCGACGGCAATAGGACGGTCAAGGAGGTCACCGAAGCGGTAGGCGAAGATCTCTTTGAAACGAGCAAACTCGTCTACGGCCTCATCGTCATGGATGTGATCGAGCTGGTCGATGGGGAAGATGACGCGGAAGTGCAGCCGGGCAACGAGCAGAAGCTCGGCGACCTGCTCAAGGCGGGCAGGGATGCCTACAACAAGCTCAATCTCGAAAAAGCGGCGAAAAAATTCGAAAAGGCACTAAAGATCGACACCGAATGTTTCGAGGCGCTCAGAATGCTCGGGGAGATCTACTACAAGCTCGAAAATCTCAATGACGCGCTTACCTATCTCTCGAGGGCGCGCGAACTCGAGCCCGAAAACGAGAAAGCGATGTTCATAAAGGGTTATTTACATGCCCACATGGGCGAGATCTCTCTCGCCGTGAGCGAGTGGGAACAGCTCGGCGAGATGACGCAGAACTCCCAGATCGCCGAAGTCGTTCGCAAGCGCGTCGAGGTCGCCAAGGAGTGGGAGAAGATCCTGCAGGAGTATTGATACAGCCCTCGATTCTCTCCCTGCCCTGGGAGAAAAAACTTCCTTTTTAATTTTCCCATGTAGTGTTAGTATATCCTCCTTTGTTTCACGGGAAAGCATCGACCCTTGTTCAAGAGGAGGATTTCATGCGTTTTCGATCAATTGTAGTAACTATTTTGGCTATGGTGCTGCTCGCTCCAGTCTTCGTGCAGGCCGAGGAGGGCATGTGGCCGATCGACGAGCTCAAGAAGCTCGACTTCAAGAAGCTCGAGAAGTTGGGGCTCGAGCTCGAGGCGAAGGAGATATATGACGGCAAGGGCGGAGGGATCGCGGGAGCGATCGTAAGCTTCGGAGGCGGCACCGGTTCGTTCGTATCGCCTGAGGGACTTATGCTGACGAACCATCACGTCACCTTCACCGCGCTTCAGCGAGCGAGCTCCGAGGAGCACAACTACATAGAAGAGGGCTTCAACGCGGAGACGCTCGAGGACGAGATCCCCGCGCACGGCTACATGGCCTATGTTCTGCTCGATATCGAGGATGTAACGAAGAAGGTGCTAGGCGCCGTCGATGACGACATGACGGATTTCGAGCGGTACGAGGCGATCGAACAGCGAATCAAGGAGATCGTCGACGAGGGTGAGAAGGACAGGGACGTCCATTGCCGCGTAGCAGCTTTCTTCGACGGCATGATCTACAAGCTCATTACATATTTCGAAATCAAGGATGTGCGGATCGCCTACGCGCCGCCTCGCTCGATCGGCAACTACGGCGGGGACATAGACAACTGGATGTGGCCCAGGCATACGGGTGATTTCTCGTTCCTCCGCGCCTATGTCTCTCCTGACGGGAGCAGCGCCGAGTACGCCGAGGAGAATATGCCCTATTCCAACCACGTGCACCTCGCCATCTCGACCGCCGGCGTGAAGGAGGGGGATTTCACGATGATCCCCGGCTATCCGGGCAGGACTATGAGGTACAGGACGTCCAACTCGGTCGCCCATCATCAGGAGTTCAATTACCCAAGCCAGATACAATTATTCGGCGACCTCATCGCGATTTATCAGGACGCGGCCGCCGCCGACCCGGGAGTCGCGATCAAGCTAGCTTCCTACGACCAGATGTTCAACAACGTGCTGAAGAACAATCAGGGAATGCTCGAGGGATTCGAGAAGGCGGGCCTGCTGGAGAAAAAGCTGAGGTCGGAGAAGGAGTTCACTGCGTGGCTCGATAGTGACAAGAAGATAATGGAGAAGTACGGGCATATACTTCCCGAGATCGGGGCGCTATACGACGACAACAAGACCTACCGAGAGAAGAGCCAGGTCATCAAATTCATGCACTTCCCCTGTCTCTTGCTGAGGGTCGGCTCGTCGCTCA
>DAOUUU010000117.1 GCA_030667985.1 Candidatus Krumholzibacteriota bacterium
GGTGATTATGTCCTGAGCGGCGGAGAGTTGCCGGCTCTGGTCATAGCAGATGCGGTCATAAGGCACCTCCCCGGAGTCCTCGGAGACGAGAGGTCCCGGGATACGGATTCATTCAGCGCCGAGCGGAGATCGTCGCTCGACGCCGCGTACTACACCAGACCCCCCGAGTACAGGGGTATCAAGGTGCCCGATGTTCTTATAGGCGGCAACCATGGTGCGATCGCCGAGTGGCGGGAGCAGTCGGCAAGGGAGAAGACAAAGCGTTTTCGTCCAGAGATGACCGGGCAGGACGGAACAAAATAAACATGAGATATTTTCTGTTTCGCAGAATGGAATAAATAGGTATATGTAACGGGTAAATAACTGACAATCGATAACGGTAAGGAGAAACCATGGATATCATCGAACAGCTTTCCGCCAAGGGAATGAAGGAGAGTGTCCCAGAATTCAGCATCGGGGATACGGTCCGGATCGACGTCAAGGTCGTTGAAGGCAAGAGAGAGCGCAAACAGGCCTTTCAGGGGACGGTCATACAGCGCAAGGGCTCAGGCATCCACGCGACCTTTACCGTGCGGAAGGTCAGCCAAGGTGTCGGCGTCGAGAGAGTATTTCCCCTTCATTCACCTATTGTATCGGCGATCAAGGTGATACGCCGCGGCAAGGTCAGAAGGGCTAAGCTCTACTATCTGCGCAAACTCAAAGGCAAGGCCGCGCGGATCACCGAGAAGACGGAGAGATAGACTCGAATGTCATCCCGCAAGAGTTTCGAGGAACTCGTACGGTTCGACAGCCTCCTCAAGAAGTCGCACATCAGGTATTTGGCCGGAGTGGACGAGGCGGGCAGGGGAGCCATAGCGGGGCCGGTCGTCGCCGCGGCAGTCGTCTGCGAACCTCGCGATGAACTGTCGAGGGTAAGAGACAGCAAACTACTGTCCGAGCCGGTACGGGAAGAGCTCTTCGAGATCATCCTCAAGCGTAGCCTCTGCCTCGGTGTCGGCATTGTGGATGCCGGCGAGATCGACAGGAGCAATATCCTCGCAGCCACACTCAGCGCAATGGGAAGCGCGATCGACGCTCTCGATCCGGAGCCATGTTACGTGATCATTGACGGGATCCACATCCCGGATATCAGGCTTCCTGCCGAACCGGTCAAGCGCGGGGACGGCAGAAGCTTTTCCATCGCTGCGGCATCGATCGTCGCGAAGGTCACAAGAGACAGGATCATGCGTGAGATGGCCGATAGATTCCCTTTCTACGGTTTCAGCAAGAACAAGGGTTACGGCACCTGGAAACATATCGAGGCGATACGGACGAGAGGATACACGGCACTGCACAGGAGGAGTTTCAAGATACGTTCTCTGACGTGAGGGGGTGGTGGACATGGAGGGGACAGTTCGGAGAGGGGCATGTGGGGAGCGTATAGCGGCGCTCTATCTCGGTCTCGCCGGTTACAGGGTATTGGAGACGAACTACCGGTCGGGGCATCTGGAAATCGATATCGTAGCGGATAAGTCGGATTGCCTGGCATTTGTCGAAGTAAAGATGCGAGGGAGCGTTTCGTACGGTTCGGCCGTCGAATCGATAGATCGGAGGAAGCTCTCCAGGCTGAGAAGGGCGGCGAGAGGCTATCTGGCGAAACGGCCGCTAAGGCGCGTGTACAGCACTTATCGTTTCGATCTCGTAGCGATAGATATCGATCCCAAGAATGGTACGATGCTGCTGAATCATCTGGAGGGAATCGCCTAGAAATAGCTTGATTTATAACGATATCGCATCTATCTTAACTGATGTTGAACCATTGATCATGAAATTCAAGAAGGAGCTCGAGTAATGGGCAAAAGATCGATTGTTTTGGCTCTGATTGCTGTTATAGCCTTTTACGGCTGCGCCGCCAAAAACATTATCGGTAAAGATATTCCGATAGAGGAAATGGATCAGCTTAACGAAGAATATTTGGGTAAAACCGCCTGGACAAGATCGCTCCTATTGGACATAGGCCCCGAAGGATTCATCGATCGGGATGTAGAGATCAAGATCGTCGGTCTCGATCTCCACTGGAGCGGTGCTGTGACGGTCGAAGGACCGGACAGGCGCCGCCTCAGGCAGGCTCTCGATCTCGAACGACCGCTCACCATGAGCGCTTTCGAAGAAAAGATGAAACGGCTCTTTTGGTTCAAGCATCCCGATTACCGTTACCGCATGAACCTCCGCAGTTACGGAAAAAAGACTGCCAAGGCGATATACAACCATGAGCTTTTCAAGGGGATGAAACGGGATGCGGCACTCGAGTCGTGGGGATTCCCCGATGAGATGAACAGCACCGATGTGGGGGAACGCCTGCAGGAGCAGTGGATCTACCGCGATCCACGCCAGAAGGGCAAAAAGCGTTACTTGTATATCACGGACGGCCTGGTGGACAGCTGGGAAGAGTAGTTACGCTGGGAATTCCGTGATGCTCAACGGCCTTGTAGCCTACTAGTGTTCAACTCCCGAATACAAAAAGATGTCCCCGCAGTAAAAGTGGGAAACTATCTTGGGACACTCTATTTAAAGAGTTGAGCCCGCGGTTTTTACTCCAAGATAACTTTCCTCACTATTTCTGCAGGGACCTCATTTACATTATACCTGTGTTTTTACAGGTTGTCAATAAAGACGGCGGTATTCAATATTGAATCAATGCATCTCACTGTGGAATCCTGTCATGGGCCTTTTGCTCTGGAGTATCGGATTGACCCCCCGCTTCGGGCTATTGTCTATTTTTTCCTCTCGAATATCGATGTTTTGTACCTAGGGTGGGATCTCGAAAAATAATCCTTGGCGAGCTTGCTCGCCACACCGGAGAGCGCGAATAGGGCGATGAGGTTCGGTATGGTCATCAGGCCGAGCGCCGTATCGCCGAATCCCCATACGATCTCAAGGCTGAAGATGGCGCCGAGAAAGTGAACGATGCAGAAGGCAAAGCGATAGGGAAGGATCGCACTCTCGCCGATCAAGTACTCGATACTCCGGTCGCCGTAGTAGGACCATGAGATCGCCGTCGAGATTGCGAAGAGAAAGACCGCGAAGGTCACGATATAGTTGCCCCAGTTCCCGATCGGCGCAAGCCCTCGCTTGAACGCCCAGGCGGTCAGGGGCGAGCCGTTCTGGAGTATCTCGCCCGTGAGCACGATCTTTGCGCCCTCCACCTCTTCACCCGACAGATCGGTGAATGTCACCGACCCCTCCTCGTCGACAGCGGCCGCCCCATGGAAAGGGCTGCCATCGATCGAGAGCTGGAAATGATCTACGGTCGCATTGTTCTTTACGAGAACGACATCATCCGCAATGCCGTTAGAGACCGCAAAGCTGCCTTGAAACTTATCCTTTTCCTCGATCTCGCCATTCACCAGAACCAGACCATCGTTCTTCATGACAGTGATCTCTGATTTAGAATCGAACTTTATGCCCTCGAGTTTCTTCTCCTGCCACACTCCGACGGTTATTATGACTAGCCCAGTCAGCGTGCAGATGATAAGCGTATCGATGTAGGGCCCGAGCATGGCGACGACTCCCTCGCGGACCGGCTCATTGGTCCTGGCAGCGGCGTGTGCGATCGGCGCGCTGCCCTGTCCGGCCTCATTCGAGAAGAGCCCGCGTTTCACTCCCCAGATCAGGGTGAATGTGAATGTGGAACCCACGAATCCCCCGACCCCGGCCTTCGCAGTGAAGGCATCACTCAGGATCGTGGTGAATGCCTCGGGCAGGAACCTGGCGTTGATGAGCAAAACCGTCACTGCGCCCAGAAAATAGATGATCGACATGAACGGGACAAGACGGCTTGCCACCATACCGATACGTTTGATCCCGCCTATAATGACGAGGCCTACGAGCGTCGCCATCACTATGCCGGTGATCCATGTCGGTATGCCGAAGTCGCTCCGAAAGGAGTCGGCTACTGTGAATGCCTGGACGCTGTTGCCGCTTCCGAAAGAGGAGATCACCGCGCAGATCGCGAATATCACGGCGAGAAACTTCCAGCGGCTGCCCATCCCTTTCTCGATGTAGTACATCGGTCCGCCCGAAACGGCCCCGTCCGGATGGACGTTGCGGAAGTGAGTGCTGAGCGTGCATTCGACGAATTTAGACGTCGTGCCGAAAATCGCGGTCACCCACATCCAGAAGAGAGCTCCGGGCCCGCCGTAATGTATGGCCGTGGCGACACCCGCTATATTGCCGATCCCGATCGTGGCGCTGAGCGCCGCCGAGAGAGCCTGGAAATGGTTTATCTCGCCCGAGTCATCCGGGTTATCGTAGTATCCCGCCACGACCGCGAGACCGTGCCGCACCCTGCGGAGCTGGATGAAACGCATGCGGATGGTGAGGAATATCCCCGTTCCGAGCAGTAGCACGATGATATAGGGAAGGCCGGAGGGGCAATCCCAGACATACTTATATACGAAATCGATTACGGTTTTTGTAACTTCCATCGATCTCCCCTGTAGGGTGTTCAGCCGTTTTGACCGTTATGCAGCACAGCTATCATAGTGACGATCTCATCCGATAGAGATAAAGAGGTAGATGAGCACCACGAGTATCAGCGCGGGACAGACAAACCTGAGCATGATGTCGAAGGCGGTCAAAAGTTTTCCGACGTTGGGGTAACCCTGTCGGATCTCCTCGGCGGCCGACTTCATCTTCCATACCCACCCGAAGAAGATGGAGATGAGGATCGCGCCGGCGGCGAGCATCACATTTGCGAAGAGCCAGTCCATGAATCCTAGAAAGCTTCCTCCTCCAGGGAGTGGAAGATCGCCCAGGGCGGGCACTATGCCCTGGGAAAGGGCTGATGGGAGTCCAAGGCCGAAGCTGACCGCCGCCACGATCCATACCGCCTTGCGCCTGAGCCAGTGCTTCTCGTCGACGAGGTAGGCGGTCGCCACCTCGAGCAGGGATATCGTCGATGTGAGGGCCGCGATCGCAAGGAGCAGGAAGAAGGCGGCGCCGACGATGTTACCCCCGGGCAGCTGCGGGAAGATGCGGGGGAGCACCTGGAACACGAGACCGGGCCCCTCGGCAGGATTCATATTCATCGCGAAGAGAGCGGGAAAGATGACAAGTCCCGCCATGACGGCGATCATCGTGTCGAACAGGGCGACGAAGCATCCGGAGGTGACTAGGTTGTCCTTCTTCGAGAGGTAGCTGCCATAGGTGATCATCGCACCCATACCGAGGCTTAGAGAGAAGAACGCCTGGCCGAGCGCGGCGAGCAGGGTCTTGCCCGTCACCTTGCTGAAATCGGGTTTGAAGTAAAAGCTCAGTCCCCTGCCTGCACCCTCCAGCGTAACCGATCTGATGATCAGGACCACGAGCAGGAAGAGAAGGACCGGCATAAGGATCTTGGCCCAGCGTTCGATCCCGTTCTTGACTCCCCCATGAACGACGAGAACCGTCAAGACGGAGAAGAGCAAAAAGAGGGGCAGGGATAGCCAGGCATTGGATGTGAAGGATTCGAATGTAGTATCGTTTCCAACCAAGGTCTTGACGATATAACCGATAGTGTAGCCCGCCATGACGGTATAGTAGGAGAGGATGCATACGCCGGTCAAAACGCCTAAGTATCCGACTATTTTCCACCAGCTGCCCTGCTTGATCGCTTCGAACGCTCCGACAGGATTCCGGCGGCTGAACCGCCCGATAGTCAGTTCGGCGACCATTAGAGGAAGCCCGAGAAGCAGTACGCAGACTAGGTAGAGTATCAGAAAGGCCGCTCCGCCGTTCTGGCCTGTGACATAGGGAAACCGCCAGATATTGCCGAGCCCGATAGCCGAGCCGGCGGCCGCCAATATGAAACCCAACTTCGAGCTCCATTCGCCCCTGTCACTGTGCATTCCGTCGGAAGTCACGCTTTCTCCCTTCTCGAGGTTGCATCGGGTCGATTGCTCGCAGGCAGTTCAGGAACCAACCTACCGGAAACATTTCGGGTTATTCAATCATTTTTTGGTCCTCTTGGACCTTCCGCACGGAGTTGGGCCATGTAGAGGCCGGCGAGAACGACCGCGCTGCCGAGTATGAACATCAGGGTTATCTCCTCTTTGAACAGGAGCCATCCGAAGAAGGCGGCGAAGGGAGGATTTAGGTAGACGAAGGAGGCGACTGATGTGGCGGGCAGATGCTTGAGCCCCACGACCCAAATCCAGAATCCGACTATCGTGCAGAGGAGAGAGAGGTAGGCGAGAGCTATCCAGTAGCTGTGATGCATCGAGGCGACGGTCCGAAAGAAACCGGCGTCGACGCGAACAAGCAGTGGAATCGTTCCTATGATGAGAGCGAGATAGGTCACCGTTACAGGCGAATGGTGTTTGACCAGATCCTTGCCGATGATCGTATACATCGACCAGCTGAGTGGTGCGAGGGCCAGTATCAGCGCGTACTTCGCCTCGGCATGGGATATCCCCGCGACCTTGCCCAGTCCGACACTGCCCCACCCGACTACGATATAGAGTCCTATGAATGCGATGATTATACCAGCGATCCTGCGGGCGGGGACCTTCTCCTTCAATAGCGGGATCGCCAGCAAGAGCGTGAAGAGCGGTGCCAGGGTCGTGAGCAAGGCCGCGGCGCCCGGCTTTATCTCGCTCTGACCCAGGTAGAGGAAGAAGTTGTATCCGATACCGCCGAAGAGTCCGAGGGCGACGAGCCGGACCCAGGAGCTCCTGAGCAGGGCGGCGCTTTCCCTGCGGCGCTTCCCGTCGAGGAGTAGGTATAAGAGGCAGATAATCGATACAGGCAGGAAGCGGGCAAGGACAAGATCGGCCGGTGAGAAGATCTGCCGGAGGTGCTTTATCGCAGTGAACGAGTTTGACCATATAACGAACAGCGCAATGAGAAGCGCGCGGACGACATTTGGAGAGAATCTATCTCTTGAACCGGAACCGGGCACCAATGGTAACCTCGATCAACTATAAGGAGCATCTTGA